>CAZDTO010000033.1:3505-10512 GCA_964508395.1 uncultured Gammaproteobacteria bacterium | reverse complement strand
AATTTTTTGTCCTCAAGCCTTCGATAACATGTGCTGAGTACCTGTCTCCCTCGTCGATGATAAATGCTGATTCTCCCCGGCTAAGCTCAACAACCTGGAAACCAAACCGCTCAATATTTACAGAGGTTTCTTTTGCTTGTTGTTGGGCAAGCCGTTTGAGAGGATCCATTGCCTCGTAGTTGATACCAACAGATGTATAGGTAATAGATTCTTGTGCCATAAGAAGTTATTTTATCATAGATCTGCCGATGTCGTGTCGTCGTTGCATGCCTCTAAAATAGATGCCAAGCGAGTCGATCTTGTTTCGTGCTTCTTCCAGCATCCTTTGTTAATAAATCTGTAAGAGTTTTGTAAGAATTTTTGTGTGACACTATTTTATTGAAATGCTACAATACCCAGGAGGTTATATGGATCAGGTTGCCCAAGTGCGGGAGAGCACAGATATTGTTGCCTTAATAAGTGAGTTCTTATCACTTAAAAAGGCAGGTAGGAATTTTAAGGCCTTGTGCCCGTTTCACAAAGAAGACAGCCCGTCATTTGTTATTTCTCCGGAACGACAAATCTGGCATTGTTTCGGGTGTTCAAAAGGCGGTGATTGTTATACGTTTCTCATGGAATATGAGCGCATGGAGTTTCCTGAGGCCTTGCGGTTTCTTGCCAAGCGTTCAGGTGTCACCCTTGTTCAATCTACTTTTTCTGCCGCCACGTCATCAAAGAAAGATACGATCTACGCGCTGAATAAAATAGCATCAGAATATTATCATTATGTTCTTACAAAACACAGTGCGGGGAAACAGGCGCTCTCTTATCTTGCGAAGAGAAATGTTGATGACCGACTCATACGTACATTTGCGGTAGGATTTGCGCCGGTAAGCGGCAACGGCCTTGTGTCATATCTAGTCCGTAAAAAAAAGTACTCGGCAGATGATTTGTTTGAAGCAGGTCTTGCGGTCAGAAGAGGCCAGCACATTGTTGATTTTTTTACCAACCGCATTATGTTTCCTCTGACTGACCATAGAGGAAACATTCTTGGTTTTTCAGGCCGTGGTATTACTGATAGTGTTATACCAAAATACATAAATACACGGGACACGCTTGTCTATCACAAAGGAGATGTTTTTTTCGGTTTCCATAAAAGCCTCGACGCTGTGAAGAAAGCTGACGAGGCAATACTCGTTGAAGGAGAGTTTGATGTGATTTCCTGTTTTAGAGAAGGGATCACCAATGTCATAGGCATAAAAGGAACCGCATTAACGCAAAATCAAGTACAGCTTCTTTCCCGTTTTGCCAAAAGGGCCGTGCTTTGTTTTGATGATGACGCAGCAGGGTATGAGGCAATATGCCGGAGCATCCCGCTTCTTGAAAAACAGCAGATGGTTATTCATGTCGTTTCTTTTCCAGGCGGAAAGGATCCGGATGAGGCAATAAGAAATGATAACACAGGATTTAAAAAATCAGTTGCCCACCATGGAAGTGTGTATGACTATCTTTTAGAGCGTACAGTTGAAAAATATGGTGTTTCGACTGTTGAGAAGAAGCGGGCCATTGCTGACACACTTCTCCCTCTTTTAACAACAATCCAAAATGAAATTGTCAAAGAGCACTACCTTCGTAAGATAAGTACAATGCTTGGTACATCGTACGAAAGCATTGTCAAGGAGGAAGAGAAATTGAACAAGCAGGAAAAAATTACCACCATTCCGGTAAAAAAGCACAAGAGGTCACGGGAAGAATTGCTTGAGGAATATCTTTTGGCTCTTTTTCTGCAGGTGCATATGTCAGAGGACATTATTGATAAAGCAAAAAAAACTCTGTCTCCGCTTATCGATGCGCAGCGTGCAACGCAGAAGCTTCTGACGCATCTTTTTTCAGAAAAAGATAGCCATATTATAAGCGGGAAAGACGCAGCCGGTATTCCAGAAGAACTTGTTGAGACTTTTAACATTGGCCTTCTTTATCCACTTCCTCTCTTCACTTCAGAAGAACACCTTCGGCATGAGATGCTGCTGGTTATTTCCGCGCTGGAAAAACTCTACGCAAGAAGAAAAATACAGCATCTATCAGAAGGATCATCAAAGGATGAGGATGCGACTCTCTCTCAGTTATCATCGCTTATAGTTAAAGCCTAGCAAATCTCGATAAAATAGGGAAAAAGCTCTTATCTGTGGTAAAATAAGTATTATGACGACGAGAAAACTCACCAATATGCTTTCTGATATTGTTGAGTCGGCAAAAAAACGGGGCTATATCACCCAGGATGAGATCCTTTCTATATTTACCAGGCCTGAGGATCATATCGAGGAGCTAGATAGCCTCTACAGCAAGCTTTTGCGTGCAAATGTTGACGTATTTGAAAGTGTTGACAGCGCACAGGAAGCCCATCAGCCAATTGAGGTATTGGAGCGGGAGCTTGAAGCATTGACTGTCCTTACCGAAGGGACAGTCTCAGATCCGGTGCGGATGTATTTAAAAGAAATAGGGAGAATTCCACTTTTGAATTTTGATCAGGAGATTTCACTTGCAAAACGTGTCGAAAAAGGAGAGAGGGAGGCAAAAAAGATTCTTATCAATTCTAACCTGCGATTAGTCGTCTCAATTGCTAAAAAATATATTGGCCGGGGATTATCGCTTCTGGATCTGATCCAGGAAGGCAACCAGGGGCTTATCCGGGCTGTTGAAAAATACGATTGGAGAAGGGGATTTAAATTTTCAACCTACGCGACATGGTGGATCCGCCAGTCAGTTACCAGAGCAATTGCCGATCAGGCACGGACAATACGTATTCCTGTCCACATGGTTGAAAATATCAACCGGTTTCTTAGAACATCCCGCAAGCTCATGCAGGAGCTTGGACGGGAACCAACACCTCAAGAAGTAGCAAAGGTACTTGATATTGATCCTGAAAAAGCACTTGAGATCATTAAAATTTCCCAAAATCCGGCAAGTCTTGAGGCTCCTGTTGGTGATGAGGAGGATAGCAGGCTTGGAGATTTTGTCTATGATTCATCAGCACCGACATTACTTGAGTCTGCTTCACGGGAGCTTTTAAAAGACCACATGGATCAAATCTTAAACACATTATCTGACCGTGAGAGGCGTGTGCTTGAAGAGCGATATGGTATTAATGATGGTAAATCAAAGACCTTGGAGGAAGTTGGACGCAAGTTTTCGGTAACACGCGAACGGATAAGACAAATTGAAGCCAAGGCTCTACGGAAGCTGCGGCATCCTTCACGCGGCAATAAGCTCAAAGATTATCTCGGATAACCTCAGGATCAAAATTACCCCTAGTCAAAACAATTCTGTGCATGCTATTCTGGTAAAAGTTTAAAGGGCGTCCGCCTATTCTTACTTCTCGCCTTTTCAGTTCTATACGAACACGGCTCGAAGAGCGAATCTAGGCGGACATAAGAAACTCTAGAAACTCACTCGCCCAAGGGCGGTTCGTAAAGAGTTTCTAATGAAAGGAGGTGAAGATCATGTTAACCAGTATTGGAGAGAGTATAAAAAACTCTATTAATAATGTTATTGGACAAGCTGCCGATGTAGTAGCTGCGCTTCGTGATGAAACAAAGAAACTTATTATGGATACAGTCAAGAGCGCAGGTGATGTAACAACATCTACACTTGATGTTGTTTCAGATGCGGTCAGTGGAGCTGTAGCAGCCGTTGTGCAGAGTGGGAAGTCTGTCGCGGACGGCGCTGCGCAGGTTGTCGCAAGCTCAATTGAAGCTGTATTTGAAGTCGGTGGTGATACAGGCAAGGCAGCTAAACAAGCGGCAGTTGGTTCAATCAAGGGTGCGTCTGAGGTTGGCGGTGATGTCGGAGAGGTTGCTGTATCTGCTGTCCGCGGTTCGATTCTCGCGGCTGGAAAGATCGGGGCAGACACAGGTAACTTGGCAACAGAAGCTGTGTTTGGTGTCATTAAGGCAGCTGATGAGATCGGATCAGAAGCAGGAAGCGCAGTGCGGAAAGCCTTATTAAATAGCGCTGCTCTACCACGCCAGATTATCGAAGCGGCACTATCGGGTAAATCATAAGCGAATTAGCTTTTAGTATTGTCTTGAATCGATTTTCCTAGGCTCTTGAAAGCCAAAATTTTTTGTGAAAAAAAATTTTGAATCTACAACATTAGCAGGTGGATGCTTCTGGTGTACAGAAGCAATTTTTAAAAGACTCAAGGGGGTTACTTCGGTTGTTTCAGGCTATGCCGGAGGAACTGTTGAATATCCTTCATACGAGCAGGTTTGCAGTGGCGCAACGGGTCATGCTGAAGCAATACAAATTACCTTTGACCCTTCGCTTATTTCCTTTGAAAAAATTCTTGAAGTTTTTTTTGCAACTCACGACCCAACGACACGAAACAGGCAGGGATCAGATGTCGGGACACAATACCGCTCAGCTATTTTTTACCATGATGAGAAACAAAAAGAGATTACCATGATGGTAAAAGATCGGATTGAAAGTTCGGGAAAATACAAAGACATTGTTACCGAAATTGTGCCTTTTACCAATTTTTACCAGGCCGAAGACTACCATAAAGAGTATTATGACAAAAATCGTTCTGCGCCATACTGCATGGCGGTGATCGATCCTAAGATAAGAAAGTTGATGGAGGAATTTAAAGAAAGCGTAAAAAGTGAAAATCTACGATAGCAGTACTCCGCCGTCTACCACAATCTGACTTCCTGTCATGTACGATGACATTTCAGAGGCAAGAAAAAGCGCGACTTTTCCGATCTCATCTGAATCCCCAAGCCGGCGCATTGGAATTTTTGCAAGAAACATCTCAAGAAGCTTTGACATATCAACGCCTTGCGGCACAGGCATGCTTTTCTGAAGCTTTTCAACGCCAGGCGTTAATATCCCTCCCGGTGCAATTGCATTAACCCAGATCTTATGCGGCGCGAGTTCTAATGCGACATTTTTTGTAAATCCCCACACACCGTGTTTTGACGCGTCATAATGTGCAAGACCCACTGATGAGGGATGCAATGCGTCAATTGAGGTAATGTTAATAATTTTTCCACCTCTTGCCTGTTTAATCATCTGCTCGGCAGTATATTTTGTGCAGAGAAAAACACCCTTAAGATTGACTGCCAAGACGTTTTCAAAATCAGAAAGCGACATACTCATAACAGGGGTTGAAGGATAAATACCGGCATTGTTGACAAGAATATCAACACTGTCATATGTTGCGATTGTGGCTGCAACCATTCGTTTGACATCATCCTCGTTTGATACATCGGCCTGTACTGCTTTTGCCTTCCAGCCTTTATCAGTTAGTTGTTTTGCCGATGTTTCGGCTTCTTGTTGGTAGCGGCTTGCAATTATCACATTTGCGCCTGCCTCAGAAAGCCGATTTGCTATACCAAAGCCGATACCGACAGCACCGGTAACAATGGCTGTTTTTCCGGATAAATCAAGAAGCTTGTTGAATGGCCTTATCTCCATCATTTTGTCTTTGTAATCTCTTCATCAACCATTGTAGGCAAGTCCGTGAGGGAACGCAATGATAATTTTCTGCCGTTTACGAAAAAAGTCGGTGTTGAATTGACGCCAAGGTCTATGCCGTCATTTTTGTCCTGTTGGATTTGGTCAGTATACTTATTGTTTAATAAATCCTTGGAGAATTTATCCAAATCAAGCTGAAGTTCTTTTGCGAAGCGTTCCATAACCTGGTCTGCATTTTTGTTTTCACTCCATTCCTTCTGTCTTTGATAGAGAGAATCATACATCTGCCAAAATTTGCCCTGCTCGCCTGCCGCTTCTGCTGCTTTGCCTGCAAGGGTCGCGTTTTTATGCTGCGGAAGTGGGAAGTGGCGGTAGACAAAGGTGATGTTGTCTTTATACTGCTCAAGAATTTGTTTGACAATCGGGTGAGCTGCTGCGCATGCAGGACACTGAAAATCCGCAAATTCAACGATAGTTACTTTTGCAGACTCAGACGATAGTGTGTGATTATAAGGTTTTATCAATACTGATTTACTACTGACATCTTCTTGCCGTGTTTTTGTTTCTTTGCCGCTTAGGAAAAATACTCCTCCAAAGAGGACAGCAAGAGTGGCAAGGCCGATACCAATCATTACTTTTATTTCGTGCATCATAATACCGTTCGTGAACGAAAATTTTTTTCCGGGTGTAACTCTCCCCGCTGCGGCGGGGCTCAAACATTCATCCTCAAAAAATTTTATTCACTCACTCTTCGAATGTCTACTATGGTTTTGTGTTTTTCTAGAGATCAACATACAAATTGTTATGACCGCGAATGCTCCGAATGAAAGCATGGGAATAGTGATAAATCCAAAGTAGCTGGTATAACCGGTTTTACAAGACGCCCCGATCACACAGGGTGCTACTGAATCAGGCAATATGCCTTGCGCAAGCAGAATTTGATAAAAAGCGATAAGCATGCCGATAATGCTCATAGGCAGGACGTACTGATAGAGTTTCTTATCTTTGCGCAGAATACCAACAGCGATGATAATTGTCAGCGGGTACATAAAGATCCTCTGGTACCAGCAAAGTATACAGGGGGCAAAGTGTCTTACCTCACTATAATAGAGGCTTATCAGTGTAGCAGCTATACTTTGCACCCAGGCAATATAGAGAATGTTTTTTACAAGATATTGCTTCATGACGTTTATTTTATATTATTTTCAATGCGTTATGGAGGGGTACTTATATATGATCATAATTAATGGCAGAGTCTAGTGTTTATATTAAATAATGGGGTAATTAATAAGCGGTCATCGTCATGTTTTCAGTCATTTCGAACCCTGACGTAAGTCATGGGTGAGAAATCTAGGCACGAAAGTGCCGTATTGCTCTGATATTTTTACGCTTCACTAGATTTCTCGCTGCGCTCGAAATGACGAAAAATATGCTCGGCGAGTTTTCTAGCTTCAAATTGAAGCTAACTATTACCCCGCTAAGTTGAATAGACCCAGAAGTCTATTGACAGATTTTACTGATGGGTATACTCTTTTAAAGAAGCTATGAGTCTT
>CAZDTO010000033.1:0-3405 GCA_964508395.1 uncultured Gammaproteobacteria bacterium | reverse complement strand
GTCTATTGACAGATTTTACTGATGGGTATACTCTTTTAAAGAAGCTATGAGTCTTGCTAAAAAAGATATGATCGTAGCGCTTTTGCGTATCAGCATGGGATTTATTTTTCTGTGGGCATTTTTTGACAAGCTGCTTGGACTAGGATTTGCGACTGCCCCGGATAAAGCCTGGCTTTTAGGTAATTCTCCAACGTTTGGATTTTTAAAGCTTGGCACGCACGGAATATTTAAGGTTTTTTTTGCAAGCCTTGCAGGAAATGCCCTGGTTGATTACCTTTTTATGCTTGGTCTGCTGTGCGTAGGTATAGCATTAATGCTTGGTGTCGCCCAAAAAATCGCAACAATGTCTGGAACACTCATGCTTTTTCTTATGTGGCTTGCAAGTCCGCCAGTAAATAATCCTTTTCTGGACGAACATATCATCTATATTTTTGTGTTGCAATTGCTCCTGCATTTACATAGTGGAGAAGTATGGGGTCTTGCAAAATGGTGGGAAAAAACAAAACTTGTGAGCAAATACCATTGGTTAGTGTAGTTCGTTTTTCAGTACGTCAAGATCTGTAATTGTCAACAGCCCCCTATTGAAGCGTACAACGCCTTTCTCCCTGAGAATTTTTAGTTCACGATTTACCGTTTCCCGACTTACACCTATCTGGCTTGCAAGATCTTTTTGGGATATTGCTACAATGACAACCCCATTCTTTTTTGTCTTACCAAATCGTTTTGCATGGATTAGGATTTCTGTAATAAGTTTTCCTTTAGATCCTCCAGACATTAGATATATTAATCGTGTGAGTATGCCATCTGTACCACGATAGACTCTTGCTAGCAAGTCAAAAAGTACATCAGGATTGCTTTTGAGAAATACAATTACGTCTTCTTTTGGCGCCCTAAAGAGATTAGCAACAGTTACTGCTTCAAAGTAAAAGGTATTCGGCGTGTCATTGATCGCCCATGACATCGGAAAGAAGGAAGGCGGTTTGAAAAGATTTACAACTAGTTCCTCGCCCTTTTCTGAGATTGCATATTCTTTGACAATGCCGTCTTTCAAGTAAAAAATTCCTGCGGGATCGTCATCTGCTCGTACTAAGATTTCCCCTTTTTTGTATGTCTGATACTTATGCTTTGTAAAAAATGCATCTATTTTTTCATAAACACTTTTGGTTTTCATATCTGAATATTATACACAATAAATCTGTTTTAGTACGACTTTGCAATCTAATAAGATTATGAAGCAAGTTCAAACACGATAAATAATAAGTATAGAAGAAGAAGAGCGATGCCTTCAAGTCGGGAAATTTTGTTTCCAGAACGGGAGAAAAGATAAAACAGCGTCAGTCCAACTGTGATAAAGGTAAATGTGACAAAAAAATTATTTTCAGTGACGACTTCCCCACCCGATAGAATAGTAAATAATCCAAAGAGAAAAGTATTGGCAGCAGCAGAGCCAAGGTAATCGCCAAATGCAATTTCCTTCTTTCCTGAAGCGATAGAGCGTATTGCAAGAGATAGCTCAGGAAAATTAGTACCAATTGAGAGTGCTACCAAACTAATAAAAAACGGAGAGACAGAAAAAAGTTGTGAAAAATAGACTGTCTGATCAAAAATTACTTTCCCGGTTGCAAAGACGATGCCAACACCGATGAGGATTTTTATTATATCAATGTATGAGTATGCTTTTACATTGAGCACTTCTGTGTGTGAACTGTCGAAAATGCCGTGTTTTCTTTGGATAAGCAATACAAGTATAAAGTATAAAATAATAAGGATAATGCCATCACCGTATGTGACATGGTGGTCAAGTATGAGAATTGATGGCGCAAGACAGACTGCAAGTATTGCAACAAATGTTCTTTTATCAAAATAGTGCTTTAGTTTTATTCCATTGCCAAAAATTGCAAGGATAGGGGCAATGAAAAGAAAAATGACGGGAATTCCGCCGATTAGGTTGCCAATAAAAACATTGGGGTCATTCTTGGCTACTGCCTGAAGGCCAACGGAAAATTCAGGCGAAGAGGTAAGGAGGCCAAGAATGATAAACGAAATCGCAAATGAGGAGAAGCGAAGTTTTCGCGAGAAGTGATCAATAGAAGAGATAATAAGCCCTGCCCCAAACCAGATAAGTACAAACGAAGCAAGGTAAATAACGAGGTTAAGCACCATACATAGAGTCAATTATAGCAAAGATGAGCCTTGATGTATGGGTAAATTCTGCGACGCATGGGAGGGTTTTTTATGGTATAATATGCCTAATGCATAAAGTATTTTATGCAAGCGGATTTCTTTATCACGAGCCTACCCAGCAAATTCTCTTGCAGCAAGCATATGATGATTCCCCGGAGTGGTCACTGATTGGAGGAGTATCTCTTGTGCGGGAGACTGCGGAGGAGGCATTTTATCGAATTGTTTTTTCAGTCCTCAGGGTAAAACTGTCATTTGAGCTCATCTATCCGGTATATACCTACAACAAAAGAAACTTCGAAAAGAAACAGGTTATTCTCTATGCTGATATAGACGATATCAGTCGGATTAGGGCGAGCAAAGATAACGTGCTTTCATGGTTTAGCAGAAAACAGATACAAAAATTGCCTCTTGACCCGCAAACAAGGCAGGATCTTATTGTCGGGCATCGCGTCATTGACGCAAGGATGCGCAAAAGCCAGGGCATCCACGTCCTCGAATAACACCAATCATTTCCTTAAGCAATTTCAAAATACCCTTGCGATACTTATGTGTATAGTGATAAGCTGTAAAAATTATGGGTCTTCGGATACGGATATTTTTATGCATTACGTATTCTTTGTTTGCGTTTATTGTTTTTTTAAACAGCGGAACTACTATTTATGCAGACACTTCAATCTATCGGTCTGCAGGTTGGGTAGCAACTGATGGCAATCCTGCATATATCAATACCACAGGATGCCAAGTGAGTAATGATGGCCTCTATTGTTCCCGTCCAAACGCTCTCAGCTCTGCCAATCTTTATTTCAGCTCGTTTGGCAGTCTTTCCGCATTTGGTATCCCGCAGAATGCAGTCATCACAAAAGTTCATATGCGAATAAGGGGTAGAAATAATGTGGCTCAATACGTTGGCGTTATGGATATTAAAAACCATATTCCCTTTCAGGGTATCTGTGAGTTTCCTTCTGATTTATGGACGTTTGGTTTGGGCGCAACTGATTCGGTGTGGGAATTTCATACTGTTTTAACAGCGCAAAATAAATTGATAAATTGTATAACCGCACAATCTATCGATGCCGAAAAGTTGACCTTTCGGATCAATCGTGCTGGTCCGGTGAGTTGGTGGGCAGATATCGATAATTTTGAAATCGCTTTTGATTATGATCCGCCACCTCCACCTGCTCCATTAAAAACGCCGCTTATTATTATCCCCGGCATCGGCGG
>CAZDTO010000032.1:0-10607 GCA_964508395.1 uncultured Gammaproteobacteria bacterium | reverse complement strand
CGACGTGCTGCTGTCTCAATTGAGTCATGCATTGCGGAGGGATTTAGCAGGTTTCATTATAAAGATCGATTGAACTTTTATTATGATGCTCGTGGTTCATTAGGAGAGGTAGAAAGCCAATCAATAACTGCATCTGATCTTATGTTCATGGATAAAGAGGATTTTAATCGCGTATTTACGCAAGCTGAAAAAGTTAGTGCTATTCTTGGAGGTCTTATTCGAAGTACAAGAAATTATCCTAAAAACAACTCTTAATATCCCAATATCTTAATCTCTTAATATCTTCGGTTACAACTCGGAGAGTTGAGTGGTGTCTTTCGCCCGATCTTGTACGAATTCAAGATAGCGCTCGGTTGTTGAAATCCTTTTGTGTCCAAGCACTTTTGAGAGGATAACAAGAGATACGCCGTGTTTTAGATGGTGGGCAACAAAGGTATGCCGAAGGTCATTCACCTTTGTATTCTCAATGCCGGCAATCCGGAAATACCGTTCAATAGCGGTTCTGATATTGCGTACAAGAAAAGGTTTTCCGGATTTGGTAACAAAGAGATGGTCATTTTTTGTCTGGGTGCGTGTACGTGTGTAATTTTCCAGCGCCTGCTTGACTGGTTTATTTAGAGGCACTATCCGTTCCGGATGTTTTTCGTATGCCCGGATGTGGAGTTCGTCTCCTGAAACATCTGAGATACGAAGCTCTGCAAGTTCTCCGATTCGAATACCTGTTTGGAGAAGGAGCTCGATAATAGCATACATACGCGGGTCATTTCTTGCTGCATCTCTAAGCGCTCGATATTCAGTTGGTCTGAGTATTCGGGGCGGTGCTAGTTCATACCGCGGATGAGAAACCAAAAATGAAGGATCATCGGTAACGTACTCCTGTATTTTAAGAAAACGATAGAACGTGCGTGTGGAGTTGAGCTTTCTTGAAATAGATTTTGGCGTATATCCGTCTTTTGCAAGCTTAGCAAGAAATGCTTCAATATCTTCCTTTTGCACGTCATGGATATGAAGCTTTGAAAGCTCTTCAAGAAAAGATATTAGCTGCTCAATATCTTTGCCGTATGCTAAAATAGTAGCGTTTGAGTGCTTCTTATCTTTAAGATAATTTTTAAACAATGTGTGGGCATCGCTAAGCTTAATTGGTTGCATAGATGTCCCATAATATCACCATTATAATCAATAGTCAAGAGATGAGAAAATTTGTCGTTACAGCATTATTTATAGCATCGTTTCTTATTATCAATAACCTTGTTCGTTCAATCTATAATTTTTGGCACAAGCAAGATCTTTTGGTATCAGCGCAGCAGGAATTGCAACAGCAGAAAAAGGAAAGGGAGAAACTCACGCGGGAGTTGACCCGCGTAAAAGACCCCTTATTTATTGAGCAGGAGGCAAGAGATAAGCTTTTTTTAGTAAAGCCCGGTGAGAGAATAGTGCTTCTGCCAAAAGAAGGATTGGAAGATTCAACGCAATCAGGAAAGCCAAAAAAAAGAGAGCCGAATTGGAAACAATGGTTGGTTCTTTTCTTCAGATCCTAATTTTTACTGCCTGATGTGGTATAATTCCACTCGTTTTACCGCATTATGGAGCAGGAGCCTGTTATTTTTGAACCAAAAGAGCCGGTACACAACTTTTTGACGCTTGCACATGGCAATAAGACGCGTAAGGCTTTTCGGGATGAACAGCACGAGATTGATCCTTTTGTTGGCGCATTTGAAGCGGACGGAATAAATTATTTGGGTTTTGGGTTTACTGTTTCTGATACGGCAGAGACATATCTGTGGGGAAGAGGTGGCATGCTACATAATATTATTCAGTCATGGCGAGCAATGAAGTTGCTTGAACTGGCGCCTCTGGTGGATGAAAGGATGCTGCCTGCAATCTGGCAAGCTGCATACCCCACGGTTATTAAAAATGATATACAAAACATTGCTAAATCAGTACCCGATTTAGATTTAGAAGAATTAGAAGAAAATCGATTAGACGTCCTGCAGAAAGCGCCAAGTGGGCAAGAGCTTGAAGGAATGCTCAAAGCTCTGCAAGAACACGGGATCAATGTTGATGCCTATGAGTTGAGAAAAGAAAGAGCTGCCGGGGCTATTACAGGAAGCCCCCGAATAGATGCACTAATTCTTAGTGCAGATCGTCATCGATTGGAAGCGCAGCGTATTGAGCAGGAACGTCATAAAGAGGAAGATGACCAAGCGGCAGTAGCGTACAAAGAGTGGATGAGAAAGGTCAATCTTAAAAGGTCAATTGTAAGTCGTATTATTGGCAAGCGATCTACCGTATTGGCCAATAAGTAATTATATCTGAAAGCCAGTGATTTTCAGCAAGAAGTCTCTGGTCAAAAAGCCGTACAACCGCCAGGAAATCTTTTAGCTCCGATGCTGTGCTCTCCGGCCCTGTTATGATTTCCTGAAATTGTTTTGCCATGTCACCTGTGTATTCGCTTGAAGTTTTAGAAACAACTATGTTTTCTAAATACTGTACGATCTTTTTAAGTTCGTTATTGTCAAGCCAAACGCCATTACAGGATGGACAGACATCGATCGTTACTTTTGAATCCATATATTGAAGCGATTGCATCTGTGAGGAACACGATGGGCACTTTTTATCAGTTTTTATCGCTGAAAACTTGCCTTCTTTTTTCTCGAAGAGATCGAAGTCAAGCCAGCGCAGGTCATCGTCAGTTGCATCCTTTGCCCGGCGTAGTTCATCCTTATCAAACCACATCCCGTTGCACCTTTCGCATTCGTCAATCCGGACACCGTTATAGTTTTTTTGTTTTAGATTACTTCCGCAAGAGGGACACGTTTTCATAGCTAATGGCTATTATATAACGACTGCCCAAGATTGAGCAATGGAGGGATTTCCCCAAATTTGTACCAGGGGTGGGGATCGAACCCACGACCTACAGTTTATGATACTGTCGCTACCTCCACTGAGCTACCCTGGCATATTCACTTTTAACCCTTCAATCAAACCAATTATATTATAATGCAGTCTTACCGATTTTAATACTCTTACTCGTAAAGTTCCATAATGATCATTATGATTCTTATAGATTTTTTTATTATTCACCTTTTTAAAACTTGTTCTATTAAATTGATTTAAAGGAACCGCTAGCATTTGTGACCAATAGTCTTTGACTGAGTTTTCTCTTTCCCTATGTATCTCATTTATACCCACACAAAACCTTAGATCATCCTTAGAGATATTAAAAAATTTATTCAACCAAAGAATTAGAAATCTTATCATTTCCAGATCCGAGTTACAAAAAGAAACCTCAATCTTTTTTCGACTTCCTTCTCCCCAATATAGCGCCAGTCCAGCAATTAAAAATTCTCTATCTGTAAGATCAATAAGTTTTTTTATCCCTTCTTTTTTTGCATCTTCTATTAACTTTAACCGTTTTTCTTTCTGTTTCAATGCGCTCCGTAATCTACCCAGTTCTGCTCCTTTAAGGGTAATCTGTTTCAGTTTTTCAAATTGCTCAACTGTAAGAATAATATCTCGTACCCAAACGCTTGCTGTGCTTTTTGCAACTCCAAGCTCTTTTGCAATTTTTTTAACACTCTCTCCTTTACTACGTAAATCTCGAGCTTTTAATCTCAAATCATATTTAGCCATATATTGGACCGGCTAGATTATTAGTACTTGTACTATACTGTATGTTCGAAAATATTGCAATATTATTTTTATTTGGTATAATGACTATACACGCGGGGTAGTGTAAGGTGCACATGAGGCTTAAGAATGGGCCCTCATAATGGTAACGTTGTGAGAGAACTTGGCTGTATCGGTAGAATCCTAATCCGTTTTCGCCGAACGAAGGACAATACCGAGGGAACCCTGAGTTAATCGAAGGGACACCGTAGAGACTATACGCCGAGCCCCAGCGGAGCTGGGTGATGATATAGTCCGACACTCCGAGTAATCGGAGGTAACTGATGCATAATCTTATAGTCCGGTTTCGATACCGGCCCCGCAACATAAGTAGAAAGACTTGTCTTCCAGTTTCTTGACTTTCTATCGGCAATCCTCAATACTGAAGCTAATGAGTTTTCTATCATTGAGTTTTCTCGATGGCAATATAAAACCACTTATTCGTCAGAATGAAAAAGGTGAGACGGTGGTGTATCCATATGGAATTTATCCGAAAGGAATATTTACTTATGGGTATATTGTTGCACCAGAAGTAGCTCAAAAACTAAGCAGATTTCTAAAGATATACTTTCTTTTATCATTTGTTTTTATATTTGTATTTTTAGAATTAGACTCTCTTCTTTTGAAAGACCTTTCTTGGCAAGCTAGTGTGATTAAATACATACTAGCTTTTATTCTGTTGCTTATATCCAATATTATTGGAGTGAAATCGATAATTAGAAGCGCGCCAGGGGTAACATCTCCGCCACCCTCTTTCCGTCAAGCTTACTCTGAATCTCATAAGATTCAGGCAAAATCTTACAGTAGAATAACAATTCTTTTCATGATTCTGTGGAGTATCGCAATGGGATTTATCTTTATAAAACTTATCTTTCCTTATAATTTTTACCTTGGTATTCTGGGAATAGTTTTATTTGGCGTATTTTTGTTAAAGTGTATATTACTTCTTAAAGAATCATTCCATCAGGAGCCGGAGAAAATATTTGATGAAAAGCAAAAAACCCAAGTATAATATTTAGTATGATCGCTAATATGTAGATAAGTTCTAAAGTAGACAACCTCTCTCATCAGCTGAGCAATAAATAATCAATTACCTCTTTGTTTGCATCTCTTGATATAATACAGACAGTGATTATGGATTGGAACAATAAAAAAGTTGGCATTATCGGTGCAGGGATAGAGGGCATATCAAGTGCCATGTATTTTAAAAAACATAGTGGGGAAGTTACGGTGCTTGATAAAAAATCTGAAAGTGAACTAGAACAAAAAGATATTAAGCTCTTAAGAGATGAAGATATTAAGGTTATAACTGGAAAAAATTATTTAGACAATCTTTCAGACTTTGATTTTCTTGTCAGAAGTCCGGGAGTTAAAAAGGAAATTATAGAAAGTAAATTATCTTGCGGAGAGAGATCTGGCTTCGCCAGAGATAAAACAATCATTACTTCTCAGACGCAACTTTTTTTTGATCTTTGCCCCTGTCCGATCATTGGTGTGACCGGGACAAAAGGAAAAGGGACAACATCTGCCTTGATTTATGAAATGCTCAAAAAACAGGGAAAAGATGCGTATCTTGGCGGTAATATAGGCAAACCTCAATTTAATTTTCTGGACACATTAAATCCTCAGTCTAAAGTTGTCCTTGAACTCTCCAGTTTCCAACTACAGGATACTACGAAAAGTCCCCATATAGCAGTTGTCCTTATGATTACCAGTGATCATCTTGATTATCATGGGGATGTCCATGACTACATCGATGCAAAACGGAATATTTTGCGGTTTCAGACAAAAAATGATTTCGCGATTATTAATCGTGATTATCCGGCGGCAAATGAGTCCGATATGCATACGGATGGGAAGGTATTTTTCGTGAGCCGTGAAAGACCGGTTGAGGAGGGCTGCTTTGTTCGTGATGGAGCAATATGGCTAAGAATAGATAATAAAGAAAAAAAAGTTATCAATACAGGCGATATCCGCATCCATGGGAGACATAATTGGGAAAATGCCTGCGCATCAGCCTTAGCGGCAACGCTGGCAGGAGTTTCGATAGAGAATATAAAAGCAGTTCTTAACACGTTTAAAGGCCTTGAACATAGGTTGGAATTTGTTCGTGAGTTAAACGGAGTCAAATACTATGATGATTCGATTGCGACAAATCCGGAGAGCGCAATTGCCGGTATTGAGTCTTTCGACGCTCCAAAAATCCTTATTCTCGGCGGCGTTACTGAGGGAAGCACATTTGACACACTTGGCGAGATGATTGCGAAAAGTAAAAGTATTAAAGCGATTGTTGGGATTGGAAAGGAATGGCCTACAATTAAGTCACAAGTCCTAAGTCATAAGTCACAAGTTATGTTAATTGAAGGTGCGAAGGATATGAAATCGATTGTTGCGGCAGCGGTAAAAATTGCACAACCAGGCGATATTGTTTTGTTGAGCCCAGCATGCAAGAGTTTTGATATGTTTAAAGACTATAAACAACGTGGTGATTTGTTTAAACAAGAGGT
This sequence comes from uncultured Gammaproteobacteria bacterium, assembly GCA_964508395.1. GTDB lineage: Bacteria > Patescibacteriota > Microgenomatia > Levybacterales > UBA12049 > CAZDTO01. The sequence continues at coordinate 4,431 of CAZDTO010000032.1, read as the reverse complement.
GCTTAAGTTATAGTCATATTGTTTTACTGCCTTTAACTCAAAAGTCAAAACTCAAATCTCAAAATTACAATGCAAAACTCAAAAGTTTTTAGTTTTACGTTTTAGTTTTGCGCTTTGCACTTTTAGCTTTACGATTATGTTTAATTTTCGAACAATTCAAAAAGATAATAAGACGAAAGCTAGGGCAGGTGTTTTAAGAACGCCACATGGTGAAATCCTTACTCCTTGTTTTATCCCCGTTGGCACGCAGGCGACGGTGAAGACGCTTTCAAGTTTGGATTTGCAGGATATTGGCGCACAAATTGTCTTGGGAAATACTTATCATCTTAATCTCCGGCCGGGAGCGGACGTAGTTGAAAAACTTGGAGGAATGGGAAAGTTTATGGGATGGAAATCTCCGACGATGACAGACAGCGGGGGGTTTCAGGTTTTTTCCCTCGGCGTTGCACAGCGGAAAATTAACCTTCAGGATAAAACTGGAAGAAAATTAAGTAAATTTGCCAAATCTGTATTTTTATTTCCGTCTGACAGGCAGTTTCTTTTGCCATCAATTACCAAGACACGGGCGGAGAAACTTCATAACAGGTTAAAACAGGCAACGGTTAAAGAAGACGGTGTATGGTTTTATTCTCATATCGATGGCAGCAAACACTGGTTTGACGCGGATATTTCAATAAAGCTTCAGGAGCAGCTCGGCGCAGATTTAATTGTGGCATTTGACGACCATGAATCGCCTTTGTGGGATTATGAACAGACAAAGCTTTCAGTTGAGCGCACACACCGCTGGGGACTGGCGAGTTTAGCCGCGCAAAAACGCAGTGACCAGCTGATATATGGAGTAGTCCACGGAGGCATGTATGAAGATTTGCGTAAAGATTCAGCCCGGTTTACCGATAAATATTTCAATGCTGTTTCAATAGGCGGTTCATATAGCTCAAAACAGATTTTGTACGCAATGATTAATTGGTGTGTACCGTATTTTGCACAAGATAAACCGCGGCATCTTCTGGGCATTGGTGAAGTACAGGATCTGTTTGAAGCAGTTGCAAGGGGTATGGATTTTTTTGACTGCGTTGCGCCAACACGAAGAGGCAGGCGCGGATCATTTTATGTAAGCCCAAAAAACGGTGGTTCAACAAGAAATAATTTTACTATTAATATTCGTAATGCGAAGTACAAGTTAGATGCGGATTCAATTGATCCAGGCTGTCAATGTTATACTTGTCAACACTTCACCCGTGCGTATATCAGGCATCTATTTGTGGCAGATGAACTTTTGGGACAGCGATTAGGATCATATCATAATGTATATTTTATTGTTAATTTGGTAAACAGGATACGCGATAGTATTCTTGAAGGAAGTTTTGCGAATTTGAAAAAAGAGTGGATTCATTAAACCCTGTTTGAAAAGTCCAATTATACTACTACGTCATTCTGGTAATTAGGCTTTTGCCTGAGCATCCAGAATCTCGCTTCGCTCGAGATGCTGGACAAGCCAGCATGACGGCATAAAAGATTTTTTCAGATATGCCTTAAAGATACGCACTCAATCCGCCTTTGGGGACAAATGTTGCAGCAAATGCCGTTTTGTTACACTGTTTCAGCTCGCCTTCTGTAAGGATTTTTTCATGGAGGAGAAACTGGAATTGTTCGTCCAAATGCGCGCCCTCAATTACTTCCGGCCAATCGGTGTTGATGCAGAACTTGACTTTATTTTCAACGAATGTCCGCAGAATAAACCGTAATTCATCAATATTTTTCACTGCTTTAGTTGCAAGGTTTGAAAGCGGACATACTTCCAGGACAAGATTTTGCTTTACGAGTTCTTTCATGAGCTTTTTATCATAGGCGGCAAGGATTCCATGGCCGATTCGGTCCGGTCGTAGGAACTCGATTGCTTCCCACATGTCGTTTGCATTTTTTGTTTCTCCAGTGTGTGCAGTTATTTTTAACCCCTTGTTTTTTGCTTGCTGAATAAGTTTCTTATAATCCTTAAAATGAAATTTTGTATTATCTGGTCCTGCAATATCAATACCTACAACGCCACGTCTATGGTATTTAATCGCTTTTTCAACAATGATCTCATTTTGCTGGAAGCTAAATTCCCGGGCGAGGCAGAAAATAAGTCCGGCTGAAAGTTTTTGATATTCAAGAAGCGCACGTTCCATACCCCGTATCATTGCCATGATGATGTGGTCTAAATCAAGCTCGGCATTAAGGTTATGTTTCATGGGATTATTGCGAAGTTCGATAAGAGAGATATTATTGCGGTATGCACCGCTTAAGATTTCGTAAGTTGCCCGTTCAACAGCGTGAGTGCCTGAACTTAGTTTATTTAATAGGGGATGGTAGATTTTATCAAAATATTCATTGAGTTCCATCCGCCTTTGAGTTGATAATGTGATGTAATTGATAAATTCATGAAAATCCCGTTTTGGGAGTTTAAATCCCTGGTCATGGGCAATTTGCCAGTAAATTGCAGGATTAACAGCGGTGCTTAAATGAGCGTGAAGCTCGGCAAGAGGTGTCCCTACCATGCTTTATTTTAGCATAGTTATTCGATGTTTCACAACTTGCCGCAATCGTTCGGTAACAGTTTACACTTCTGATACTAAGTTGTCATTCTGGAGGCTGAAAGCCGATAGAATCTCCTGGATGGGATGCTATCGCTACGCTCCAGCATGACAGTTTATGTTAGAACCGTGACCTGTTACATCGTTCGTGAACGAAAATTTTTTTCCGTTCCCAACTCGCTGACGCTCAAACATTGGTACTCAAAAAATTTTATTCACTCACTTCTATAAGGTATAATACTGTCATGATTTTTGTTGTTGATTTTGGGTCACAGACTGCCCATCTTATTGCGCGGCGCGTGCGAGAGTTAGGCGCAGCAGTAGAGCTTATACATCCAGAAGTTGCGTTGCAAGAAATACGGAAGAAGAAACCAAGCGGGATTATTTTTTCCGGCGGCCCTTCCTCTGTTTATCAAAAAGGCAGCCCAATGATTGATAAGAAAATTTTTTCTTTGGATATTCCCATACTTACAATATGCTACGGATTTCAATTGACAGCGCATTTGCTTGGAGGAAAGGTCATTAGTGGGAAAAAAGAGTACGGACCATCGCAATTCAAAATTCAAAATTCAAAATTCAAAATTACGGAAGGATTGCCGAAGCAATTTACCGTTTGGATGTCGCATGGGGATGAAATTGTTAAATTACCAAAAGGGTTTGAAGTCATCGGATCAACAGAACACGTCCCATTTGCGTTTGCTATTGATCAAAAAAGAAAAATAACAGGCCTTCTTTTCCATCCGGAAGTGGAACACACGGAACATGGAATACAGATTCTGGAGAATTTTGTAAATGTATGTTACGCATCTTCCGTCATTCTGGGGACGAACGGAGTGAGGACTCCAGAATCTCTTGCGGCAATGAGAGATTCTGGACGCGTTCCTTCGTCACTTGCCAGAATGACGAAGGCGCAAGGTTCACTTGATGTCGAGAATATAGTAAGAGACATTAAAGAAAGAGTAGGGGATGCATATGTTATTGGAGCTGTTTCAGGCGGAGTTGATTCGACTGTCGCAGGGTTGCTCACGGCACAGGCGATTGGTGATAGATTTATTCCCGTGTATGTTGAAAATGGCCTGATGCGGCAGGGGACAGGAGAGCATGTCCGCAAAATATTCAAAGAACACAGTGTACGTCCCATAGTCATAAATTCAGTGGGGGAGACACTTTTACGTCTTGCGGGAGTTATTGACTCTGAGCAAAAAAGAAAAATAATCGGCGCGTTATATATTAAAAAATTTGAAGCACAAATGGACAAATTACGAAATCTCGGCAAAAACGTCAAATTTTTACTGCAAGGGACGATCTACTCTGATGTGATTGAAAGCGGAGTGCAACGAAGTCCCGCAGAGGTCCGGCTGACCAGGACGAAGGAGGATAAAGGTACAAAACATGTTGACAAAATTAAGAGTCATCATAATGTGGGCGGGTTGCCAAAGAAGTTGAAGTTACAGTTACTGGAGCCTTTGCGAAGTTTCTATAAAGATGAGGTTCGGGAGATAGGTAAGAGGCTTGGATTGTCGGAGGATTTTATCTGGAAGCAAGTATTTCCAGGTCCCGGTTACGCCGTGCGGATCCGTGGAGAAGTCACCAAAGAGCGACTTGAAAAAGCAAAACAGGCAGACGCGATAGTTTTAGAAGAAATAGAGCGTGCAGGACTTATGCGGCAAGTTTACATGTCATTTCCGGTATTGACCGGTGCGCAGTCGACAGCAGTGAAAGGCGATGGCAGGTTTTTCGGGGAAGTCATTGCTCTTCGGATTATTGAGTCAAAAGATGTCATGACCGCAACCTGGTCCCGACTCCCCTACGATTTGCTGCAGCGAATTTCCTCCCGAATCGTCAATGAAGTCCCCGG
>CAZDTO010000031.1:5745-10713 GCA_964508395.1 uncultured Gammaproteobacteria bacterium | reverse complement strand
GTAGATTAGTTGAACAAGGAAATGGTATGTTGCTGACAAAAAAACCGATTACTCCGTCTGCTATCGAAATTACTGAAAACAAAAGAGCTCGAAGTGCAAAACTGCGTGCAATAGAAAAACTATGATAAGAACTATACAATTTTTTTCAATCATCCTTGTTATAATTGTTTTCTTGTCTATCGTGCAAGCTGTTGTTTCCAATCGTATTGCAACAACTGGCGTAACTCTTTCGAAACTTTCAGAAGAGATTGGTTATTACAGGAAGCAGAATGCGATATTAAGAGAAGAGGTGTTATTCTCATCTTCATTAATGCATATTGCAAGTGAAGCGGCAAGGCTGGGATTTGTGCAATCAGAATCGGAATTCGTACTTACGTCTCCTCCACTGACTCAAAGACGATGAATTGGCGGTATAGGCTGATACTCTTTTTTTTTGCGGCAGCATTTTTCGCTATCATCCTGCGGCTTTTCTATTGGCAATCTGTCCGAGCAGAAGAATTGAGGACACTTGCAGAAGCACAATATGGTAAAAGCATACAAACTTCTGCAAAACGAGGAGAAATTAAAACAGCAGACAGTTTTCCTATTGCTGCCAACAAACTAGCGTATAGGATTTTTGCAAATCCGAAAGAAATACGGGTGAAAGAAAAAATAGCGCGTGAGCTTTCTTCATTACTTAGTATTGATGCGGGTTCTCTATCTGCGCGTCTATCTGCTGATAAATACTGGGTTCCTCTTGCATCCAGGGTTGATAGCAAAGTTAAGGATGAAATTGAAAGTTTAGGGTTTGCAGGAATTGGATTTGAAGAACAGAGCATTCGTTTATATCCTGAAGCATCAAGTGCAGCAACCTTGTTGGGATTTGTAGGGAAAGACCTTAATGGAGCTGATAAAGGTTATTTTGGAATTGAAGGCTATTATGATAGACAGTTACGAGGCAAGGAGGGGATTGCTGTGCAGATTCATGATGCATTAGGGAGGCCGATTCTTGCCCGCATGGATGATTCGAAGGGAGAAATTGATGGGAGATCGCTTATTTTACATATGGATCGAGGTATTCAGCATCTCCTTGAGGGGGAATTGAGTAAAGGAATTGATAAATATGGAGCATCATCAGGCATGGCGGTAATTATGGATCCTAAGACAGGTGGAATTCTTGGTATGGCAGCATTGCCCTCATTTGATCCTGGTAATTATCAAGAATATTCAGACGATGTATTTAAAAATCCTATTATTTCTGATACATATGAGCCAGGTTCTACATTTAAGCCATTAGTCATGGCAGCAGCGCTTGACAGCGGGGTGGTTAGGTCTGATACTCGGTGCTTAGCATGCGCAGGTCCAATAGAGATTGGTGAATATCAGATTAAAACATGGGATAATCAGTACCACGCGAACGCCACGATGGTTGATATTATCCAATATTCTGATAATGTCGGGATGGTTTTTATTACCCAGAAGCTTGGTATAGAAAGGATGCTTGCATATATTAAAAAATTTGGTATAGGAGAGCTTACAGGTATTGATTTACAAGGAGAGGTTGTTCCAACGCTCAAATCAAGCGACAGTTGGTATCCTATTGATATTGCGACTGTGGGTTTTGGACAGGGGATATCACTTACTCCAATTGAACTTCTTTCTGCATTTTCTGCATTTGCCAATGAAGGAAAGCGAATGGAGCCACATATTGTAGCAAAAATTGAAACTGTACAGGGGGAGGCTATAGTTATTCCGCCGAAAGTTTCATCAAAACCGGTTTCCAGCAAAACTGCAAAAATCATGACTGAAATCTTAGTAAATGCTGTTAATAAGGGAGTTTTGAAATGGACGAAGCCGAAGGGGTATAGGATTGCCGGGAAGACCGGTACAGCGCAAGTTGCTATCGCGGGTCATTATGATCCAGATAAAACAATTGCATCATTTATCGGTTTTGCACCAGCTGATGATCCAAAATTTTCTATGCTTGTCATTCTTGAGAATGCGACAAAGGGAACGTTTGGCTCAGTTACTGCAGCGCCAATCTTTTTTAACATCGCAAAGCAAGTTCTTACCTACTACAGCATCCCGCCAACTGAGAGTGAGTAATTTCCCGTCGGTGTCTACCTAACACACACCAGGTATGTAATAGCTTGACACGTTAGGATTTTTGGCAATTGCAAAGCAGTTCGCTTCGGGGAGGTACTATCTGGTAACCTCTCTTTGGGAATGAAATACGTTTACATATCGGGGATTATAGACTAACAGCGGTTTTCCGTCGGTGTCTAGATACCACACTCGGGGGGTGTACAGGCAGTAAGTGACATCTATCTCAGGGTTGTATTTTATTTTGTAGAGGCTTTACTAAACGTTTTGTTCTTGCTGTTGCTTGAAGAAGGAGAGCTCTGTCTATTTGAGGGCCGTAGACCAGTGACCAATGAACTCCATCTTCTGATAATCTGTCTCTGAATGTCAAATATCGATATACTAATGTCATAAGTACCGAAGTACTGATCACCGTATACATAGCTTCATAGGGCGATGGAACATGTGGATTATAAGTCCCAGCTATGCCCTTGAAAATAGGATCTGCATCAGCTTGTCCTAATAAACTCCAAGTATTCATAATGACACAGAAAGCAAGTTCTGTTTTTGTCAGGCCATAAACTAAATGCCCTGTGCCGATATTGGCGATTCCTTCCTTTACAGCCTTATTAAGATGATGGGTCCATCCTGTTGTCGAGCGTACACCTCTTTCCCAACGGTTATTTTCATTAAGTTTATTTGCAACACCTTGCATATCAATAGTAATTTTTCCACTCGTCCATCTCCCAAGGTAAGGAACGTAGGCTGGGTCAATTTCTTCACCAAATTCCTTATGTAATGAAGACTCAGCAGAAGCGATACCGCCCATGTATGCTGCTCCGGAGTTACTTGTTCCCATTACTGCAACGTTAGCAATGCGCGCCTGTTGATTATAAGATCCCTCAACACCCAAATGCTTTATCGCCCCTATTCTACACAATGTTTCAATTCCCGAGACATTCACTCCAACCTCATTAGGATCGATATAGTCAGGAAGTTTTATTGCAAACCGTACTTTTTCTGATTCTACTTCAGGAAGAGGAGTAAAACCTCTTTCAGCTCTTGTCATGACCCATATTATATACTTTCTATAGGATTAATCAATACTTGTAAGTATTGATTCTACACAATCGGTTTTCCCGCGGGGACGGAGGATTGAGTTATTAATGGGACTGGTTTTTCGCTGTCGGCACAAAGGATCATACCGGCAGACTCTTCTCCCATGAATTTTCGCGGTTCCAGGTTGACAATAAATACAAAATTTTTTTCAGTAAAATCTTCGGGCTGATAATCTGGATATAGACTTGAGAGAATAGTTCTTTCTCCTTCTTCTCCAAAGTCAACGGTTAATCTCAAGAGCTTGTCTGCTCCTTCTTTCCGTTCGCATTTGGTGACTTTCCCGACTCGAAGATCCATTTTACTGAATTCGTCGTATGAGATCAAAGTTTTCACATATTGAGTATATCATAATTTAGGTGTAAAATAGGCGCGTGATCTTGATCATTGACCACTGCTGTTACGGAGTATAATACTTATCGCTATGAACGAGAGAGTTAGACAAATTCCACTGCCGGAGCCATATAAAAATAAAATGGTTGAAGCCATTTCGCTTCTTCCAAGATCAGAAAGAATTAGAGCAATTAATCATGCTGGACTCAACACGTTCTTGCTTAGGTCAAGGGATGTATTTATTGATCTTCTTACCGATAGCGGGACAAATGCAATGAGTCAGGAACAGTGGAGCCGAATGATGCTTGGAGATGAGGCATATGCAGGTGCGAGCAGCTTCTATGAATTAGAGAATGCCGTGTCTAGTGTATATGGATTTGAGCACGTTATTCCTGTCCATCAGGGAAGAGCCGGTGAGCATTTGTTAGCGCAAAATATTATTAAACCCGGCCAATTCGTTCTAAAAAATATGTACTTTACCACTACCCGTCAACATATCGAGCTTGCCGGAGGCACTTTTGTAGATGTTATAACGCCGCAGGCGCATGATGCATCTTCAAAATATCCGTTTAAAGGAAACGTAGATTTAGAAAAAACAGAGGATTTCATTAAAAAGTATGGAGCAGATTCAGTTGCGCTTTTTTGGATTGAAACCTGTGTCAATATGGCTGGCGGGCAGCCGTTATCTCTTGAAAATATTAAAAATCTTAGAGAACTTTCAATGAAATATCATATTCCACTATATTTCGATGCTACTCGCGCTACAGAAAATGCATATTTCATAAAGGAAAGAGAGATAGGTCAGAAGACCAGGTCTGTAAAATCAATTTTACATGAAATGATGTCATACGGGGACGGATGTACTATGAGTTCAAAGAAAGATAATTTAGTGAATATTGGTGGTTTCGTCGCAACCAACGATGGATACCTTGCTCAAAAAATGAGGGAAATGGTGGTGGTTTATGAGGGTCTACATACATACGGTGGTATGTCAGGGCGAGATATGGAAGCTGTTGCTCAAGGAATAAAAGAAATGACTCGTGATGACTACATCACTTTTCGTGTAGAGCAAGTGCAGCGTTTTGGACAACAATTTATTGATGCCAATGTTCCTGTTGTGAATCCTATTGGTGGACATGCCGTGTTTCTAAACGCATCAGCAATACTGCCCAACCTTCCTCAAGATCGATTTCCCGCCCAGTCACTTACAGCTGCCATATATGAACACAGCGGTGTCAGATCAATGGAGAGAGGAGTTGTTTCTTCGGGTAGAGATCCTCAAACTGGAGAAAACAGACATCCTAAACTTGAAACTGTCCGATTAACTGTTCCGCGCCGGGTGTACTCTGATTCCCATTTGGCTTATACTGCTTCTTCAATAATTGATCTGGTCAATAACCATGTTGACCAGCCTCTTCTCACAAAAGGTCTAGAATTTGTTTATGAACCTGACAATCT
>CAZDTO010000031.1:0-5645 GCA_964508395.1 uncultured Gammaproteobacteria bacterium | reverse complement strand
GGCAATAGCTGCTAATATTTTTTATGGTTTTCCGGCAAAGCATTTAACAGTTATCGGCGTTACCGGGACTGACGGAAAAACTACAACTACAAGCCTTATTTACCATATCCTCAAGAACGCTGGGTATAAATCTTCTATGGTTTCAACGATTTCAGCGGTTATTAACGGCAATGTTAAAGAATTCGGATTACACGTAACTACTCCTGAGCCTTTCACGCTGCAAAAATGCCTACGGCAGGCGGCTGATGCAGGAAGTAAATACATGGTTTTGGAGGTTACATCCCATGCGCTTGATCAACACCGGGTATTCGGCATCCCCTTTACTGTATCCGTGCTGACAAATATTACCCGCGAACATTTTGATTATCATAAAACTTATGAGAATTACGTATCGGCTAAGGTAAAGCTGTTAGAGATATCCAGAGTTGCGGTTGTAAATATGGATGATGAATCATATAAATCAATCTCAAATCTCAAATCTCAAATCTCAAATGTCCAATGGGTAACGTATGGGATGGGAAGCGATTCTGATATAAATCCCAATATTTTCCCTTTTAAAACAAAGCTTTTGGGGGAGTTTAATAGATATAATATTTTAGCTGCCATTGCTGTTTGTCGTAATTTGGGAATTTCTGATAACACGATACAGGACGGAATTACAAATTTTAAACTTCCGGTTGGACGAATGGAAGTTGTCCACGAGGATGAATTTACTGTGATGATTGATTTTGCTCATACGCCGAATGCACTCAAGCAGGTTTTAACTACTACTAGAAGCATCATGAAAAACAATGGCAGATTGATTCATGTTTTTGGCAGTGCCGGAGAGCGGGACAAAGGCAAGAGGTCGCAGATGGGAGAGGTGTCTAACCAGTTTGCTCATATCATTATTTTAACTGCTGATGATCCGCGTTCAGAGTCTGTGGAGAAAATATCAGACGAAATTGCAGCCGGTATCACGTCTGTCAAAAAAATTCATAAAATTCCTGATCGGCAGGAGGCTATAAATGAAGCAATTAAACTAGCTGCTCCGGAAGATTTTGTTGTTATAACCGGGATAGGGCATGTGCGCGCAATGCCTGTTTCCGGCAAGGAAATACCATGGAGCGAGCACGAGGCCGTCGCGCAAGCGCTTAAATTAAAAGTTAAAAATGAAAAATGAAAAATTACAGCGCAAACTTAAAAATTTTAAAACTTTCAACTATAACTTTTAACTTTTCACTTTGAATTTTGAACTTGGTTGTGATTCTAAATAACGTATGAAAATAAATAAACCTTATAAACACATTCACTTTATTGGCATTAAAGGTGTAGGCATGGCTCCGCTTGCCATTCTGGCAAAAGAGGCGGGATTTACTGTTACCGGCTGCGATATACCTGAGGAATTTATTACAGATGATGCTTTGCGAAAATCAGCAATTGTGCCACTTAATTATTTCTCCAAAGATCACCTTATCGGTGTAGACCTTGTCATTACGACCGGTGCGCATGGAGGATTTGACAACCCTGAAGTTGGGGAGGCAAAGCAAGAGAAAATACAAGTGCTCACGCAAGGCGAAGCTGTAGGATATTTCATGAGCGGAGAACCAATTTCTCGGACCGATATTCAAGGAATATCAGTCGCCGGAACGCATGGAAAGACTACAACAACAGCCATGATTGCAACATTACTTAGCAATATTGATGCTTCTTATGTAGTTGGTACTAGCGCTCTTATTCCGTTGGGTTTACCCGGCCACTATGGAAAGGGAAGCTATTTTGTTGCTGAAGCGGACGAGTATGTGACAGAACCAACATATGATAAAACGGCAAAATTCCTTTGGCAGCATCCAAAATTTATCGTAATAACAAACATTGAGTATGACCACCCTGATGTCTATAGCTCAATTGATGATGTGATGGTTGCTTTCGTGAAGTTTGTTAGGCAATTGCCCAAAGATGGCATCCTTGTTGCGTGCGGAGATGATCATCAGGTAAGAAACTTGCTTAAGCAATATTCAGGGAAGACAATTACCTACGGATTCTCTTCAAATAATGATTATGTTATTAAACGCGTTAATATCTCAGGTCATCAGACATTTTTTTGGCTTACAGGCCTTGGTGGAGCAGATCTCGGAGAATTCGTCTTGAGGGTAAGCGGGGAGCATAATGCATTGAATGCTGCCGCTTCCATTGTCGTAGCGCTAGAGTGCGGATTACCTATTGAGGTAATCAGGAGGACAATGCATGCTTTTGGAGGTGTAAAGAGACGTTTCGAATTCTTAGGTACGCTGCCCAATGGTGCTTTGCTTTACGACGATTATGCGCATCATCCAACAGAGATCAAAAAGACGCTTTCAACATTTAAAAAACGATTTTTAAATAAAAAAATAGTTTGTATTTTCCAACCGCACACATATTCAAGAACAAAAAAATTATTCGAGGATTTTTGTAGATCATTTATCGATGCTGATACAGTTGTAGTAGTAAATATATATTCTTCTTTGCGAGAAAAGCCGGACGATAGTGTCTCATCTCTCAGGCTCGCACAGGCAATTTCATCGCGTCATCGAAACGTACATTTCCTTGAAACTACCCACGATGTGGTAGAATATATCACTAAGAAGCAATTCGGTGAGGAAACTGTGGTGGTCCTTATGGGAGCTGGTGACATTTATAAAGTGGGAGCACATGTAAGCTTAAAAGCTAGTGAGTAAATTACTTTTAGATTTAAAAGCGGTATTTGGTGAGCATAGGGTGAAATCCAATGAGCCAATGAGCGCTCATACAACTTTCCGAAGCGGTGGCCCTGCACAAGTTTATCTTGAAGTTGATTCAGTTGACGATTTAATAAAAGCCTGTTCAATCGCGAGGCAAAATAACGAATCAGTTAAGGTGTTAGGCGCAGGATCCAGTATTATTGTAAGCGATAAAGGAATTTACAGCCTTGTTATAAAAAATAACTGTCGTAGATTTGAGATGCTTAGTATGATTGGGAGAGTTGCCAATACGAAGGTGGATCTTAATCAAGCACTTGTCTTTGCTGAGGCAGGTGTTATCCTCAATCAGCTCGTTCGTTTTACGCTGGATCAGGGGCTTGGTGGACTTGAATATCAACTTGGTTTGCCTGGTACTGTAGGCGGTGCGGTATTTATGAATGCTAATTATCCAAAAGAAGAGAAGCATATAGGAGATGCGGTCTACCGGGCAAAAATATTACTTGCTGATGGGAGTGTCCAGGAAGTAGATAGCACATATTTTCATTTCAAGTTTAATAAGAGTGCGTTGTCTGATACAGGAGCGATTCTGCTCTCTGTTATTTTCCGCTTGTTCCCCATGGATAAAAAAGCTCTTTGGAATAAAGCAACAGAAGCTATTAATTATAGGAATGAAACCCATCCAAAGGAAAAGGCATTAGGATTGACATTTAGAAATCTCAGTATTGAAAACCCGCAAAATCTTCTTGCTGCAAATCAGTATACAGTTGAATACTTGTTCGATCGAGCTGGAATAAAAGGAAAACATCTTGGCGGTGCTGCAATTTCAGCTGTAAATCCAAGGTATTTTTTAAATATGGACAGTGCAAGTGAATCCGATGTCCTATCGCTTACAGCATCGATAAAGCAGGATATAGAAAAAACCTTTGGATTGAGGCTGATAATTGATATTGCACCGGTTGAATAAATATGGAGAGTTATCAGGTAAGAGGTGGTAAAGAATTGATCGGAGAAGTCAGTGTGTCTGGAGCAAAAAACGTAGCGCTTAAAGCGATGGTAGCCGCATGCTTAACGACAGATGAGGTTATTATAGAGAACATACCGCGTATCTCAGATCTTTTTGCCATGGTTGATATTATTAAAAAACTGGGTGGAGAAGTAAAAATAGAGAATCATACGGCATATGTCCATGCTAATAAATTTATCGGAAGCAAAATCTCACTTGACGATGCGTCACATACTCGAACATCTTCGATGTTTCTAGCACCGCTTCTTGCTAGAGCTGGAAAAGCTGTGATACCAAACCCAGGCGGCTGTCGTCTGGGGACCCGTCCAATTGACCGCACAGTTAATGGTTTAAGACAGATGGGAGCAAGGATTAACTACAACAGCGAGGATGGATATTTCTATGCGGATATTGATGGACAGTTTCAGGGAACTACATACACATTTGAAAAGAATACGCATACAGGCACAGAGACGCTTTTGATAGCGGCAGCAGTTTCTGAGGGGAAAACAATTCTTAAGAACGCAGCAGAAGAGCCGGAGGTTGATGAATTAATTGAATTTTTAAATAGTATGGGGGCACACATACAAAGACCTGAACCAAGGGTTATTGAAATACAGGGTGTTGACAAGCTTCATGGCACAACCTTACGTATACAGCCTGATCGGAATGAAATAGTGACATTTGCAGCTGCTGCTCTTATCACAGAAGGGGATATTTTCATAAAAGAGGTAAAAAAATCGCACGTGAGAGAATTTCTTGAAAAAGTAGAAGAGGCAGGAGGGGGAGTTGAAGAGAAAAATAATGGTATACGATTTTATTACAAATCGCAATTATCAGCTACAAATATTATGACAAAACCATATCCGGGATTTATGACGGACTGGCAAGCTCCATGGGCAGTGCTCATGACAAGGGCAAAGGGTGTATCAATAATTCATGAAACCGTGTTTGAAAGCAGGTTTGGTTACGTACATGAATTGAAAAAAATGGGAGCAAATATTACATTGTTTAAACCATCTGTAGAAAATCCAGAGGAGATTTATAATTTTAATCCTGAAGATGACAGCAATGAATTTTTTCATGCAGCAAGAATAAATGGACCCGTCCACCTGCATAACGCAGTTGTTAATATAACTGACCTGCGGGCAGGCGCGACACTTGTTATTGCAGCGCTTGCAGCAAAAGGTGAAACTGTGATTCACGGAATAGAAATAATAAAGCGGGGATATGAAAATTTTGATGAACGTCTACGAAGACTCGGTGCAGATATAACGGTTTTAACAGAATAATATGCAGGCAATTATTACTGCAGCAGGACAATCAAGCAGATTTTATCCATTTACCGATTTCGGACATAAATCGTTTATTCCTATACTGGGTAAACCGATTATTTATCACACCCTTGAGAGTGTAAAACGTGCTGGTATTAAGAATGTAATTGTGATAACGGGGAGTGGTGATAATGCCGCAAGACTTATTGAAGAGAATACATTAGGTTTACACATTACCCATGTTGTTCAAGAGCAGCCGCTTGGCATGGGAAATGCACTCATTTGCGCAGAAAAATATTTGGAGAAAGACTTTTTTGTTGTCTATCCGCACCATGCTGATTTTCATATGTTCCGGAAGGCCATTGAAAATAAGAAAGAGCATGATGGCATAGTACTTCTTGCAGCAGAGGAAAAGGATCTGGGCCGGTTTGGCGTTCTTCGTGTTGACGGCGATAGAGTCTTGGATATTATCGAAAAGCCAATAAGGGGAGAAGAACCGTCAAATCTTCGCGTGGTTGGGATATATCTGTTGTGTAAAAAGTTTCTACCGGTTCTTAAAAATGTTAGACAGCACCATTACAATTTTGAAGAAGCAATAGCACAGTATGCAAAAAACGAAATTGCGAAAGTCCACATAACGGATAAAGAGAATGTTTCCTTAAAGTATCC
>CAZDTO010000030.1:8489-11973 GCA_964508395.1 uncultured Gammaproteobacteria bacterium | reverse complement strand
TGCTAGGATTCCTGAGTAACATGAAGAGTATATTTTTTATTACAAAGACCCTCTTTATCTCTGTCCTTATGGCAGAGAGGGGGTAGTGAAAAAAGGCTTGAGGCTTTTTTCACATTACCCCGCACAAGCGGGGTTTTTTTATTACTATGGATAAAATAATAGATGAGGAACAACGGGATAATGCATCGCTTTCTAAGGTCATTGAAATGCTCTCAGAGCTTGTGGTATATAACCACTATGACTTCAACCAGTTTTTAAAACAATTTATTACTGTTGTCATACAAGTAGTGCCTGTCGACTCATGTCTCATTTTCGTATACGACGCGGATAAAAAACAGTTGATCCTTGTTGGTTCAAGAAAACCTCACAGCGAGCAAATTGGAAGAATAATTCTTGAGAAGGGCGAGGGAATCACTGGTTGGGTTGCTGAGCATAAGAAAACGGTTGCCATTGAGAAAAAATCTTACAAAGACGCTAGATTTAAGTTTTTCGAAGATATGCCTGAAGACCGATATGAAGCATTCCTCTCAGTACCAATTATCAATGATGATGGGATAGTTGGTGTTATTAATTTACATAACAAAAAGCAATACAAGTTTTCAAAGATGGAAATTAAAACGGTTGAATCTCTTGTAAAGATTATTGCATCTGCTTTTGCTGAAGTCATGCTGAAAAGAAAAGTGGATCAATTAGAGGGTAAACTAGCCGAAAGAAAAATAGTCGAGCGGGCAAAAGGAGTCCTCATGCAAGAAAGACATTTCAGCGAGGATGAAGCGTATCATTTTATACGGAAAGAGGCAATGAATAAACGAAAGTCAATGAAAGAAATCAGCGAAGCCGTCCTTCTTATTTCAAATAAATAACGCTCGACAATTGGATTAAGAGCCATCCCACCAAGTTTGGATCTGTAATATACTATCAGTTTTTTGTCAGTGTTATGTCAAGTGAAGTTGTCTTCACAAGCGTATGATACTCAAGCTGCCCAACGTAAGTGCATGGAAAACGCAAACCCGTGGAAACGAGCACAAACTCAACTAAAACAAGTTGCTAAAAACATTGCAATTGATCCTTTTCTTCTTGCAATGCTTCTTGAACCACAAAGAGTTGTAGAAGTAAGCGTACCAATTAGGACAAACGGACATTTTTCTGTTTTTTCCGGATACAGGGTACAACATAACAATATCTTAGGTCCATATAAAGGGGGCATTCGATATCATCAAAATGTCACTCTTGATGAGGTGAAAGCGCTTGCTTTTTGGATGACGATGAAAAATGCTGTTGTTGATGTACCGTTTGGTGGCGGAAAAGGCGGCATTACTATTAATCCTAAATTATTATCAGAAACGGATCTTGAAGCACTAACCAGGTTCTTTACCCGAAGCTTAACTGATGTCATTGGAGCAACAAAAGATGTACCTGCGCCTGATGTCAATACAAATCCTAAAGTAATGGAATGGATCGTTGATGAATATGGAAAACAAGTCAAAAGTCAAAAGTCAAAAGGCGAAATTACAAATGGTGAATTATTAGCTGTAGTAACTGGTAAGCCCATTGAAAAGGGTGGTTCAGAAGGTAGGACTGAGGCAACGGGCTATGGCGGTGCGCAGGTCTTACTCACAATTCTAAAAAGGCTGAATAAAGATAAAAAAGGGCTGACGGTGGCTGTACAAGGTTTTGGCAATGTAGGAAGATATGTTGCTTTTTTTCTTCAACAGGAAGGATTTCGCATCGTTGCACTGTCTGATTCAAAAGGCGGCATGTATATCCCTGAAGGGATTCCCGACATTGAAAATGTAGCAGCATGCAAAAGTCAGAAAGGTCATCTTGCCGGTTGTTATTGCGTCGGAACTGTTTGTGATTTGAAAAACAAAAAGATTTTGAAGGGCAAAGATATCTCTTCAGAAGAGTTGTTAACCTTGCCAGTTGATATTCTTATTCCTTCCGCGCTTGAAAATGTCATTACAAAAAGCAATGCTGGGAAGATTCAGGCCAAGCTTATTCTTGAGATGGCAAATGGCCCGACAACTACGCAGGCAGAACCAATACTTAATAAACGGGGAACTATAGTTATTCCTGATATTCTTGCCAATGCTGGCGGCGTCGCGACCAGCTACTTTGAATGGTACCAGAACATGAACAATGAAAAATGGAAAAAGGAAGCAGTGCTTACGAAGCTAAAGGAAAAGATGATTGCAGCAACAAATGAGGTTTTTGATACCCACAAAAAAGAACATGTTACACTGCGTGAGGCAGCCTATATGCTGGCCTTAAAAAGAATAGAAAAACAGTGGCGATCGTCAAATAAAATTAGTTAAAAATTAAAAAATATAGAAAAGAGACTTAATTACCGTGGTAGGTTAGGAGAAATTGCATCAACTAGTCTCCAAAATTTTCCCGTATCGCCTTCTGGAAGCTTGATATGCAAATATACGTACCCTGGGGGTACAAAGTCGGAAGAACCATTTGGCAAAGGATATACTTCACCTGAAATCGGACCAGCAGTAAGTGTGACGCCAAATCGTTCATGAACAGCCAAAATAGCACCGGCTCTTTTTAAAGAAAAAATCCCATTTACTGTCCTACTCAGGTCTTTATTTACTAGACGCTCATTCATAATGCACCTTCTTTAGTAGTCCATCCCGCCCATGCCGCCCATTCCTCCTCCCGGCATGCCGCCTCCTGAGCCTGTCGAAGGATTCTTTTCGGGGAGATCAGTGACAAGTGCTTCTGTGGTTAAGACCATCATACCAACGCTTGCCGCATTTTGTACCGCTGACCGGGTAACCTTGGCTGGATCAACAATTCCTGCTTCAAGCATTGAACCAAACTCTAATGTCATTGCGTTAAATCCGAAATCCTGTATCTTTGACTCTTCTACCTTTTTGAGAACCCATCCCTCATCTGCACCTGCATTTTTTGCAATCCATCTTAGGGGCTCTCCTAATGCTTGATAGAGAATATCAATGCCGATTTTTTCATCATCAAACTTGAGAGCATTCTTAATCTTCGGCAGTACTGTTCGCGCACGAAGAAGTGTAACCCCACCTCCTGGAACTATTCCCTCTTCCAATGCCGCTTTTGTCGCCGCAACCGCATCATTGACCCGCTCTTTTTTCTCCTTGAGCTCAACCTCTGTAGCGGCACCCACATTGATAACTGCTACACCGCCTGATAGCTTGGCGAGCCGTTCCTGAAGTTTTTCTTTATCGAAATCAGAGGTTGTCTCATCAATTGCCCGTTTAATTTGAGCTATGCGGGATTTAATAGCTGATACTGATCCTTTACCGCCGATAATCCGCGTGTTTTCTTTATCAGCCCAGACTTTATCTGCACGACCGCAGTCTTCAAGCGTCACACTATCAAATTTTCGACCAGTATCTTCTGAAATAACAGTACCACCGGTAAGAATCGCTATGTCATCAAGCATCTCTTTGCGTCTGTCGCCAAAACCAGGCGCCTTAATCGCAAGCGCATTGAATGTACC
>CAZDTO010000030.1:2494-8389 GCA_964508395.1 uncultured Gammaproteobacteria bacterium | reverse complement strand
GCCTCAGCTATCATTGACCCAATGTGCTCATCCTGCGCAGAAATCATGGCAACTTTTGCGACATCGACATCCTTGACCGTCTTTGCCATTTTCTTAATCTCAGCTACGACAGCCTCAACACCCTGCTCCATACCAACTTTTAAGATCATCGGATTTGCGCCTGCAGTAACGTTCTTAAGACCTATGTTGATAATAGATTGCGCAAGAAGCGTTGCGGTTGTAGTACCATCGCCTGCTATGTCATTGGTTTTACTGGCCGCTTCTTTGACAAGCTGGGCACCCATATTTTCAAACGGGTCTTCAAGCTCAATCTCTTTTGCGACACTGACGCCATCATGAATGACATTTGGCACTCCCCACTTTCTATCAATTGCAACGTTTCGCCCCTTAGGACCTAAAGTCGTCACAACTGCCTTGGCAAGGATATTTACTCCTCGAACAAGAGATTGTCGTGCATCTTCTGAAAATTTAATTTGCTTTGCCATATTTATTTAAAGTTATAAGTTACAAATTATAAGTTATAAGTTAATTTTTAACAAACTTAGGACTTGTAACTTAGCACTTATAACTAATTCACTATTGCCAATATGTCTTTCTGTTCAACTAACATCCATTCTTCGTTTGCAACTTTTACCTCTTGCCCTCCCCATTTTTTGTATAGCACTTTCTGGTTTTTCCCCACTACCATTGGAATCAATTTACCATTTTCATCTCTTACTCCAGGACCTATAGCCATTACGATCCCTATTTGGGGTTTTTCCTTTGCTGTATCCGGTAAAATTATACCACTTGCAGTTTTTGCCTCTGCTTCAAGCGGTTTTATCAAAACATTATCAAATAGAGGTACAAATTTCATTTTGTTTGTCTTATCAATGTTTTTTGTTCTCATTAATCACTCGCTATAATTTATTGCTAATTTATACACTAATTTACCATAATTTGTCAATAACCTATAGTTTTGATATTAACCTGCTAGTATTGACATATTTCTCTCTCTTAAGATACTATCAATATACGCATAAAATTCTGCCATGATCAAAAAAATTATCATAGGAGCGTTCATTGGATTAGTTCTTATTGGAATTCCTGCTGCGATCTACTTTCTTAAACAGCAACAAGCTGCAAAAGAAGAACCACTTACGCCGCTTCCCACAGCTACGCCCCAACCCCCAGCACCCACAGAGCCTCCTATAAGTCCACCTACTACAGTGACACCGGTTACAACCAGCCTTCCCTCATGCTCAGATCTTACACTCAATAGAGCCGCAACTGGCGTTGCGCCATTTATTGTTAGTTTTACTGCTAAAGGCACAGACACTGATGGCACTATCAAAACCGCAACCTTTCGATTTGGAGATGGAGAAGTTGTTGAGATAACCACAGGCGGAGGCATTGGAACAAACACCGTAAGCATCCAGTCAACTCATATATATACAACCGCTGGTATATATACAGCAGAGGTGGTCCTTACAGACGATCAGGGAGGAGAAAACGCCCAGGGAGAATGTGTTCAAACAATTATAGTGACTGGAGGAACTGGCACTGCTATTACACCAACTGCAACCCCAAGTGGCACACTTACACAAACGCCGACACCAACTAAGAAACCAACATCTACGCCAACATCAACACTTACTAAGGCACCGACAACTGAGCCGACGCCCACGATCGAATCTCCCGGCTCTGACATTGCGTTTAGCATTGGCGGACTTGCTGCAATCCTGTTTATTGTTGGCGCCTTCCTTTTCTTCACACTGTAAATTCCACTACCAAATTCCAACTATCCTTGTGTTCATAAAGATAAATAGGTATAATTGCCAGATATTTCAAACGAAATAGTCAGAATCATGGAAGTAGAAGCAAGACATATTAATCCAATATTTACGACTCTTTATGGAGTAAGATCGTTTGATATACAAAGCTCTCAAAGAGTCGAAAGAGCAACAAAAAAATCAGACTCAATTGATCAAAGCATAAACGACCTCGTTGAAGTAATCATAGAAGAAAATCAACATGCTGAATCTAAAATTGATATTGATAAGGTTACCCATACTATAAACTTTGCAAAAGAAGCGCATGCTGGACATAATAGAAAAGTAACAGGAGAACCCTACATCCTGCATCCTCTTAGGGTCGCAAGACTTGTTATACAAGAAGGTGAAAAGGTTATTATAACAGCCTTACTCCATGATGTTGCTGAAGACACACCAAAAACCTTGCAGGATATCGAGAACGAATTTGGTGAAGACATACGTACCGACGTAGAACATATAACAGAACGGGAGTTCGAAAAAAGGATTCCGCATGACACCCCTCAAAAAATCAAAGAAGAAGACTGGATAAAGAGGAAAGTCAGACAGCTCACTCGAATTCCCAAGATGAGCAGAACCGCCCGAATCATAGAGGCCGCAAACGCCACAGACAATCTACGAAGTATGCAAAGAGAATTTACCATACTTCGTGAAAAAGCCTTTGATCCTCTCACAGTAGGAAAATTTCTCCAGCGTTGGCGATATAATGCATTGTCTGAAAGTTTGGAGGCTTATCAAAAAAAAAGTGGAGAGATCAACAAATTCCTTCCAGAACTAAAAAGGGAATTTAATAAATGGAAGATAATGGTTTTTTCCTGATGTCTACTAGACCTTAGGCGTTGTGCCGTAAATGATAACTTTTGTTCCGGGATCGTCCAATGTAGCTTGAATTGATGATTTATCATAAAGATTAGGCTGTGCCCAATAATATATCTGTTCAGCCTCTTCTATCCGCATATTGACACATCCATGGCTCATGGGGTGACCAAAGTTGTTATGCCAGTATGCACCATGCAGCGCAAATCCTCTCCATTTTGGCTCCTTGTCATTGTAAAAAAACATAGTAAAGGGAACATTCGGAAGATCATAATAATTACCAAGCGCTTGACTACCTCCCCGCATTCTTACATATCGCAGTTTTGTCCAGATCAAATACTCACCAGGAGGGGTAGCAGTCCATGGCAAACCTGAAGAAATAGCAAAATCATAGACCTTTGTATCTCCCTCGAACGCATAAAGCCGCTGGTTGGTAAGATCAACCTCTATGTGCTTCTGACCCGTTGATTCTCCTAACACTCTCTGAGGTTGCATGGTTTGGCCAATATTCGAATATAGCGGAGGGAGAGGAATCATTTGATCATCAAGGTATGCAATTGTTTCTTGGGGATCATATTTACCGTCTGCTTTTGCAAAATCTACTTGCTCTTTGCTTGTAGTTAAAAAATACCATGTTTGTGTTTGGACAAACAGGAGAAACGAACCGACAAGGGCTAAAAGAATAGCGCTTACGCTAATAGTTTTTCTAAAGAGGAAAAAAAAGGCAGGCTTTTTCTTGTGCTTTGAGGTTTTCTTTTTCTGTGTCTCTTTCTTTCCCACATACTCAGAGTATCACACGTTAAGTGTTTGTCAAGCACAACAGGTCCTATGCAATAGCATAACAAGTTTATTGTAAAATAATATCTGCGACCTGGCTTCTTAGGCTATTTAAAGCCGTAAAGCCATCTCTTCTTTTTGGATAATGGTAATTTGATAGAAAAACAATCCCAATTCCTTTAATCGGATCAACAATAACCGAACAACCGGTAAAACCGGTTTTGCCAAACATTTTTTTATGACAAAACTTTCCCATATATCTTGGTTGATTAAATTCCCATCCAAGTTTATCTTCCAACATTAGATTAATAATGTTTTGTGATAGATGTCTTTTTTCCATATATATTCCCTTGTTAATAAGCATTTCTAAAAATATTAAAAGGTCAGGCGCTGTTGAAAATAATCCCGCAGAACCGACAACTTTTTCTTTTGATAAAATATACGCGCTCTCATCATGCACTTCTCCCTGAATTACTCTTCCCCGCCAGGGATCAATCTCAGTTGGAACAACATTCAATCCTATATCACTCTGGTCGAAGATCCAGAGTCTCTTATTGGAGATTCTGGACGCGCTCTCCGCCAGCTGGCGGACTCGCTTGCCAGAATGACGTAACAGTCTGTTGGGATGAAACGTTGTCTTGGTCATTCCCAAAGGGGAAAAAAATATCTCATATGCAATAACATCAAGCGGCTTACCGTATACTTTTTCAATTGCCAATCCTAAAAGAATGCTCGTCGCATTCGCGTATGAATATTTCGATCCCGGTGGGCTTCGGAGTTCAGAAGTGAAAATAACATCCAGGATGTCTTCCGGTAATCTGTCCTTATACGAGGATAGATGAAGTCCAAAATCAAGCGTTTGCGTCAGTAAATGTTTTATCAACACATTTTCCCTATCGCTATTTCTAAATTCCGGAACAAAATTTATTAATCTATCATCCAAATTCAATCTCTTCTCATCAATAAGTTTTAATGCCAAACAAGCAGTCGGAATAGATTTTGTTATTGAAGCCACATCAAAAATCGAATCTTCCCGAATTACAGGCGCATCCTGTTCATAGGTAAGTTTGCCAAAGGGCAAAACCAATCGTTCCCCATTTTTTCTAACAACTCCAACAACACACCCTGAAAAAACCTTTTCTAAAATTGCTGCATGGGTAATACTTGAAATTTTATCTCCCATACCACCTCAGACAAATATTTTACTATCTTAAACAGTGAATAAATACCAGCAAATTATGATTAAAAATCTGAAGTTACCGTTTTGGAGACTGTCTTTTTCTCCTTGCTTTGCCTCCCATGCCGACTTTGCGACGTTCTCTAATGCGGGAATCACGGGTAAGAAATCCATTCTTTTTCAGATTGGGACGGTATTTTTCACGATCAAGTTTATTAAGTGCATGTGCTATACCCGTGATAACAGCATCAAGCTGTCCTGACAATCCACCACCCGTTACCTGAATTGTCCAGGTAAATTTGTTTTGCGTATTGGTCACCCGTAATGGCTCTGAGTACATGTACCGCATAACATTGCCTGAAAAATATTCTGCAATTGGCTTCTTGTTGACATAAAGTTCACCTTTGGCAAGAGCGCTCCCATCCCATGCAAACTGATCCTTCAAATGCTCGTATAATCGCACGCGCGCAACAGCCTCTCTTCGCCTCCCAACGGCAAAGATGTAATCTCTCTTAATATTATGTTTTGTTTTTCTATCGCTATCTTGTATTTTTATTTCTTCTGACATATATTAATCAAGCGTAAAAGGTAAAAGTCAAAACTAAAAACTATAGCGAAAAACGTAAAAGTCAGACAGTTTTGAGTTTTACGTTTTGGTTTTGAGCTTTGAGCTTTGAGCTTTGAGCTTATCCTGAAAACTGTGTTCTTCTCCTGCAAATACCTTTAACCGTGTAAGCATTCTATCACGCAGCCTATTCTGGGGCAACATGCCCTTCACTGCATGGATAATAATGTCTGTTGGTTTGCGTTCCCGAAGCTCTCTGAGCGTTTCTGACCGCAATCCACCTGGATACCCGGAATATCGGTAATATACCTTTCCCTGTTCTTTCTTACCTGTTGCAACAACCTCTTTTGCATTTATGACAACTACATAATCACCGCAATCAAGGTTTCGCACAAAATATGGTTTTGTCTTCCCCATCAGGAGCATAGAAATCTTTACCGCAACTCTTCCAAGCACCTGTCCCTTTAAATCAACAAGATGCCATGAACGTTTAATATCTGACAATTTTGTGGATTGCGTCATTTGCTTATTCATTTTGCCTTCTCCTTTTTAACTTCTTGGGATTTTCGTGCTGTTGGGGATTTTTTGGTTGGAATGTTTTTTTTCTTTTTCGTTTCAATTTCTGGTTTTTTCTCTACTTCTTGCTCTTCTTTCTTCTCATCTAATTTTGAACTTTGAACTTTGAACTTTGAACTTTCTTCCACCCATTCCATCAATACCATCCGCGCGTTATCTGACAATCGCTTTTC
>CAZDTO010000030.1:0-2394 GCA_964508395.1 uncultured Gammaproteobacteria bacterium | reverse complement strand
TTTCTTCCACCCATTCCATCAATACCATCCGCGCGTTATCTGACAATCGCTTTTCAAGACGAATAATTCTAGTATACCCTCCTTGCCTGCCTGCAAAACGAGGAACAATTTCCAGAGTAAACTTCTTTATTGCTTCCTGCGACAAATAAGAACTAATAAGCCGATGTGAGTTTCTCTTTGCCAATGTCACAATCTTATCTGCTGTTCTTTTTATTGCTTTTGCCTTGGCTTCTGTAGTACGAATACGATTATGAATAACTAATGAAGATAACAGGCTCTTAAAAAGAGCTTTTCTCTCGTTTGTATCTCGTTTTAATTGCCGGCCAAATACATTTTTTTTCATACATAAAAAAGATATTAGGATATAAAGATACTAAGATATTAGGAAATAAAAAATCACATAATATCTCAATATCTTAATCTCTAATATCTTACGGCTAAAGACTCAGTGAGATGCCTTTTTCTCGAAGTTTTTCCTCAATAACACCAATTGATTTTCCACCCATGTTGCGAAGAGCAATTAAATCTTTCTTAGGTGTTTTCGTGAGTTCGCTGATCGTTTCAATCCCCCCGTTTCGAAGACTATTATAAATCCTTGTTGGGAGATCTAGCTCATCAATAGTAAGCCTAAGTAACTCTTCAGGCACAGATGGTGAAACGGCTGTATCTGCTGATTTTGCCTCTTTTGGCTCAAATATTTGTGTAAAGGAAACAGATAAGATTCGCGCAGCCTCATCAAGCGCAACTTTTGGCAGTATTGTTCCATTGGTCCAGATCTTAAGAACTAGCCTGTCCAAGTTTGTCTTTCGTCCTACACGTGTTGACTCAACAGCAAACACGACACGACGAATAGGGGTGAAAACCGCATCTGTTGGAATAACGCCAATTGTTTCGACATTTATTTCTTCAGCTAGTGCATATCCATATCCCCGTTGCAAAACCATCTCAACGTCTAGTTTTGCTTTAGTTCCATAAAGCGAGCCAAGATAGTGATCCTTATTGACTATTTCAACACCATCAGGCAATTCAAGATCAGAAGCGGTAATCTCTTTTGAACCCTTCGCCTGCAATCTGACGACTGCGCTAGTTTTTGCCTCAGAAAGCATGAAGTTTAGGGATTTAATATTAAGCAAAAAATCAATCACATTTTCCCGAAGACCTGGGATAGTTGAAAATTTATGTTTCACTCCTGCTATCTTTATTGAAGTTACTGCAGCTCCGGGAATAGCAGTATAAAGCGCACGCCGTAGAGCATTGCCCATTGTATGCCCAAATCCCGGCTCCAATGGCTCAATAAAGAACTCCGCATAATCATTGCTGCCCGTAATCTCTTTTACTTTAAAATCAATATCTTGCATAGTCTGAATCCCTAATCATGATTCGGCTTTATCGACCATCCGTGTATTTTACCATTATCTCGAGTAATATTCAATGATTTGTCTTGTGTCAAATGGCACTTCCACATCTTGGCTCTTTGGCATCCGCAATAGCGTTCCGGCTATACCCTCTCTTTTAAGAAATGATAAAAGATGCTGTTCCTCTTTAAGAAGTTTTGCAATCTGTACGTTGTTAATCTGCTTGTCCGAAAGCGAAACAATTTCGCCAACCCTAACATGATATGAAGGAATGCTCATCTTCCGATCATTTACTCGAATATGTCCGTGAGAAACTAACTGACGAGCCATGTAACGAGAATTCGCAAATCCAAGTCTGTAGATTACATTATCAAGCCGGGTCTCAAGAAGTCCGAGAAGCAATTCTCCTGTATCTCCTTTTTGTTTTGATACTCTTCTTACCAAGTTACGGAATTGCCGCTCAAGCATGCCATACATTGCCTTAGCCTTCTGTTTTTCTCGTAATTGCTGGCCAAATTCTGAAAGTCGTCTCTTTCCCTTCCGTCCTGCGTGCATGCCAGGAGGAATATTCAGACGGCGCTGAAGCGTTGCGGAAGTTTTATCCAGGATATTAACTCCCTCCCTGCGTGCTAATCTGTGTTTTGGGCCTGTATATCTAGCCATTTTTTTCCTCCCCAAAAATGGATTTTCCATTTTCCATTTTCCATTTTCCAATCATTAATTGTATATTTGCAATTTGAAATTTGAAATTTTTATCATACTCTCCTCCTGCTTTTGGGTCGTGGACCATTGTGCGGAATAGGCGTAATATCAGCAATCGATATAATAGAAAGGCCTGCACTTTTAATTGCGCGCAAGGATGAATCCCTTCCTGCTCCCGGCCCCCTTACATATACAGCAACTTCTTTTATTCCCTTCTGAAGCGCTTTTTTAACAGCATCCTCAACAGCAAGAGTCGCTGCATAAGGAGTTGATTTACGAGTACCCTTAAATCCTCGCGCACCCGAAGAGCTCCACGAAACGACATCGCCCTTATCAT
>CAZDTO010000029.1:4695-12018 GCA_964508395.1 uncultured Gammaproteobacteria bacterium | reverse complement strand
TGCCTCCTTGATTATTGTTATATAAATTGCGTGTAAAAATCACTCTGAGTCGCGTACGACGAAGAACATTTTTGTCTTCTCTCTCTTTGAGATTCAGATTTTCTTAAAAATCTGAATGTAGCAATCCTATTGCACCTTCCAGGTGGCGGAGACACATAGCTGATAATAACTAAGTAACTTTCTCTAGTCGTTCAGGAATACTCATCGTCCAAGGTTTTCTTTCTCCCTGAGGAGCAACAAGACCAAATTCCACTACATCGTTTCTTACTTGTAATGACATTCCTTGGTCAAAGTCTATGTCTTCATCTATTCTTCCCCCAATTTGGTAAAGTTTAAGTGTTGATTTAGGAAACAAGCTAAGAACTCTATGGTGAGGTTCAAGTAGTGTATCAATCATACCTTGAGTAATTAGTCCAACAGTATTTGGGACGCTGTATCTAGTAGGAATCTCGACCAACACAGGTAAAAAGTAATCCATAATTGTCATTGTACGGTCGTATTCATCATCTGCTATTGAACAATGAACATGAGTTGCTTTCATAGGCTCATCAGCTCCATAAAAAGCACCGATAATTCTATTGTCTCCATTAGAATCAGGAAATATGCCAGCAAGCTCGACCCAAGTAACAGAATATTTTCCTCTCGGATGACTCCAGCTTCCTCCTTCTGCGCCCCTATGTACAAAAACTGTTGCTTGAGCATCTGCTAAAGGAATTTGTTTTCTATCATCTTTATTTCGTCCTAAAAATAGAAGTTGGGCTGCATCAATTGTGGTAGGTATAACTAATTGCCATCGCTCCATGGTTCGTAATGGACCTGCTAGGTCTTTTGGGATACGTTGCTGGCTTTCCTTTTCTAAAAAATGCTGAATCTCTTCAAATGAACAATCAAAGCGTCTAGTGGAGGTTTCATTTAGTAATATATCCTCTAAAGTAAAGCTAGGTCTTTTTCCTTTCCTTTCAGCTACGGGTAATATTCTTTCAGGTAGCATAAGAAAAAACTGCCCTCCTTGGCAGCATTTACATATTATAAATGTTAACTCATTAAGTCAATTATTAAAAGCGATTAGAAATTGCAACAAGCAAAAGCGTTAGATACACTTCATTGATGAGGAAAAAAATGTGATAATTTTAGCTTGGCAAAGATATGGTCGATAAAACCGCAATAGCTTATCTAAACTTGCCTGTTAGTCTGGAGATTGTTGTATTTAATGTAGCGTGAGCCAGGAAATTTGAAGCAAACCCAAATTTTCTTCGTAAATACCAGAATCCGAAACCAGATACTGTTTGTGAAGCGGGGATTGTTTGAGTATCAAGCACGATTGCGTTGTGTGTTAGCCCAAATGCGACTGATGTCCCAACGCCAACTGTAATCTCCCTTCTGGTCAATCCTCTCTTACCAGAACTGGTATCTTCGTTGAAAAATTTCTTTGCAGGTATATCTCGGAAAATCCTTTCTTCTATGTATGGAGCCACTACATCCACATACATAGTCTCTATCACTTTGTCTCTTGTGGAAATTTCATGAGGAAGGCATTCCTTGGCTAAGGGCTCTTTTTGGCAATGCTCTATCTGCTGCCATGCGGAAGGATTTCCTGCGCGATGTTTTGTTACTTGTGTAGTGGCTGTGTTTACTTTCTCAGAAATTGGTATTAGGATTAGTCCTGAGGCAATGCCAGAGGCATAAGCTGCGCTCTGGTGTATGAATGTTCGGCGTTTATAATTGTGTGAAACAATTTCTGGGCTGAAATCATTTTGTTCATGGCTCATAGCTTTTATTATATACTAGATATAGGTTTTGAGCAATTTGAGAAATGAAGGTTTTCTTATTTGACAGCCTATAATCAGGATGGTATACTGCTTGCTTCACGCTCATGAAGAAGATAAAAAGAATTCACGTAAAGACTGAAAGTTTTCCGGCGCATAATTTATCTTTGGTATTTTCTCTTCCACCAGGTGTGCCGTTTCATAAGTCTCATGACGTATTGCTCAATAGCAATGTGTTAATTGTTGAAAATCAAGACGGATACAAAAGAGTATATTACATGGGTCATTCTGAGAAGGAAGATATAGAGTATTTATTCAAAAATACGCTCAAAATAAAGGAGTTTCAATTAACCGTTACTGAAACAATTGTGTAAATTGCCTCCGGATGCTCCTATTTCAGAGAGCTTTCTAAGCTGGTTAGTAGGTAGTCTAGTTCGCAAATTTCAACATCCAGCCGCGGTGACAGCCTTATTGCATTTTCACCTGCGGGAAGAAGGATAATATTGTGTTCATTTCGCATGGAATCTACAAATTTTTTCCTATTCCTACCCTCTTCAAGGTCAAATCCGATATAGGTACCGGCAATTCTAGGTCTTATCAGGCCTTTTCCGCTTTCAGCCAACCACTTTAACTGCTGGTAAAGATAATCGCTCATCTTCAGCCCATTTTCAAAAAGGTTATTGTCTTCTATTATCCGGAAGATAGAGAGGGCTGAGAGCATTTGTGATTCCAGCCCAGCCCACGTTGCCCCGTATTTACCTGGTATTTGGGCATGATCTATAAATCCTCTTTTTGTCGGATCTGTCAGGACGGCACCCGGGACTCTTGATGCTTTTCCAATAGCAATAGCATCAGCTGTTTCAGCAGCTTTTTGAGGGAAAAACCATCCCTTGCCAAACATCTGTACGCAGTCAACACCCATAACTTTTCCATACGTATCGCACAAGCTTCTTGCCTCGTCCATAAAGGTAGCATCAACAAGCAGCGCGCCGCCTTCTGCCATAAAAGGATATTCAATTATTAGTCCCGCTACACCGGCATTTTTTTCAAATGCATCTGCTACCTGCTCAAGACTTGTTTTTACTTGTTCCTGCGTTTCCTTAAGAAGGATCTCTCCTGTTTCATCAAATACTACAACCGGATCTTGCATCCTGACTGACCAGCCTGTCTGCCAGTCTTCGTTTTTGTGGGACAACCTTGTCAGTTCTGCAGGATATCCTGCTCTTCCGTGAAATGCGCTTTCCGCTGCAATTACTCTCATCTGGTCAGCAGGATAATCGTTTTTTTGCTTTACCAGAGCTGTCATCCATTTGACAAGAGCATCAGTAGCCAGGGTCCCGCCAGGGTATGTGAGCACCCTGTCAGTTTTTGGCCAATACTCGGATATTTTTTGAAGAAAAAGCGCTTGGTAGGGTGACGCAAATTCTGAGATAGTGGCAGATCTGAGGGCTGATTTTCCTATTTCTTTTAATAGTATTTCATCGTCTCCAAACCACTTTGCTATATTAATAGGCAGTGTCATCCAGAAATTAGTCCCGTCATATAGCTCCATTCCTTCGGGTGTATATAGCTTGCTTCCGTTACTTTTTTCCAGATCATAGATACCTGCATGATGTCCCGGATATCCCAGTCTGTCGCAGATACCAGGTTCAGTTTGGACAGCCTTCAATGCTTCACTTTTAATTTCTTCCAGGAGAGATTGTTTCGGGTGTATTGTTTTTTCTGCTCTTTGTTCTGTATTCCCAACCATGTTGGAGGTTGTAATAACAACGATTTGAATATATCAGAGAGACATATTTTCGTCAATTAAATACTCAGCCTTTCAGATGGCAGTCCTATGCCAAGTGTTGTAATGGAGGTTTAGTTTGAACAGACTGAAAAGCTTGATCAGTATCCACAGCATGAGTTGGTAGTCCTGCATTTGGAAAAGTGATTGATGAATCTTGTTGTTTTCCTTTCTCATCTGTCGGAATAATTATTGAGCCGTGGTCGTAGATATCTACTTTTACAGCAGATTGTTTGTCAGGCGGACCAGGCAGTATTATCGGTTTTGCTGCGATGGGGATACAACGGGCAGAGAAGGAAGAAAGAAAATCAGCGCACGAAATCTGTACTATTTTTGTATCCATAGCCGGATTACTTTCTTTCGGCCATGTTGCAATAATCAATCGCGATTTTCCTTCTGCATCGCTTCTGAGCTCACCAACGTTTTCAAGTGTAAACCCTGTTACCCATACAGTATCATCTACAACGAGCACTTTGTTTAAGTACATATCAGCATTACTAAGCGATGTGTCATCTAGGTAATCAGCAAGAGCTTGCCGTAAGAAGCCGAGATCTAACTTTTCTATCACATTTCCAGATTTATCAATGACAAACATGTCACTCTGTCGTCCTGCATCTGTTTGTGTAAATTGTAAAGCATAGAGTTTATTAGCTGTCTGGTCTTCATATACTGCTGTAAGATTTGCGAATTCTGGGTGTACATAGTCTCGTATTGAAGTAACAGTGTTTGTTTGTAAATCAATATCCATTGTCCGTATTGCTTGTGGAGTAAAGAAACCCTGGCCATTTAATGTAAATGATCGGCCAATAACGGTACACTGCTTTCCTTGTTGCTCTGGTTGTGATAAAACAATTTCAGGAAGTGGTACGCCGCTTTCTGCTCCCTGAATTTTATAGTAATTCTTTGTTGTGGGATCAAACGTTCGAAGTTCAAATGTTGCTTTTGTGGGATCTCCTTTCATCTGAACGTCTTCATAATTTCCGTATAGGAGTATTACTTTTGTTGTCTGGGGGACATGTTGTGCAGATATTATCTCGCCAAGGTCTAGCTTATTTACATTGACAGGAGGCCGCATGAATGGGTCAAAATTTTTTCCTCCATCATGAGAAACAAAGATGATTGGTTCAGGGAGGGCGCTTGATTCTCCTATGGGGTTTTGTATGCTGATATTTGATGCTCTCAGTGCACACACGGTAAGGATATCTGTATCAGGAGTAGCGATAATTGCTCGTGGCTGTCTCAGTGGTAATTTTGGTGATCGCTTTTCATATCTTCCAAATGACCCTTTTTCTACGTTGAAAGGGGCTGCATAGAGAGTGTCATCAGCTAAGGCAAAGAATGTTTGTATAGTATTCTGATTCTCTCCCTCTGTTGTTGTTGTCACCAAACGAGAAAGAGAGAATTGCTCTCTTTCAATGGCTAGGTTAAGGAATAGGTCATTAAGTTCAGGATCGATTGGCTTTTCCTGTTGGGATATCTGTTGCACTCTTTGTGGTTCCATTTTGCTTGTAGCAAAGTTGTTGGTTGCCTTGTTGGCTCCGGCTATGAGTGCGCCTTTTAAAAGAGTCCTTCTGGAAATTCGTGGTGTAAGTTCTATATTCGTATCTTGTATCATTTTATATGTGATTGATCGGAGCTAAGGATTCTTCAAGTCTGAGCTCAATATCTATAACCATGACGGCTTCAATATATCAGAGGTAGGTGCCTTCGTCAACAATGAGGAGATTATTTTTTGCCATTAATCTTTTGTACTCGTTTCATAAGTATTCCGAAAGTTAATGATTCCGTATTCATTGTTGCGTGTGACGTTACTGCGTGTAAGAAGCCGCGTTCCCGCATCGCTTTCCAGAAATAGAGCCCTGCGGTAAACTGGGGAAGAGGAATTTTTTTATGGAATTTGGTATCACCATATTCATCTTTTGCGACATTGTGATAGAGAGCAAATGCTGTAGATACGGGTACGCCAACTTCCCAATGCGTTCCATTGCCGGCAATCTTAGAGAGAATGAAGCTCGGGATAAGTCGAAACTGAAATTCCTCAAATAATGGGCCAAATCCACCAAAACATCCGAATGCACCGGCATAGCCTAGCGCTTTCTGATAGGGTTTGAGTTTATCGAATGCATCAGGGCCATGATTTTGTTCAACACTGTTTGCATTGCCGATTGGAATACCCAGTTTAAGCAAGGCATGTCGTGCGAAGATATTTCCCGCGTTTAGCAAGGTGCTCTCTTTTATCGTGTCAGTAAGCGTTGCTTCTTTTTCCCAAGAAGCATCTGTTTCCGGCTGATCCTCCCTTGCTTGGGCTCCCCTATTTCGTAATTCTGTCAAGCTTATAACTGATGCAGCTGATAGTTTTATAAAGTGTCGACGATCCAGCGGGACGTTTAAGATATGTCCAAGCTGTGCAGGTGATTCTGGCGTAGAAGGAGAAAGTGATTTAGTAGCATGAAATAAATCCCTTCGTGAAAAAGTATCCCGTTCTATGTTCATCTGGGTGATTATAAAGTATTTTGTAGATAATATCAACCTATAGTTTTATAGAAGGTTATTTTTTCTTCTGCGGATTTTTGTAGCAGATTGGGAAAGCGCATGCGCAGTGATGTTATAGACGATTTTTCCACCCAAAAGAACTCCTGCTTTTTTTATATCACCATCTGTACCGATGACAACACCAAATGTTCCTGCAAAAACAGATGCTATATCCGGAAAAAAATAAAAAGGACTTATCTCATTTTTAGAATCTCTGGTATGGCGTTCGGAGAGCGGAATTGCTAACTGTAGAAATAATGCTGATAGAGCCTCATATTTTTTTCCCGATTTTGCCAATTCATAATTGTATGCTTCAATACCAGCTAGTTTGTTTATAAATCCTCCTCTTTCATTCACAACCCGAATTTTACCACAGGCTCATGGTGTTGTTAATTGTTTATTTTTATCTGTTCAAGTAATTCTTTATATTCATCAGTGGTAATATGCCAGTTTCCGGGCCTCAGGGGGTGTTCAAGATCAGAGATAACAGTGTAAATAAGAAATGCCAAAAGCGCGATGCCCATGGTGAAAATATAATCTAGCCAAATATCTTTGACGCCTATGAATAATGATAAACCAATGATAAGTGAAGTTGCAAAAATTATAGTTGTTTTTAGCATGACCGGCAAACGTTTTGCGCTATAATGAAGCCTGTCCTCCCTTCGGGAAAGTATTTTAGCAAAAATCGTAAAGCTTTGATCCGAATGATGCGCTTCCTCAGGCGGAAGGTTGAAGAGGATTTCCTGCATTTCGTAGACAGTTTTTTCAATTGCCTGGGATTTTTTCCCTTTGTCAAGATCCTCCCACTCTTTATGTATAAGAAGATGAAGGTATTCCCCTATTATCTTTTTCAGTTCTGATTCAATTTTATCTGGAAAATGTCTGGCAAGAAGGAGAATCTGTCTGAGGCTTCCTACTTCCTCTCTCACTGCTGTGTGAAGCCTGTCCCATTTATCCCACTCTGTTTGTATGATGAATGCTGAAACGATACCAAAGATAAGTCCTATTGTTGAATAAAGCCAGGAAACGCCGTTTAAGTTATCAAGTAATGTTGTAATATCGATAATCGCGCTTAAACGAATAAACGTAAAAACACAAGAAAAGATAAGAACAAAGAGAAAAACACGCAGGAAAAATCGCATAACATCTTTACTTTATCAAATATAGATTTGTTATGTCTAGTCTGGTATAGGTAGCGATCTTATTTCACCTTCCAGGTGAAATAAGATCGTCACGTGG
>CAZDTO010000029.1:0-4595 GCA_964508395.1 uncultured Gammaproteobacteria bacterium | reverse complement strand
AGGCAGAATGAAGCGTAGGTGGTTATTACCATTTCATCATAGACTGATTCAAACGTTCTGCCTTCTTTTTTTGCCTGCTGCCACAATGTTTTTGTAACGTCGCCGACGCCCTCAACAAGCTGCAGGTTCTCTTCATCGGTCCGGGGTTCTCTTCCCCAGTATGCACGGTAGTTGGCAGCAACGTCTAAGATGCCGCCAAGATTCGCAAGCGGAGCCGGCACTACTATTATTCCCTGATCATGATACTTTCGTACGAGGATCGGGTCTGCTTCTCCGCCGGATTGCGGATATTGGTCGTTTGCCGCACCACAGATAAACCTAGTTCGTTCATGCAAGTTCTCAAGCGTTTGCTCCGTGAGAATTCCGGCGTTTGCACAGGGCATAAACACGGTTGCCGGCATACTTGCTATTGTTTCAGGAGGGACAGCAAATACCTGTGCATTTTTATTTTTTTCTTTTTCTCTTTGTACGACGGCATTTGCTTTCTCTGGCCGTAAAGCCGTAACGAAAATTGCTGCCTGAGGATATTTCTCTGTGATCATAGATACAATATGACTTCCAACAGCGCCCACTCCCTGCAGCGCAAATGATTCTTTATTGGGGTCAAATCCTTCCGTAAGAAGTATCGCCTCAGCAGCTGCAAACACGCCTTTTGCTGTGACCTCTGATGGATTACCGCTTCCACCCTTAGCTTCAGACTGGCACGCGACAAACGGTGTTTCTTTCCAAACAGCGTCCATGTCCCCTGACGCGGTGTTCATATCAACTGCTGTTATGTGTTTGCCCTTCAGTTTTTGAATATGTTTTCCATGCTGGCGGAAGAGGCTTTCTCTAAGTTCCGGGGACAAACTGCGATAGGCATCAAGACTTTCTACAGCTATGACTGATTTACCCCCGCCCATACATGAAGCTAGTACATCTGCTTTTTGGGCTTGACCTTTTTCGTATAGTGTATTCATCATGTGAAAAAGCGTAATCCACTTCTTGGTCATGTCTTTTGCCAATTCCTTTGCCAGGGTTTCCGCGGCAAAAATTGACAAGTTTGCGTCATTACTTTTTTTCAATAATTCGCTTTTTTCAACCACACGTGTTCCGCCTAGTGTTTGACCATACGTGTTATAACATCCTAATGTTGTATCGTTGACAGCAGTGACAATATAAAGCGCGCCGGGGATATGGTATATCGGACCAAATGCGGTAACAGTATCAGGCGGGTTGTGGAGACGTTCACGGGCGCTTGCAATAGTTGTCGTATCAGGTTTTGCCTCTACTGAGGGGATAACCGGTTCTTTTGTCGGAAGTGGAATTCGGTGATCAAGTGATCGTGGTAATGATGGCGCTTCGGCAGCGAGTTCTTTCGCAACCATATTATAATTGCAGGCGGCACGTATACTACACCAAGTATTTTATTTCGTCAATGACCAGTATCACTATATAAGCGAGGCTTTTACTACGAGTCGAGTCTCGTCAAACCACCCATCGCAGGTGAAAAGGGTAAGCGTATTATCCTTATTTGTCTGAATTTTTTCCATTTCGGTAGGCTTGATATTCTCTGTTGCATAAATTTTATACGTGTAGGTTGTCCCATTTAAGTCGTATATAGTAATTGTGTCGTTGATTGAAAGATCTTTTAAGTTTGCGAAAAGACTTTTTCTTTTGTGCGCATAGAGAATCGTATTACCTCCCTCTCCCAGCATTTGACTCGTTGGAAGAAACAGTACGTTGTTACTGGATAAAATCCATTGTCCGTTTTCGTACCCGCCGATGGTGACCGGTGCATCAATTCCCGCTTTGGCTGTTGAGATTCTGACTGGTAAAGAAGCGGCAGTGCTTGCACTTGTTATTTTTGTTTTATTCGTTGAGTCATCGTCTGAGTAGGCAAAGAAATTTGCGTATGCAATAAGCACAGCTCCGATAGCGGTGAGAAGGATTCCTGTTATGCCAAGTTTCATATTAAGTTATTGATCGTTGCATTGTAATATGAGATTGTAATTGTGTCAAGACTATAGGTTTCTTTCGGCAGGCTCAGGACAAGCTAATATTTACTATTAACTTTACATATATCTTGACCCTTCGGTTACACTCAGGGTAAACAATGTGATATTTACAAATATATTTACTAATAGCTTGACAATTAATAGTAAGCGTGCTATACTTAAGAGGTGTTTAAGCCTGTTTTTCATTACACCCCAAAGATAGTCAATGAGCTTGCAAGAATTGAGCGATTATACGGCCAGCTGTTTGGCGAGAAGCTCATGCCTTCTCTGGCTCTGAAGCTTGCTGAGGAAAATCAGGTGCTTGCCACGCATCACTCAACGAGCATAGAGGGCAATCCCCTCTCACCCAGAGACGTGACTAATATCGTTTTAGGCTCTGCCGTACCGACAACAAAATCCGAAAAAGAGGTAAAAAATTATTTTTCTGTCCTTAATACTATTTTTGTTCTTGTCAAAAAAGGAGAGCCGATTACGACTTTGCTTACACAACGATTGCACAAAGAGCTCATGGAAGGTGTGGTTGAGAAAAGGTCACTTGGCAGTTTACGGGATGGACCGGTTTTTGTAGGCCATAAGACCCGGGAAGAAATTGTAGTAAAACATAATCCCCCGTATCACACCGAAGCTGAAATTAGGAATGCGCTTGTGGCTCTCTATGATTGGCTTTCGCGTCCCGATGAACTGCATCCTCTTATCAAAGCGGGTATATTGCATCATCAGTTCGCGTATATCCATCCTTTTTTTGACGGCAACGGCAGACTGGCGAGGATACTCTCGGCATATTACCTGCTACTTGCGCACTACGACGTTGTTAAGTATTTCATCCTTGATGATTATTATGATATTGATCGTCAGCAATATTCCGATACTTTACACAGCGCGGATACCGGTGAGAAAACAGTCTGGCTTGAGTACTTTTTGGAAGGAATATCCTATTCATTACAGGCAGCAATGATGCGGATCGAGAAGGCAAAAGGGAGTAATTTAGAAGACGTTACAGGAGAAAAACGCGTGCTTGTTACAACGCGCGAAGAAGACGTTTTGAGAATTATTCTAGATAAGATAGCGATAAAAACTTCCGATGTTCAAGAGGCGTTATCGGTTACCCGCCAGCAAGCGCACGCATTGCTATCTTCATTGGTAAAAAAAGGATTGCTGCAAAAATTCGGTAAAACAAAGACGAGTTACTACACACTTTTAAAAAACGGAAAAAAGGAGATTTGAGGACTATTGACATTTTTGTAATGATTGTCTACTCTTAAACATAAGTAATAGATTCTAAAACGCATGAAGTCGATTATACTTTTTTTGTCCTCGCTAGGTTTCGGATATTTAATTTTTTCTTATTTCTCGCATCCACAAAAGAATAAGCGTCGTCTGCCGAGCATCCGCTTCCGCAATGTCGAGGTATTGCCAAATTTCAAAATACACTTGGGGAAGAAGACTTATCACTTTCACCATTGGTTCCTCCTGACTCTTTTTACAGGAGCCTCACTTATCATCTATGAAGGGATCCAGCATCTGATGATGGTGAAGGCGGTGGCAATTGGAGGCATCCTCCAGGGTCTTCGTTTCTCTGACCGGTTTAAATTTCGCCATCCCCGTAAACGGTAATTCTTATGAGTGCTGCTCTGCCGCCTGATAAAATTTCCCGCAGGAGGCGGCTTATCCGCTCCTTTGAAGCAAAATCGCTCGTAGGCCGCAATAGGGCGGAAAAAATTGCTGATTTCATAACAGCAGCTGCAGGAAGTATTCCGTTTCTCATCCTCAATACTTATTTATTTTTGATATGGATATTATTGAATGTAAACGTTATACCGGGAATTGAGCCGTTTGACCCGTTTCCGTTCGGGCTTCTCACTATGATTGTCTCCCTTGAAGCTATTTTTCTTTCGATTTTTGTCCTTTTGAGCCAGAATAGGGCTGCACATATAGCGCGGTTGCGTGAAGAACTTGTGCTCCAGGTCAATCTTATTACAGAAGAAGAAATTACCAAGGCGCTTGAAATTCTTGAACGCATTCAAAGCAAGGTGGGGATCAAAAAAGAAGATCCGGAACTGACACGGATGCTTGAACGGATAAACACATCATACATTGAGCAGTCACTTCAAAAACAGATCGATATCGGTACCGGGAACTTTTTTGGCCATATTATAGGCACATCGCCGGTAAAGAAGGATGGAAAGCAAGCTAAAACAGGAAACGGTGAGCAGAAGATAAAGGCAATATAGGTTGTTTTATTCTTGACAGTAGTTAATAATTAAAGTGAGAATTAATACTCACACCACAGAAGACAAAGCTGTCTTTCTAAGAAAGGCAGCTATGGGAAACAAAGAAAAGGAACCCTCAGGAGACAACGGATCTCAAGCACGAAGAAGAACATATCGCTCGCGGACAGAAGCTCTTGCTGATGAAATAATCCTAATAGATTTTGCAAATCCGCCGGAAGGAATAACACTTATTGGCAGGCCGCTCCCAGCAAGTTTTGGCAATATAAACGTAGATCTTATCGATCCTCCTCCAAAACGAAGGAAATCCTCCCGCTAGGATTACGTGGCTCATACCCCAACGTTGTACTATCCCATAGTTTGACAATTT
>CAZDTO010000028.1:0-12444 GCA_964508395.1 uncultured Gammaproteobacteria bacterium | reverse complement strand
CATGAGGCTAATTATAGCAGAACGTTTGGGGAATTTATAAACTTATTTAAAGAATAGAAATATTTTAAGATGCATCACATGGGAAAGAATCAAGAATTTCCAAACTCTTATTATGAATCGCCCTCATGCCAGAAGCAGGAAGCCTAATACCATATGCCTTATTCACAATTCCCAAAAGATTACCTTTCTGCAAACCAAAATTTTCTAAAGTCAACGAACGGACCCTCATTACATTTGCTGCAACAGATAAGGCTGCCAGAGAACCCATGGGCTCAGGATCTTCTGCGGCTAACATGAATAATGTGGCTACAACTTCTCTATATTTTCCTTGACTATTTAACTGCATTATCAAGGCTCTATGATCTGGGACTGGCAAATCGTCTTTTACAATCTGATGAGTTAAGCTAAGCTGACCTGTCTCAGATACTGGAATTACACCAAGATCTCGTAAAGATAATTTTACTACATTTAGCCTATCATGATAGACCACGACAACCCATTGTGAACCAGGGATTGAAACATCCGGACGGCTTTCAGGGCCACTTAAAACTGTAAAGGATCTAGGGCTGAAGCCAGAAACATGCTCTTGATATCTTTCACCTATTACGATACCAGACAAACTGGTTATTTGTCCCTCTTTTGTACCACCAGAAACTATACCCTGATGTCCAGCAACTAACTCCGCTCGCGCTTGCTCTCGATCTGCATCGGTAATTGTCCTGTCATATTGAGGCAATCTTTTTGTTGCTATTTCACGTTCAGCCATAAAATGTATTATACATTACAATTAGTAAAAAAATCAAAATTTAGGTTGCTGCAACAATAAAAGCGGTCTTTGATGCATTGTGAATCCCGACACTTAAATTCATCATTTATCCTGAGTTAACGAAGGATGAGGCTGATTATAGCACGCTATGAAGCTTGCACGGAGATAGTAGTTTTGTCCCATTGCAAAATTTTTGCTATTGCGAAATAATGATAGTCTTATGCTGACAAAAAATGATTTAACACAAATAGGAAAAGTTATCGATGACAGACTTGAGAAAAGGCTTGATCCTATTGAAGAAAGGCTTGGCCATGTCGAACAAAGATTTGATCCTATCGATAAAAGGCTAGGTCATATTGAAGAAAGGCTTGGCCATGTCGAACAAAGATTTGATCCTATCGATAAAAGGCTAGGTCATATTGAAGAAAGGCTTGGCCATGTCGAACAAAGATTTGATCCTATGGATAAGAACATCAAGTATTTAAAGAGGAAGGTTAACAGGATAAACAAAACCCTCGATTTGGTTGTAAAGAATTATGATGAGGGCGATGTCAA
This sequence comes from uncultured Gammaproteobacteria bacterium, assembly GCA_964508395.1. GTDB lineage: Bacteria > Patescibacteriota > Microgenomatia > Levybacterales > UBA12049 > CAZDTO01. The sequence continues at coordinate 11,123 of CAZDTO010000028.1, read as the reverse complement.
ACTAGAGCGACGAGTCAACAGAATCGAACACCATTTAGCCTTACCCCATGAAAACTGAATTTTTTTAGCCCTCTTCGCTCTATCAACCTGCTGACATTTGAGGAAGAAAGGATCCTATTGACTTCTTTCTGCAAAAGAAAGTACTATTGAACTCATGGCAGAAAAAACGGCTGAAGAAATTTGCCCCAAATGTGGAAGTCCCTTAGGTCCAATAACCGTTACCAAAACAGGACGAAAACTACAGAGATGTTCGACCGGATCATGGGATCCTAAGACAAAGGAAAATAGCGGATGTGACTTCGTCAAATGGTTTGAAATTGAGCCACAGGAGCTCGATGAAAAATGCCCGAAATGCGGCAGCAAATTACTGCTGGCATTTACCCGCTTTGGCAAGAAAATGAAAAAATGCTCAACCGGCCGCTGGGATAAGGAAACGAGAAAAGTAATAGGATGCGATTACGTTGAGTGGATAAACGGCACGACGGAACCGCTTGATGAGGAATGTCCGGAGTGCGGGAAAAAACTTGTTCTTTTTACCACCAATGCAGGCAAGAAAATGAAAAAATGCTCAAGCGCAGGTTGGGATAAAACTGCGCGAAAAGCGACCGGCTGTCCGTATGTTTACTGGCTTAAACCCAATGAGTATACGCAAAAAGCTGACAGCGGCGGCGAAGAATTTTTACCCCCCGAACCTGAAGAATAATCTTGCTACCGTTCCTTGACAAAAACGAGCATTATTGCAGAAACCAGAGTCAATCCAAGAGATAAATAAAACGGGACAAGCGGATTAAAACTATCCCATAAAATTCCGGCCACAAAAGATGCCGGCAGAGCGACAAGGCCAATCACCATTTGAAAAGCGCCTATGGTTGACGCGACGTATTCACTCGGAGCAAGCTCTGCTACCAATGTTTTCTGGACCGGCTCAAGCGCCCCTTTATGCAAACCATAAAAAACAAAACCTATGATAATCCCGATGAAACTCTCAAAAAAAATAAATGCTACTGCCACAGCTGCCCAGAAAAAATAGGAGATAAATAAAACATTTTTTCTGCCGATTCTGTCAGCCAATCTGCCGGCAGGAATCGAGATAACTGCCGCCATTACTGTAAATACAAGATACAAAACAGGCACCTCCATAGTACTGAATCCGTATTTATTGGCAAAGATAATAAGAAAAGAATAGCTGAAAGAGCCGAGGGCAAAAATAGCACTTAAAATAGTTAATAGCCTTAAATTACCATCGAAATCTTTAAAACGTATACCCTTAAATATAGTCTGTGTATGCGCTGGCTCGCGGATAAAAATTATGAGAAGAAGCACGGCAAGGATAGAAGGGATGGCCGCAAGCATAAAAAGATTTTGAAAACCTAAATTTTTCAGGAAAAAAATCGCGATAAGGATACCGACAACTGCCCCGAAATTATCCATTGCCCGAAGGATCCCAAACCTGGATCCCCGGTTTTCCCGGGTTGAAATGTCAGAGAGTATTGCATCTCTTGGAGCGCCTCTGATTTTGCCTGAGCGGTCTAGTAAACGGAATGGAATGAGCCATTGCCAGCTTGGAGAAAAAGCATACCCTATCCGCGCAATTCCTCCGAATAAATATCCTGTCCAGACGAAAATTTTTCTTTTTTTCAGCTTATCTGAAAGATACCCGCCAACTGCCCCAGAAATAGAAACTATGGCATCCCCTATCCCGTCAAGCAAACCCAAGACAGCCATGTTCGCTCCCAAAACCTGCGTCACAAAAAGCGGCCAGACAGAAAAGACCATGTCAGACCCGACATCATGCAAAAATGATGCTAAGGATAGCGTGCCGATTACTCTCCTGTCACTTTTTTCCTTCATAAAAAAAGAGTTTGTAAAGCTAATTATAGCAGGAAAAAAAGCTTCACCTCAATCCGTCTTATATTGCATACTATCGGATATTTTGGTATAATACTTTTTATGTTTCTACTCCCAAATAATTACCTGGAAGTGAAGAAAACGCCGAAGATGGGACGCGGTGTTTTTGCTCTGCAGGACATTGCGGCCGGGACTATCATTGGCGACTATCTGGGCATCATAGTCCCCGAAAAAGACGAAGAAAAGTACGACAACAAAGGTCATTTTTACCTCATGTATTACCATGACCGCGCATCAATCTATCCAGATACAAAAACCCCTGGTGTCCATACAATCAACCATTCCTGCAGTCCAAACGTATGGATGTATACCTACAAAGGCCATACATTATACTTTGCTATAAGATATATTTTTAAGGGCGAGGAGCTTACTGTTTCCTATCTATTATCGCAGCAGGATAAAGACTGCAAGCCATGTAACCACTTATGCTTATGTGGAAGCACTGCATGCACAGGCACTATGCATATGTCAAAAGCAAAATACGATAAATGGTATGCAATTACCAAAAAGGAGGAGAATGGTACCAAGCGGCAACGTGTATCCTTTGGCAAAACCTTACCCTTTCTATCTTCTTATCCCAAAGAGATTCGGGATAATGTATTTTATACACTCTTTGGATCCATAAAAGTAAAGCCAAAAGTCATCCGGAATACAAAATTACCAGCAATCAATGATATTCGCATGTTAATACGAAACACAGGAAGGACACTTGTCTTTCCGCGGTTGAATGTACATATTCTGGGAGTCTCAGATGGCATTATCATTTCCCAACAACTCAGGAAATAAACTTCAAGTCAAACTTGATTAAAAATTTTTCTATCAGGGCAAGGAGGTGGACAAACAGACTGCAAATGAAGAACGCGTTTCTTATGATATATCACATTTTCACCAAACTTAGCCTTTAATATGCCGCTGTTTAGCGCATCTTCCACATATTGCTCTTCCGGCTGAGAGAGATATTTTTCATACTCGACATGGCTTGCTGATTTTGGTAGTTTATAATACCCATGGTGGTCGAATTTTCCCTGAACCATTCTGGCAGCATGAATGGCCTCCTCAAAGGCAATTGCCCAAAGCTGCTCTCCTGCATTGCCAGGGCAAAAGCCTGATTCTGTCTTTTTCTCTGCTTGAAGTTTAGCTTCACTAATAGACAACAAAATCTTGACAAAAAACTCAGATTTTTTCGGATATATCCTGGCTGCCAATCCGCCAACCCGCCTACCCTTACTATAGACAATATTATACATATACACATCCTGCGCGTATTCAAATCCCGTGTATTGCTGTGCTCTTCTAACAGCGTCTTGTATGTCTGAAATCAACATTCCCTCGGGAAGCAAGACATCATCAACAAAGCGAATATTGATATTTTCATCATGCCCTTGGTTTCTTGAAAGCAGCTCAGGTATTTTGCTCATCGCGGTAAGCGTATCTTCCGATTTAGAAATATGAAAAGTTTTGATTAACTCTTTAAAACCAGACATTTCTGTAAATGAAGAACCCGCTTGCCCCGGTAAACCGCAGATGTACCAAATTTACTCTGCAATATACCCCCATTTGCCAATTATAATGAAAAAAATATTTAAGATATCAACTATAGGATTTAATAAATCTCGAATTTCTCCAAAAGTTTTTTATTTCCCTCAACCTGATAGCTTAATAATTCTTTGTATAATCCTTCTCTTCTTGCCAGGTCCTGCGGATTTCCCGATTCTGAGATCTTCCCGTTTTCAATAACAAGAATTTTATTAGCATTTTGAATCGTTGAAAAACGATGGGCAATAACTATAACCAGTTTATTTTCCATAAGATTTTCGAGCGCCACCTGTACCTCTTTTTCCGATTTCGCATCAAGAGAAGAGGTTGCCTCATCCAAAATTAAAATAGGTGCGTTCTTAAGTATTGCACGCGCAATTTGTATTCGCTGTTTTTGTCCTCCAGAAAGCCTGACTCCCCTCTCGCCAACCTGCGCATCTAGTCCCCTAGGCAGCTTCATCACAAAATCATACGCATTGGCAAGTTTTAATGCGTTTATTATTTTTTTATCAGATGTTTGTTTAGTTGAAGGATTGCCATATGCGACATTTTCCCGGATGGTTGTTGAGAACAATTCATTTTCCTGAAATACAAGCGCTATATTACTGCGGATAAACCCATGATCTAGATCCTTATAGCTTTTCCCTTTCAAAAGTATATCTCCATTTGTTGGATCATAAAACTTCAAAATAAGATTAATTATCGTAGACTTACCAGCTCCACTATGACCAACCAGTGCAACTTTTTCTTTAGAGGAAAGTACAAATGAAACACCATCAAGCACCACTCCTGATGTTTCATATTGAAACGAGACGTCTCTAAACTCAATTGAAGGACTGTCTATATGTTTTACCTCAATTTTTTTCTTATAATTCTCTGATGATTTAAGGCTAAGGATCTCAAAATATTCTTTTGAGCCCGCTTCTGCCATCTGGACCTGAGTCAATATAAATGACATGGCAAAAAGCGGAAGCCTAGCCTGGTTGAAAAGCTGCAAGATTAGTACCATTTCACCAATAGTGAGAGTTCCTTGGAATGTGTCATAAAACACCAAAATACTAATTGCAAAAAGGATAATATTTAAGGAAAGTCCCCGGAAGAAATCAAATTTGTGGTATGTCGTACTTTGCTTGGCATAAATGCTATTGCTTTCATCAAGGCTCCCTTCAACACGCCTAAACTCCTGCATCTCCTTGGTAAAACTTTTAACAAGGCTCATGTTGACAATTACTTCCTGCATTCGCCCCCTCATCTTGTCTTCGATTTGATTTTTAAATACTTCTTTTTCACCCCATTTTTTAGTCGAATAATATGAAAGGACAAGATAAATCGGAAAAAGCGCGAAAGTGAAAAATGCAATTGGAAGATTGTAGTAAGCCAAAATTGCAACAATAAAAATGCTTTGCAGAAATGTCGGCAGCATAAAGTTTGAGGCCATGTTCAAAAAACCATGGATTGTCATTATGCCGCGTGAAAGTTGATTGATGATTTTTCCTGATACTTCTGAATCAAAATACGATTGAGGAAGCGTAAGTACCTTATCGTAAAACCTTTCGGTCAAAAACTTCTTTAAACGGCCTGCGAAGTGATCGCCAATTCTGTTGCTTAACGTTGTCAATGCAAGACTTATTAGGTTTGCTCCAAACGACAATATAACAAGGACTATAAGGGATTCTATGTCTCCGCCTTTACCCTCTATTCGTGCGACAATCTGATCAACTATTGATTTTGAAAGAATTGGCGCAACTAGAGCTAAGGCAGATGAGGTAAGAATCAATACAGAAAGTATTGCCACTAAGTGGTGCAAAGGTTTTGAGATCCTAATGATATTAATAATATTTTTCAATCAATAGTTATTATACCCTTTTTATGACTGGATTCTAGATGTAAACATGTAAATAAATGTACACACCAGGTTTGTACTGGCTAGACACCGGCGGAAAATTCACTCATAACGCAGCGCATCTATGGGGTTTAAGAGGGAGGCCTTGCGGGCAGGCATGACGCCAAAAATAATCCCGACACCTGCTGATACTGCAAAAGAAAGAAGTATTGACCACAAAGCAATAGTGGTTTTCATAAACTGACCAACCAGAAGACTCCCAAGCACTCCAATACTAATACCTATAACCCCTCCTGCAAGGGAAAGAAATACCGACTCTGTAAGAAACTGCATAAGAATAATGCGTGGTGTTGCTCCTACAGCCTTTCGAAGACCTATTTCGCGCGTGCGCTCTGTCACAGACACAAGCATAATATTCATGATACCCACTCCTCCAACGACTAAAGATATCGCCGCTATTCCTGAAAGAGCATATGTAAGCATGTTTAAAATATTTGAAACGCTTTTAAGAATTTCTTTTTGATCAACAAGCGTAAACTCATCCTCATCAAACTGTTTTTCTAAAACTGTCTTAATATTGGGGATTGCTGTTTCAACCATATCTGATGAAACAATCTTTATATAAATAAAGTTCAAGTATTTTCTGTCAAAAAGCCTATGTGCCGCAGTTACCGGAATAATAACCTGATCGTCAAGATTTGATTGTCCAAGTCCGCCCTTTTTCTCAAGTACACCGGCAACTGTATAGCGAAATGTATCAACATCAATTTTCTCGCCCACAGGATCGGCTCCTGAAAAATAATCGTCTGCTACATTTGCACCAAGCACAACTACTTTCCTGCCCGAGGACACATCAGCCTGGGAGAAAAATTGGCCCCGGGAAAGCGTTGTGTTTCGCACGTCTGCAAACTCCGATGATGTACCGATAATCTGTACAGTCTTTTTCTCATCGCCGTATTTTATTACTGATGACCCCAGGATCACTCCCACTGCCTCAGAAACCTCAGATACATCCTGCCTTATTTGCTCAACGTCTGAGGTCTCAAGCTTTGAACTTGTAATTGCGCCAATTCCTCCACCTCGTGCCGATGCAAACCCCTGCTGTGTGTCAATCTGCCCCGGAACAACGATAATAAGGTTTGATCCCAAACCCTCAAGTTCTCCTGTAACAAATGTTTTTACTCCCGAACCAAGTGAGATCAAAAGAATTACCGATGACACACCGATAATTACACCAAGCATGGTCAAAAAAGATCGTACTCGATTTCTCAAAATCTCCTTGATGGCAATGCTAGTTAATTGTTTAAAAGGCATAATAAGAAAATCAAAAGTTAAAAATCAAAATTCAAAAATACAACGCAAAATTCAAAACTGAACTCTTTACTTTTAACTTGCACTTTTGACCTTTGACTTTTGCCTTTTTAATTTTTCGCTTAGCACTTTTCCATCTCTCATCTTAATAATTCTCTTGGCTTTTTTGGCGATATCCTGCTCATGAGTCACTAGCACAATTGTTTTTCCTTGCTTATTAAGTTTTTCAAAAATTTTCATGATTTCATCTCCGGTCTTCGTATCAAGATTGCCCGTTGGTTCATCTGCCAAAATAAGTGTTGGGTTGTTAACGAGACTGCGCGCTATTGCTACACGCTGTTGCTGTCCACCCGATAGCTGACTTGAAAAATGGTACATCCGGTCGGAAAGCCCTACGAGCATAAGTGCCTCTTTCGCCCTTTTTTCAATTTCTGCTTTTGAAACTCCACTGGTATAAAGGAGAGGCAGACCAACATTATCCAAAGCCGTAGTTCGAGGCAAGAGATTGTATTGCTGAAAAACAAAACCAATTTTCTTATTTCTAATTCTTGCTAATTCTTCTTCCGATAGAGAAGAAATATCTTCGCCATCAAGAAACACCGAGCCGCTAGTTGGAGTATCAAGAAGTCCCATCAGATGCATTAGCGTTGATTTACCCGACCCCGAAGGACCGATAATTGAAACAAATTCTCCATCTCGTATTGCAAGCGATGCTTTGTCAAGCGCTTTGATGGTATGATCGCCTAGTTTATAAAGTTTTGAAACATTGATAAGCTCTAAAACCTTCTCTCTCATTTTATTTTGGGTTGGCTAAAACTTGATCCTCTTCAGAAACCCCCGAGAGCACTTGAGCTTCCTTTTCCGTTTGTTTCCCGACAGTAATTTTCCTTTTTTCTTTTTTTCCTTCTTTAACTACATATACAAAAATCTCATTGCCCTCTGAAAAAGTTGCTTTCCTTGACACTACAAGCACGTTTTCTACCTCGCTTTGAATAAATTCTGCCTCACCCGATAAACCAGCAATAAGACTCGTATGGGTATCAAGAATTTCAATATCAACAGGCACAACTGATGCACCGCTTGCACTTGTCAGCACTTGGGGACTTATAAGCACAACCTTGCCGTCAAGAGTTTTATTACCGAAGGCATCAAGTTTAACATGCGCCTTCTGGTTCTGCGAAACATCGGCAAAATCCGCTTCATCAACATTTGCAACAAATCTAAAGCTTTTAGGGCCGATAATGGTAATCGTGTCTGCGCCAGAAATGTTCTCTCCGAGACTAAAATTAACAGATGTCACTACGCCGTTGATGGGAGAAACAAGCGCAGAATCCGCAAGCTGTTTCTCAACTTTCTTTATATTGTCATATGCCTTATTTTGGGTTGCCTCTGCTGCAGTTCTTTTAACTTTTTCTGAAAAACTCTCATCGGTTTTTCTGCCCGTCTCATCATATGTTTTCTCAACGACTGCCTTTGCGGCGATAAAATCCTGCTCTGCCTGCCTCATCGATGCCTGAAGTTCAGTGGTATCTAAATATGCCAACGCCTGTCCAGCATATACTTGCGATCCTTTATCAACTCCAATCCAAACTATCTTGCCAGGCATTGAAAAATGCAAGGTCGCGCTATCTTTGGCCTCAATATTTCCAGATGCGGAAAAAGATTGAACCAGCGACTTTCTCTCAACGGTGTATGTTTGCGGATTTTCTGAACTTTTTATACCTAAAGTGTTTGTGTAAAGCAGAAAAATTGCAAGAATACCAAATGTAAGCAAAAAATATCTTCGTTTTATTTTCATATCAATCTTATGATTCTATTTTTAATATCATCTTGAACTAGCCAATCTAAATTCGAAATTCGAATATCGAAGCACCCGCTTCGCCAGCGAAGCGAGGCTAGCGAAATTCGAAATGGTTCGACAAGCTCACCACAAGCAAATTTAAATTGTTTACCCTGAGCGAAGTCGAAGGGTTTCGTATTTCGAATTTTAGTATTCGAATTTTTACATTAATCTATTGGAGCGTGATTGTAGTACAAAAATTGTCAGGAGTCAACTATAGGGCATTATTTCGTCTTCTTCTCCATCGCTCACCTGGGAGGTGATTTATATAGAGCACCTAGGGAATTTTCGACTTAAGAAAATAGGTGACGAGGCTGTTGCATTGCGTCGCAGTCAAACGCGACAGCCACGTTTGACGTGGCGTCAGACGCGGTTGCACCTTCGAGGTGAAAATCCCTACTGTTTCTGTTAACATTACTGTGCTTAAAACTGCGAAGATTGAGACTTCTAAAAATGCGAAAACTGAGATTTCCGCTCACACTTGAAATCCGCGTGAAAAAAATGCACAATTATTTGCCATACTTTTCTTTAAGCTGCTTTATATTAGTATTTAATCTTGCAAAGCTGGTTTCAAACTCTCCCTTTTTAGAATTATTAAATTCAAATTGATACCTCAGGATATTTTCCCCGCTATTTCGAATTAGCACGTTCTCCAGTTTAGGACGAAACTCATCAATCTTATCCACCTTGGCAAATAGCGCCTTCTCTCCTTCTGGTATCAATTTTTGCACCTCTGACATAGATAGTTTGGAATCCTGTTTGCGTAAAAATGGTAATAATACATCCAGGCCTTCCTCTGTTTCTTGCCATAATGATTTGAGTTCTTCAAGATCTATGCCTTGCACATCTTGGGGTTCATCAAATAATTCTTGTGCAATAATTTTTGCTTTTGATATTCGTGGCTCCCATACAGTTAGAAACTCACCGGCAGTACTTGGTGGAGGCGGCAAGGGAGTTCCCTGGCCTGCTAGTTCTGCTTTGGGAGGATAGGCAGTCAGATCCGGCCGAAGCAGTAAAAATAACTCTTTAGCTTTTACCATAAATTGCACCTGGGTTTTTGCAGCAGAGATATTGTCAATAAAAAATTCTAAAATTCTGGTGAAATCTTCCTGAATTTGTTGGGACCGTTTCGTATTGGCTAGAAAAGAAGGTGCGGTTTTCAGTGGTGATGGTTTAAGAGTGGCAACCTTAACCTTTGCCTGGGTAAGAAATGCTTGATACTGGTCAAGGAATATCAAAACATCTTCATAGGTATTACTGCCTTGATTATTACCTATTCCCATCTGGTTAGATGTGATCTCATCATAAATAGGAATAACTTTTTTGGCATATTGATTTGGTTGGTAAATCTCAAGATAGTAATAACTGCCAAAAACAGAAAAAAGAAGGAGTACAGCAACAATAGCAAAGAGTATTATGGCAAGTTTTTTAGAAGGCTTTGTTGAGGGAGGAGGTGCTGGTTGTAATGTCGTGGTTGTCTGTTGAATAGGATCCATATGTATTGATTAGATAAAGGCTATATACGCTTTTTAAATACCTGTATCGGCAGGAACGGCTGAATAGTATCCTCTAGAGTAAGCTTGCCATTGACGATATTCCAACGCGCAGGATTCCACGGCACATCAGGACCAGTGCCAAACTTGATAATATTACCTTGTACGGTATAAGACTCATACTCGTTGCATATGAACTCTGAAGTCTGATTGTTAAATTGCGATTTTGAGCAGTAGGTATTCTCTTTTATCTCAAGGGCGCCTGAGAAGAATCTCTCTTCTTTATCCCCTTCTTTTTTAATATACTGTTCAAATTCCCAAAGGCCAACAAGTTCTCGTGGGTCATCGGATGTCCCCTGTTTGATCTGATCTAATGTCATAAGGGCTGGGAAGAGTGCTGGACTTAATTTTCGTAAGACAAATCTAATTTGCATCTCCTTTCCGTCTGAACTTTTACCACTTAGATCAATAGTGAACATCTCTCCTTCTACTTTCCACTGACCCTTTTGCCCATCAGGTAAAATAATCGTTTCTTTATCAAGGGTAAATTTCTTAAATTCTTGACATAGTTTTGGTTTTCCATCTTGATCAAAATAACCACTAGAGCAAACAGTGTCTCCTTTGAATTCCATGTACTTTTGATTTATTGCATCTCCTGGAAATTGGAATTGTTTATATTCTCCTGTTGCCTGGTCCTTTAACAATGTCTGTTCTGCCTTCCAAGCTCCTTCAAGCGGACGAGCTGGTTGCAAGACTTGGGGCAAAGGTATTGGGAGAGGTAAGGTATTTTTTCTTGCAATAAGTACAAAAGAACCTACACCAAGCAAAATAAGCACAACAGTAACAACAACAGCTACCAGTTTTTTGCTATTATGTTGGCCCTGTTGGTGAGTGCTTGTCTTACTATCTAGACCTTCAGACATTTGGCTCATCTGAGAAGAGACGACTGAAGTTGGTGATTCTTGCGTATCTGCAGTTTGCATATAATGAAAGGAAAACTCAAGGCGTAAGGTCGCGAATTTTAGAAATTACTAAGAAGAGGGCTTGCACAAGATCAGCGGTGCCGTCTCCACCCGCATCAAAAGCCGACTTTGCCCGTCCCCACTGATCTGCAACCTGACTATCGTTTAACTCGCCAATCTTGACATCAATATTTTTCAAGTTCGAATAGAGGGAAGTCGGCGGCGGCGGG
>CAZDTO010000027.1:10297-13352 GCA_964508395.1 uncultured Gammaproteobacteria bacterium | reverse complement strand
CCCGCTCTCAAAGGCGGCCCGCTCAAGACTTAGGCAGGCCAAGGACTGCCTGCCGATGGATTGAGAAAATATTGATACTTGCATTTTACTAATATTATCCTATATTATACATAACTATGGGATTGAAATTCTTAGCAGCAGCAGTTGGAATTATCATTCTTCTAATAATCGCTGTTGCGTTTTTTATGTTAAACCCCGTACTGCCTACAACGAGTGCTCAAAAAGCAGGAAAACCTGCGAATACCGCTGTGGCTGCTAAAAATACTGTAAGTGCCGCAAATGTTATTAAAGACCCACTCGTTTATGACGGGTTGACAGTCGAGATTGAATCTCAAATCGTAAACTGGATTACAAAAAGATCTTTCTTTGTAACTACAGGGGGCGGAAGTGGAGGGTTGCTTGGAGGCGGTGGCGGAGGAACGCTTCTCGTTATAAGCGCAACTCAATTTACACTGCCTCAGGATGCTCCAAAGAATGGAATCGGACTCGGGGAAACAGTAAATGTCAGAATGAAAGGGAAAGTCCGGATTATGGACAGAACACAGCTGGGGCAGGTTCTAGGTGTCGATCTTGATGGAGAAGATATTAAGCTTGATGACAATAATATTGTAACCTGGAGAAAAGGCTCAGTTCTTATTCTGGAGACTGTAACTAAAATATAACTTTTCCTCGTTGACGTTCTTGCCTTGATTTGATAAGATAAATCGTGCCCGGTAGAAAGATTACAAAAACAAAATATATTTTTGTTTCAGGTGGTGTTATTTCAGGCATCGGAAAAGGGACCACAGTTGCCTCTATAGCACTTCTTCTTAAGTCCGCTGGTTATAAAGTCGCTCCGATAAAAGTTGAAAACTACCTTAATATGGACGCGGGTACGATTAATCCTATTGAACATGGAGATCCTTTTCTCTGCGAGGACGGGACTGAAGCAGATATGGATATCGGAAGCTATGAGAAATTTCTCGATGAAGACATGGGAAGAGAGAACTTCGTCACCATGGGACAGATCTACAAGACAGTTATTGATAGAGAGCGGCGGTTTGAGTACCTTGGCGAAGATGTTGAAGCTATACCACATATCACCGATGAGATTACTGCGCGAATCGTTTCTTTGGGAAGAAAGAGGGATGCCGATGTTGTAATTATCGAACTTGGCGGTACTGCAGGGGAGTATCAAAACATATTTTATTATGAGGCCTCAAGAATAATGACTCTTAAGAATCCCCAAGATGTTATACACATTCATGTAAGCTACGTGCCGACTCCTGCACATATTGGTGAGCCTAAGACGAAGCCAACACAACTTTCTGTTAAAACGCTTAATTCCATGGGGATACAACCTGATTTCATCATCGCCCGCTCCGAGCGGTATCTTGATAAAAGAAGAAGAGATCGTTTTGCGTTATTTTGCAACATGAGGCCGGAAAATATTATTTCAAATCCTGATTTGTCATCAGTATATGAAATACCGCTTATGCTGCATAAACAGGAGCTTGACAAGAGAATTCTTGAAAAATTGCAGCTGCCGATTCGTGTTCCGGATCTTTCCGAATGGGAGAAGCTTATTGAGCGAATAAAGAAGCCAAAATCTCGTAAGATTGAAATCGCAATTGTTGGAAAATACTTTGGTACCGGAGATTATCAGCTTCGTGATTCATATGCTGCTCTTTTTGATGCGATTTATCATGCAAGCTGGCAGGCTGGCGTTGATATAAAAACTCATTGGGTAGATGCGGAGAGGGTTGAATCCGCCGTCGCTAAAGCTTTGGCGGATAAAAAAGAGGCTATAGCTGGTGTGCAAGAAATACTCGATAATCCTGATGGAATTATCGTTCCAATTGGCTGGGGAGAGCGGGGTGCTGAGGGTATGATTTTGACTGCCTCGTACGCTCGATCAAAGAATATTCCTTATCTTGGTCTTTGCTACGGTATGCAGCTTGCTGTAGTCGCATATGCCCGTGATGTCATGCGTTGGAAAGATGCCAATACTACAGAGAATCGTTTAAAAATCAGGCATCCTGTTATTCACCTTATGCCAAAACAGAAAGATTTTATGCAGCACCGAGCGTATGGGGGAACTATGCGGCTTGGCCGATGGGACGCAAAGGTTAAAAAACAAACTATAGCATATAAAATCTATGACAGGCATAATGGGTTTATCGATAGAGCGAAGGGATTAACTAGTGAACGGCACAGGCATAGATACGAATTTAATGAAGAGTTCACAAAGGATTTTGAGAAGAATGGGTTTGTTATCAGTGCGCGGTCTATTGTTGAGGGACTTGCCGAAATTATAGAGCTGCCAACGTCAGTACACCCATTTTATATTGGCACGCAGGGACACCCGGAGTATAAAAGCAGACCGCTTAAGCCACACCCCATCTTTGTTTCTTTTATTGAAGCTTGTGTAAAGAGACTAAAGGTTTAAGCCTTGTAAATATAAGCTAAGGAAGTTATAATAGACATATGGATAGGCGAGAAAATGAGCAGAATATGTTTCACTCAACCAGTAATGATCTTGTTGCCAAAATAAAAGATGCAAAAGTAAAAGCGATCATTGCAACCGTAGGTGGTGTTGGTGGTAATATCGTAGTTGGAGGGGAGGCGTATGTTACAAAAGGAGATTCAGCTGCTGCAATTGCCATACCTTTCGCTGCAGCTTGGGGAGTTTTAGCCATTAAGTATTTTAGAGAAATGAGAAGTCTTAAAAGAAATATTTAAATTGGTATGTTACAGACAATTGACTTTGTTCCAGGAGATACTGTCCTTGTGCATCAGAAGATTGCCGAGGGAGATAAAACCCGCGTACAGGTTTTTGAGGGCGTTGTTTTAAAAATTCGAGGAAGAAGAGGCAATAAAAGCTTTACAGTCCGAAAAGTTGTTGGCGATGTCGCTGTTGAGAGGATTTGGCCGGTTGATTCGCCAAACATAATAGATGTAAAAGTAAAAGCGCATTCCAAAGAACGGGTGAGACGTGCCAAGCTCTACTATCTGCGAAAACCGCAATGAAAATTGTAAACCCTACGGCAAAGCGTGGGGAGAATATTGCCTGCGA
>CAZDTO010000027.1:0-10197 GCA_964508395.1 uncultured Gammaproteobacteria bacterium | reverse complement strand
TCAAGATTTGATGCTGCATCTTTCATTTCCTTGCGAAGTTTCTTTACTAAATCCTCCCGTTCATCTGGCAGAAGGACATCTTTTCTGCTAAGTTCAAGGAGAAAGTCTACGGTCTCCCGTTTTTCTTCTTCTTTTTCAACGAGTTTTGCACGAATTGCCTTCTCAATACTTTTCGGGGTTATATTATTTTTTTTGTTGTAATCAATCTGAACATTTCTCCTTCGATCAACCTCTTTTATGGCTTCCTGCATTGATTGAGTCATGTTGTCTGCGTACATAATTACTTCTGAATCAATATGCCGAGCAGCTCTTCCCATGGTTTGAATTAGAGATGTTTTGCTTCTGAGGAATCCCTCTTTGTCTGCATCAAGGATAACTACTAAGGAAACCTCCGGAAGATCTAGACCTTCCCTCAGAAGGTTAATACCAACAAGTACATCATAGTCGCCAAGACGAAGTTTATCGAGTACCTCTTGCCTTTCAAGTGTTTCAATATCCGAATGAAGGTATGACACTTTGATGCTCCGCTGCTCAAGGAATGATGAGAGTTCTTCAGCCATACGTTTTGTAAGCGTGGTCACGAGTACCCGCTCTTTTTTTGCAACCCGTTTTTTAATCTCGCCGATGAGGTGTTGCAATTGTTCCTTTGTCGTACGTATTGTTATTTTGGGGTCAACAAGTCCTGTCGGACGGATTAGTTGTTCAATTATTCCCGATCCACCTTCCAGGTGTGCTTGGTTTGCTAATGACAGTTCATATTCATTGGGTGTTGCGCTAACATAGATTGTCTGGTTAATTCTTCGGCAAAATTCGTCAAATCGAAGCGGTCTATTATCAAGAGCTGAGGGTAGGCGAAATCCATAGTCGATCAAAACTTGCTTCCTTGACTTATCTCCGTTGTACATCCCGCGGATCTGCGGGTTAGTGATATGCGATTCATCAACCACGAGTAGCCAGTCAGGCGAAGCCTGATCAAAATAATCAAGCAGTGTATATGGCGGTTGCCCGCTTTTTCTTCCGTCAAAATAAATTGAGTAGTTCTCGATACCGTTTACATAGCCGACTTCCTGTATCATTTCAAGATCATAATTTGTTCGTTGGGAAAGCCGCTGTGCTTCAAGCAGTTTTCCATGAGATTTCAGTTTTTCTATTTGTTTATCAAGGTCAGTAAGGATTTTGCTGAACGCTTCTTGATATGTGGCCGGATCGGTCATGTAGTGCTTTGCCGGGTAGATAATTGTATTTCCAATTTGTGCAAATGTGTCTCCGGTTAAAGGGTCAAATTCAGATAGATGGATAATTTTTTCCTGATCAAGCTCAATATGTATGCCATTGTCAACGTAAGCAGGGAAAAGGTCAATAGTATTTCCCCGCACGCGAAATTTTCCTCTTGTAAACTCATAGTCATTGCGGCCATATTGTAAGTCAGCAAGCCTAACAAGAATATCCCGCTGCGTTATCTTCACACCTGTTGCCAGCTCAAGGATGAATTTGCCATATTCTACAGGGGAACCAAGGTTATAAATGCAGGAAACTGATGCAACGACAATGACGTCTTTACGTGTAAGTAGGTTTGTTGTCGCAGCAAGCCGGAGTTTATCAATCTCTTCATTAATCTCAGTTTCCTTTTCAATATATGTGTCAGTTTGTGGGATATATGCTTCCGGCTGGTAGTAATCATAATACGAAACAAAATAGCAGACCGCATTATTTGGAAAAAAATCACGGAATTCTTGGTAGAGCTGGGCCGCAAGTGTTTTATTGTGGGATATCACAAGAGTTGGCTTCTGAATATTTTTGACAACATTAGCTATAGTAAACGTTTTTCCACTACCGGTGACGCCAAGAAGCACTTGGTTTTTAGTTTTTAGTTTTAAGTTTTTAGTTAATTGTTTTATTGCCTGCGGCTGATCGCCTGTTGGTTTAAAGCCTGAAACAAGTTGAAATTTCATGGTTTACTATTTTAGCATAGAAAAGGGGATTTGTTACTGCGCAAGGGTGATTGTGATGTCAAAGAGAGTATTGTCGTTTTGTCGAGAAACTATATTTTTATATAATGATTCAAGTTCAGTCGTGACTTCATCTCGTACTTCTTGTGGGACGTTTGTTGAAAATATAACTAGTGTATTTGAAGCTGCTGTAGATTGAGGACTCCCAATCTCAATGTTATTAAACCCAAGACTATTGAGTTTATTTCGTAAATTTGTAGCGGATTCAAGATTGCCAGGTCTATAAAATATTTGTATAGTCACCCCAGCTTTAATTGAAGCTGATGGACTTCCCGATGATTCTTCAATCGCAATTGTTGGAGTTGCAGTCGGGGCAGGTATAGTGGTAGGCGCAGTTACAGCAGATCCTTTTTTATTTTCAGGAGTCTGAAAACTCATTATTATAGCCACAATGAGCACAATAATAAGAAGAATAAAAATAATTAGAAGAACGGAAAGACGTTTATTTTTTTTACCGAAATTGACTATAACATTATTTTCCTCAACTACTTCTCCTTCACTTCGATGAAGAACATAATTTTCAGGCCTCACGGAATCAAATTTTTTTAAAACGAGTTTTCCAATCTCCTCATTTATTCCACGACTCATATCAATACCTTTCCCAAGCGAAAATACAGGTACAACAGCTCCAATCGTGAATCCTTCAAGTTCAAATGCCTGTTTAATAACATCATGAAAATCTCTGTTCATCGCGATAATGCGATAGCCCTTTTCAAGTTTGTATGTTATTGTGCTGACATTCTCAAATGGCATATTTTCGAGAAATTTTTTTACCTCATCCAGTTTTTGCTGCTCATCTATTTCTGGGAGGATTTTTTCAAATAACACACTTGTCGATAGAATCATAATAAGAGTCGTTGGTTTAACCTTGTTAAGGGTAATAAATTGCTTTATCTGGTTTCCGAGGAGCTCTCTGTCCAATATGTCAAGGCTTGCAACTGTGTTTGGTTGAAATGGAAAAGCGATTATTTTTGGCAATGTTTTCTCGTAGAGTGAAAAACCGCTCCTGTCAACATAGATCACCCCACTTTGTTTTTTTTGCATAGTTCTTACTCCATTTCCTTCCAAGATGTGATAGTAAAAATATTATTACTGAAGTTTGTCTGTACCTCAAGTGTCCGTTCAAAATTTCCTATCCGTCCTTCTGATGTAATAGTTTTTTCGCTGTCGCCGCTTACAGTAATTGTAGCCGTTCCGTTTCCTACAGCCATAGTTTCTCCAGTATAACTGGGATCTCGCAGTAGACGCAATAACGCATTTTCAGCTCCACTTTCTGCAATATAATATACGGAAGTCCCCTGCTGGTATTTGCTTGTCGCAGTAATATTAACTACAAGCATGATGACCGCGGCAGATGTGATAATTGTTGCAACAACAACAAAAATCAAAAGTGTAATCAGAGCCTGTCCATTCTCGGAAATTTGAAATTTGAAATTTGAAATTTGAAATTTATTCATCTTATCCCCACTGTTGTTTTATAAGTTCTTGTTTCTTGTGGTCTGGTTACCGTGCTGGTGACTGTAAATTGAATTTCTATTGTATTTTTTCCAGAAAGAGTATTACCAAGTCTTCTAAATGATACATTAGTAACTGTAGTCCGTGGACTATTAACAATTTCTGTTCCTGTATTATCTGTGAGGTTAAGTATGCTTCCGTTGAGTGTATACGTATAAGTTATTCCACTTGAGATAAACTGGAGTGTTTCTCCCTGTCCTCCCAGCGTTGCCGGAATGACAATGGAATTTGCCCTATGGATATCATACGACAATCGTGTAAGAATAAATCGCCCGTCTTGATCAACACTTGATGTTGCCTGTGACTCAAGCTGTGCTTCTATAACAGATACAAAAAGGCTTGTGAGAATAGTAAGAATTACAGACATAAGTCCCATAGAGATAAGAAGCTCTATGAGGGTAAAACCCCTGGATAAGTGATAAGTGATAAGTGATAAGTGATAAGTTTTTTTCATGGGGAGTAGTTTATTGTTACATCATATAGCGTTGATGACTGTAATGAGTCTGTCGTTGAAAAATAGGCTTTATACCTAATACATCTTGCCGGGTTTTCATATCCTTGCTCATCATCATTGAGCGCAATAGCTCCTTGAATAGTTGCATTGTCAGAAGAAGTAAAAAACGTCGCCGATGTTCCGTCTGTACCAACAAAAATAAATGAAGCATTACTGCAGTTTCCTGCTACGGCATCCGCGACAGCCACCTGCAGTTTTACATCTGTCTGTGCATTTTTACTGATATTTGCGGACAACCTATTAAATGCAGTCATATATCCCGGATCAAATGTTGCTGATTCAAATGTCCCGGAAGATGCGAACTGTCCGCCTGGTCCCCCCTCAATAATTTTAAATTCAGCGCCTGCATCGCCTGTTATGATGTACGTGTAGGCATCGCCATCTTCTTCGATGACACCGGCAACGCCATTTACCCCGCTGTCAATATTTAGAAAACCGCACTGGGTTAGGTTATTCTCGCTGCTAATATTGATAACCTGGTATTCCTGGCCATCGTGTCCGACAATTATCGCTCTGTTTCCTGGTACGACTGTAACGCCTTTCGGATTCATGCCATTTGCCTCATATCCATCTCCGAGCGCACCCCTTCCGCCTGTTTTCGTCGTGACATCCACAATGAAAAACTCCCTTTGTGAGGCGGACGCATTTGTCACAAGATAGGCACGAGTCGCTGAACTATTGACAAAGATGTCCCGTGCGTCTTGAGCGGGTAGGCTTGCAGTGCCCTTAAGCGTTAAGTTATTGGGATCACTTACATCGACAATCTGCAATTGCGTCGATGATGAGTCAATTGCAACGTATGCGTACGTACCTATGACAACAACTTTAGTCCCTGTGCCAGGAAGAGTTACGCCATCCGGGTCTTTGATCGGCCGGGATCCCGATTTGCTTGCGAGATCAAAGCTGTATAGTTTGTTACCTGATATCATGTAGCCAACACCTCCTGAAACATATACACTACTCGCACTTCCATTCCCAGGTGCATTAAAGTAGCCTGCTTCCTGATATTTGCCATCAACAACATTATTAAGGTCAATAATTGCGATCTCCTTAGAATTCGTGTCTGTCGCAAGGTATGCATATCCCGACTCCCCAAAAATTCCATTTGTCTTGTATCCGTCAAATGTCTCGCCCAATGTTGCAACCGGTGGATGAATATTGTTGATATTGACAGTTGCGTAGGAGACGCCAGATGCATTTTCTCCCGTGCCTGCAAATGCTTTTCCCTCAATAGCAGAGAGTGCGTTCGCAACGCCATTTTTTGGAAGATCTAATGAGGTAATTGTGAGATTTGGCTTACACCAATCTCCTTGTCCTCCTGCCCCAAGCATTACTTCTCCTCCGCTTGTGTTCGTTACCGCAACGCCGGTTTTTGTACCAGCATTAAATTCTGTTTCCGTGGTTTCTGTGTATGATACGTTATCATGCCGGGTGATATATGTTGTAGAGACGACAGAAGAAGAATATGGGAGCAGCCATGATACGGTAATATCAACTTTTTTTGTTGAAGGGTCAAGCATTCCTCCGCTTGATACAATTGCACCGGATATATTTCGATAAACATCGCTTAAGACAATTTTTCTGGTGAATAATCCGATAGTCTCTTGATCTGCTGACAGGATCCATGATGATCCTGAAACAGCAGGGTGAAATGTCCCATTATTTGCCATATTGCTCCATCCACTATCCCTTATATCTCGTAAAGCTTCCTGTGCTTCCTGGAGAAGTGCTACTGCGGCGATACGTTGTTTCTCTTGGGCTTTTCCTTCTCTTGTTGCTACAAGGCCAGTAATAATAGCGGGAAGAAGCACGGCGGCAAGACCCATTACAACAAGAATCTCGATTAGTGACTGCCCACGTTGAAATAAATGACAAGTTTTCATATTAATTTATTGCAGTAATGACGCCGTATCTATTAATTTCAATCGTTTTACTACTATTGTCGTTGATATTTTGAATAGTTAGACTATTTGTCCCACTGGTGAAATTGGCAAGTTCGCCGCTCACACTGCTAAAAATTATCTGTGATGATGGAAACAGGATGTTGGCAAACTTGAGATCATCTGTCAATGTAATTGCAAAATTATCAGGATCTGTGGCAGAGAACGAAGTGCCATGAAATAGCGTATAGCGATTCTGCTCTATATATAGACCGTAACTATCATGTGATGATCTTCCTTCGGAATCTCCTATCATCGCTTTTGTTTGCTGACTCTTCCCGTCATTAATAAATGCCGAAACAGTTGTACTAAGAGATGCTTTATTTCGTACTGAAAGTAAACTTACAGTTGAAATACCAAAAAGTATTGCGATTATTCCAATTACGACAAGCAGTTCAATAAGTGCAAATCCCCTGGCCGCATTTGACATTTGACATTTGACATTTGACATTTTTTATGGTCCACCTCGGGATCCTATCTGTGAAATAAGACCGTATATAGGCGCAATGATCGCAAGCATCATACCGCCAACAAAAACACCGACAACGACAAGCATGACCGGCTCAAGAAGCGTTGTGAGGGCTTTAAGGGTATTTGACACCTGATATTCAAGATATTCTGATATTTCCAGGACGGCCTTGTCTAGGGATCCACTCCGCTCGCCTGCTTCAGTTATTTTAATCATAATAACGGGAAATATTTTTTTAGCATCTTTGAAGCCCTGCGAAAGTTTTTTTCCGGATGAAACGACATCTTTAGCATGTTCAATTGCTTTTGCAACATTTTTTTTCACCACGACCGTTTGAGTCAGCTCTAGCGCTGAGGTAATTGGAATACCGGCATTAAGAAGAAGGGAAAGGCTTCGGGTAAAACGGGTGAGGTCAATATCTTGTATAAGGTGAGATATGAGAGGAAGCGAGGATAATATAGTAATGAGTAAATCTTTTTTAGACCGATATAGCAGAATTAGTCCTATGATAAATACAGCAATAATAGTAAAAAAAAGAGCAGTATGGGATATAAGAGCATCTGAAACAAAAATAAGAATTTTTGTTGGAAGTGGAAGTTCCATATTAAGTTTTGTAAATACGCTTGATATACGGGGAATAACGACAATAAGCATGACAAAGAGAAGTGCGATAAATACAACCATAACTATAATTGGATATACAAGTGCTGATTTCACCCTGTCGGAAAATTCTGCTTCTTTTTTTATATTTTCTTTTACATCTTTAAGAGTGACATCCAGGGTCCCTGCTTCTTCAGATGCTTTTATAATGTTGACGGTTACCGTATCAAATACTTTTGGAAATCTTGAAAATGCATGATAGACATGCTTGCCTTGTGACAAGTCGTCTTTGAGCGCTTCCAGGACCTTCCTTGTGTTGCCTTTGGAATCTTCAAGGAGTGAATCGATTGTTTCAAGGATTGGGATCCCGGCAGACAACATCGTTGAGAGATTGCTTATAAGGCCTAATCGATCATTGTTAGAAATGGATATTTTTTTTTCTGTCATAAGATTTCAACTTTTGTGGCTCTGAATGCTTCTTCAATTGTTGTTTGGCCTTTGGCAACCTTCATTAATCCGTCATCAAGCATGGTATTCATTCCTTCACTGATCGCAGCTTTTTCGATGATGTCTGAATCAACCTTTTCCGTAATAAGCCTTCGTATCTCTTTGCTCACTACAAGTATTTCAAAGATACCGACTCTGCCGGCATATCCAGTACTATGGCAGATTTTGCAACCCTTTCCATAATACGCACGGATTTCTTCTTTTTCGTTGAAGTGTTTTTTTATAATGTCTTCTGGGAGTCTCCTTAGAAGGTCTTTTCTTGTGAATATAACGGATGTCTTACACATCTCACAAATTTTTCTTACCAACCGTTGTGCGATAATGATGTTTACGGTAGAGGCGACAAGAAAAGGCTCAATTTTCATATCAATGAGCCTAGGGAGTGCTGTCGCCGCATCATTTGTATGGAGCGTTGAAAGTACAAGGTGTCCTGTAAGAGCAGCATTGACAGCAATTCCCGCTGTTTCGCTATCACGTATTTCTCCAACAAAAATGATATTCGGATCCTGCCTTAAGATTGAACGAAGTCCGGTTGCAAAGGTAAGATTGGTTTTAGTATTAGTCTGGATTTGATTGACTCCCCTGATACGGTATTCAATAGGATCTTCAATTGTTGTAATATTTTTCTCTCTCGTATTGAGGATTTTAAGAATTGAGTATATGCTGGTAGTTTTTCCTGATCCTGTCGGTCCTGTTGAGAGAATCATGCCATAGGATTTATTGATTGCCGCAGTGACTTTTTTAAGATCTTCATCGTTCATGCCCAGATCTAGAAGCGAGAACTTCCGAAATCGGGACACCAGAAGTCTGAGAACTGCTTTTTCACCTTCTGCAACCGGAATGATAGATACACGAATATCAAAATCTTCTTCAGCAAGCTTCATTCTCATTTTTCCATCCTGCGGACTTAAATGCTCGTCCGTCCTAAGTCTTGATTGCACCTTAATGCGGGTTATTATTTGATCATGGAGTGCTTTTGGCAAAATGAGTATGTCATGCATAATGCCATCAATACGGAAACGGGCAAGTGAGTGTTTCTCTTCAGGTTCAATATGGATATCAGATGCTTTATCCTGGTATGCGTAGTCAATAAGGAGATCAACAATTTTTGCTGCCGGTGCTGTGTCAAATAGAAGATTCCCCTTTTTTTCAAGCTCTTCTTTAAGCATCTGATCAAACGTTTTCTGCAGCTCCTTTCTGTATATGTGAAGCGTGTTGTAGATGTCACGTTCTGTGGCAAGATATGCGCTGACATTTTTCCCGACTTTTCGTGCAAGTAGGCTTAGCAATTCTGTATTCTTTGGGTTAGTCATTGCTACTCTAACCCCCTTACCATCCTGCGCAAATGCAATTACTTTTTGTTTTCGTGCAAGTCTCTCCGGGATAATGCGGAAAACATCCTCAGGTATGGTGATTTTTGATAAGACAACGAATGGTATTTTAAGAAAATCTGCGATTAAAAGGCCCAGCTGTTCATCTGAGGCAATATCCTTATCGATTATGGCTTCATCAAAACCAATATTTGCATTTTCAGCGAATGATTTAATTTCTTCAAGTTTTTTAGCATCCGCAAGGCCAGTTTTTACAACCAGTTGTTTTAGTTGATCATCGGTAACAAGCATAGGGCAGCCACGTCAAACGTGGTTTATTGTTTTGTCAGTGACGCAATTCTCGTGACTAAATTATCAAAATCAAAGAATGTTTTATTGGCATAGCCTTTTGCTCCAAGGTCAAGTGCTTTTTTTACGTCCTGCTGTTGCCCGAGTGTTGAGAAGACAAGAACTGGAATATCTTTTGTGACTTTATCATTGCTCAACACTTTCAATGTTTCAAACCCGTCTTTACCGGGCATGATGATATCAAGAAGGATAATATTTGGTTTGAGAGTCCGTGCTTTTTCTATGCCCTCATTTCCATCAGAGGCAAGATGGACTTCATATCCTTTTTCGCTAAGCTTTGTTGCATAAAATTTTTGGAAAAACACATCATCATCGATAAGCAGGATTCGCATAGTTTATAGATCATTCATAAAATTTTTTTAATCTCTCGACAGTTTCAGTAAGATCAGGTTCCTGATTCGCTTTTTCAAGATAAAAAAGAGCATCTTCAAGCTTTTTTGCTGCATCTTGTAGCTCATGTATTAATTGATCGGTAAGTACGCGTCCTTTCTCTTTTATCTGATAGAAAATTTTTTCAAACGTACTGCACAGGGCAGCAATTTTTGTGTAGTTCATAGCCGTGCTTTGGCTTGAAAGTGAGTGTGTAATGATATAGAGCTTCTCTTCGGTTTCTCTAGTTGAACGTGTTTGCCAATCAGATGCAAGGAGAGCTTTCAAGTCACGGACGTACGCAGATGCAGTTTTCATATAAAGCTCACGAAATTCAGAAAGATCAGTATCGTTCATAAAATATTTTTCGTCCGGCTTTACCGGACTCAGGATCAAGATGGTCATAACGATCCATCTTCAATTAACTATACGGCAGGCAATATCGCTTGTCAATGTATGCTAATAAATCTTAGACTTGATAATTCTGAAAGACTTGCGCATAATAGTACTCGATATATGGCAAGGGAGGATCGGGCAATCCTATGGTTTTCAGAGATTGATAAAGATGATATTCCTCTTGTCGGCGGGAAAGGTG
>CAZDTO010000026.1:0-13958 GCA_964508395.1 uncultured Gammaproteobacteria bacterium | reverse complement strand
GAATGATAAGAGAGTACATGCTAAGCGATGCTTTCAAACACAGAATGCAGGCGCATTTTGATGGAATTAGAGCGCTTCGCCAATCTCTTGAATTTGAAAAACGAACGACAACCTTGCGTTGGAAAAAGCAGGAAGCACAAATTGAAAAACTTGACAACAACACAGTCCATTTTTATGGAGAATTAAAGGCAAGAGTATCAAATCTTCCAACGATCGATGAATTTGAGGATCCGCTTATTACCGCGGATGGTGAAAATGACAAGACCTGATTTTGAGGAAGAGATAAGGTTTTGGAATAGGGGAGTGCAGTTTATTATCGGCATGGATGAGGTGGGCAGAGGCGCGTTTGCCGGTCCTATCGTCGCGGCGGGCGTAGTTTTTAACAAGGATACTCCTTGTACAAGGAGTATCCTTGTTGGGGTGGATGATTCAAAGCTTCTTTCTCCGATTGCCAGAGAAAAATTAGCAAAAATAATTAAAAATACAGCGTTATTTTGGACAATCGAGTCAATAGATGTATCTTTCATAAATAGATTTGGTATCGGCAAAGCAAATTCATCTGCTTTTCGAAAAGTTATAAAGCAATTGCTTTTGAATATAAAAAAAGATTCATATGCAATTCTTATTGATGGATTTCACCAAAAGTACCTCCCAGGAGGAATAAACAAACAAAAAGCGATTATAAAGGGTGATCAGAAATCAGTCTCGATTGCGGCAGCATCAATAATTGCCAAGGTATACCGTGACGATTTGATGCGAAATCTGGGGAAAAACTACAAAGAATATAGGTTTGCCAAACATAAAGGATATGGGACCAAAGAGCATCAGGAGATGATAAAAAAATATGGATTATGCAGAGAGCATAGGCAATCTTTTAACTTACAGAAATTTATTTAGGACTGTGCGGTGCGTTAACTCCGAGTGCGGATTTCTGGACGATATTCCTGAAAACCTCACGTTGAAATGTCGTTATTTTCGCAGGTTCTCTAAGAAATTCTGCACCTGCCTTTTGTGCACAAATGGTATTTGCATCTAATTCTTCATCAGAACTACCTACAACTACTCCTCTACTTATCATATCTAAAACAATAATAACTGCTTCTCTATCACTGTTTTTTACCTGTCGTTCAAAAAGTGGAACCCAATCTTTTTTTAGCTCCGATTGTTCAGTCATGTCATTGTTACTTAAGTGTGATGCTGGTATAATTATACTAATATGAGGGAAAGATGGCAAGGGATCAGCGTGCCGATTGGAGGCCGTGAATATTTGTCTGATGGATCTGAGATAAGCGCTGTAATCAATGACGAGCTTGCAGGAGTCGTGGCAAGTGAGACGGATTACCATGAGGCAGAACATTCGGTTGCGGGAATAGAAGATGGAATACATATTAATAAGGTTACTAATATTGCGGGACCTGGTTATCTTGGTTTGACTGAGCCAGCATCATTTAGCGCTGTGGCAGCAGTCGCACCGCACGCAAACGGAAGAGGAGGAACAAGTCATGATCTCTTTGTCGCTGAGATGATGGGAGCTGATATTGGTTCTGCAGAAAAAGTCGCAAGAGCTATTATTGCGCAAAAAGAAGAACATATAGGTGCAGTCGCTCGTCATTTGCATATTGAGAGGACATTAACGGGCAGCGACGTAGAAAGAATCATGGACGATGTTGATAAGGGTGACAAGGTTGATGTAACAATAAAAAGACCAGATGGAGAAATACGACAGTTTCCTGGACTACGTACTCACAAGCCAACTGTTATGATCCCTGGTGAATGGATAGCTCCTCAGGCTGCTTAGGGGATTGATAATATAATTCGCGCAGTTTAAGATACATCGCCGGTACAAACATACCCTTGATATATAGTCCTTTTGGATACCCTGATCTTCCGCCTGTTTTGAAAGGACTCAATGCATCCTCAACAATGTCCATGGTAAACCTATATTCCTTCTCTGGGGTATTGTCTTGAGCTAACCTGTCATCTATTTCTCTTTGCACCTTATCAATACCTTTTGTTGATTTTACTTCCCGGTACGAAGGAATTTGATCCCACGTAGTATTAAGATATCTTAAGAGCCCAACTGATCTGGTAAGAGATGTGGCGGGATTATATGTATAAGGGAATTTATAGTCGCGCGTTGAAATATGGCCGTCTGCGTCTGCTTTATGTTTAAATGCACCTTTTTCTTTTGTGCTAAAAAGAGCTGATAAAATTGAAACAATATAATAACTATAACCTCGGATCATTAGTCCTTCGATTCTATCTTCTGAAATAGGAAGAAAGTCTGATACTGCCTGTGCCACAGTGCCAGCTACGTTAGAATTCTTTTCAACAAAATAAGGAAGAGCTGCAAGCAGTACTGCTGTGCTGACTTTTGCCGGCATTTTCCATCCCCCATCAATGTGTTCATTTATTTGATCTTTTCCATCAATAAGCAAGTTGCGAAAACCGGTAAATGACGCATACTCAAGGTAAAAAGAAGTGACGCTGCGGATACGGCCTTTTCCCTTTTTCCCCGAGCTTCTTTAAGGCTTTGCCATCTGGTCATAAGCTCCTCAGCGCCTGACTCGTGAATTGTATATCCTGCTTCATTCATAGATTCCTTATTGTCCCAGTGTCTAAATCGTGGAGCACGTTTTTCTTTTTGATCTCTTGCGTTCAGGTAAAATGCAGTATTTAGATGATGTTGTATATGAATCGATTCATGCCGCCACCAGCTTCGTCTTCCGCCATAATAGATCCCACGTAAAAATGGGTAGGCATACCCTTCAATTCCTTTTGTTGCCATAAGATATGCTGCAAATGGATCAGTAAGGCAAATATCGTTCATTCGCATTTCTCTAGAGTTTATTTGGTATGTACCCATGACAAACGGTAATAGGTGTATATGACCAGTGTTTTTTACAATTGTTTGGATATCATTAAGCACTGTTGGAGGAAGGGAGTATATTTTCGCCAGATCTTCAGTCGAACAAGGATCTATCTGTTCAGTGCCAAAGGCATACTTTTTGTCATTTGTTTTGTCCAAGAAGTGTTTGGCATCCGGCGTGGTATAGATGTCAGGATTATATTTTTGTAATCGTTCGGTAAGAGGCATTCGGCGATTATACTAGAAATAAGCCTAAATAGCAAACTATAAGATAGACGCATAATCCTGGAGAAAGAATCAATCAGGCTGAGGGAAAGTAGATCGGATTCTGATACCATGGCACAATTTCATCAAGCGGTACTCTGTTTTCATCGGTTTCTATCATAGCTCCTCCCCCAGCCTCAAGGTTAAACAGAACACCATGTACCGCCTCATCTATGCCCGGTAGCTGGTGGCCATTCCATAATTTAACAAATTCCGGTTCCTGATTAATTGATGATGGGAATGTCATAAGATACGGAAAAAAAAATGGTAGTACGCTCTCCTCATCTGCAAGCGCTCCTTCTTCACCTGTATTTTGATAGATCGCAAGTGGCAAATTTCCAGTAATTGTTTGATATTCACCGGTAAGCCATGTATGTCCTTGAGGGAATACATGTATATTTTTCAAGTTTGCAGTAATAGGGTATCTAGTCATTTCATCATGCCATTTTGATAAGCCTTTTAAGGATTTTCTTATCATCTCATCATATCCTTGTCCATACTCAAAGCCTGTTTCTATCTTATAATTTTCGCTTTCTAGATCATCCTGTTTTATTCTATGTGCCAATCGATATATAGAATCTTGATATCTGATTGTTTGCAAGACAAATGTCTCTTGCGCTTCTCCTTGATCGTCACGAAGGACAAACACATCATCAAGGCCAATAAGATAATTACTCAGTCGGTATGAACCACTAGTAATTACCGCATCTTCAAGATCTAGTGTAAAATCTGCAATGCCTTGCGCGCGTGGATATTCCCAGCTTCTTATTATTCTTCCAGTCCCAATAACTTTGGCTGGATCACTTGGATTGACATATAAATTGTCAAGAAGCGGAAGATCATCAGTGGCCGCAGCAATGAGCCGGAATTCATCAGACTTTGCGTCATATATCCCATACTGGTTTCCAATGTCGTATTGATTGCTGATACGTAGAAGTGCAATATCTGTTGAAGGAATTTTTTCTATCTCTCTTACTTGTCCGCGGACCTCTTGCCCGTCATATCCATTTAAAGAAAACGGTTCAAATGTCTCTGCGCTGTCAGAGGATATAGCGATTGCCGCGTATTGCCTGCGGGACTCATCTTCATTATATCCACCTACAATAATTTTCTCATTCCCAGAAGTTCCATTATTGGCAAAACCCACTATTGTTTCGGCTTTTTCGGGTATTCTTATGGGTACTGGAGCTGAATTTGGGCGCAGTTCGTATTTTTCTGTAGTTGGTATGAAGTCTACTTTTTCTACCAAACTGCCGTATCTTCGTAAAGAATAAACCGCTGCTGTTCGTCCCTGGTTATCATTGACAGCGTCATTTGCGGCAACAAAAAATCGTTTGCCACGGCCTTTTTCTACATCAGGGGTAAACACGTCTTCTAGTATATCAGGCACGTCACCGGTAGTAACAGCTGCGCTGAATGCTGTTGATCCTCTTATAAATGCTCGTCTACTTAATGCTTCCGAAAACATACTTCTATTCTTGGAGATCTTCTGCGGCAATGGAGGAGATCACGAAGACAAAACTACAATTTCTTATATACTTCAATTTACAGTTTGTCAAGGGGGTATCGTCTATTTTTGTGAAGCACTCGGGATCTGATACCATGGGTTAGTTTCCTCAAGAGGCGTCCAATTTGCATCTGTTCTTATTAGAGCTCCTACGCTGGCTCCGATAGCAACATGTATTCCATTGACCGTCTCTGTATTGCGCGAAAATTTGGATTTTCCCCTGAACATCACAAAATTTGGTTCGTCAATTATATCTGAAGGAACAGTTTTTAATTCACCAAATGGAAATAACTTTTCTGTACCGCTTTTGATTATGTATTCATCGCCGGTTTCAAAATACATAGCAAGCGGTATAGAGGGTAAAAAATCTACTGAGCCGTGTTCTCCGGTAACCCATACTTTTCCATCCGGAAAAACATGTATGTTGTTTAGGAGTGCTGTTGATACTCCTCTTTGCATGAAATATTCTTCCCAACCAAATGTTTCACTTAGTTGCTGTCTAATGAGGTCGTCTAGATAAGCGTAAGATTGTTTTATCGGATGCTCTTCATCACCTGCATTTATTTTATAGATGAACCTTTCAGGGATACGCGGGCGCGGATAAAATTTTTGTAAAATATGCGTCTCCTCAATCCTTCCGGTTTCATCGCGGACTGTAAAAACATCATCAAGGTTTTTAAGCTGTTCCAGCCGGTATGATCCACCCAGGATGAATGCGTCATCAATGTCTAGCTCAACATTAGCAATTCTTGCTTTCATTCTCCCCGTGACGTAAACAGTTGATAGGTCATTTGACTGGCTAACGTTATCAAGAAGCGGAAGCGGTAAATCATCGGAGGCACTTGATAGGAGTTGCAGACGATTTGTTTCATCAGAATTATACAGTGCATATTGGCTACCTTCGCCAAATATATCGGTGATGCGAAGAAGCGCATAGTCCGTGCGGTGGATTCTTTTTATTTCGCTTACTTTTCCGGATATCGGATTGCCATATTGATCTTCTACAGATTTTGTTTCAAATGATTTACCGCTATCGCTTGAAACTGCAACTGTAGCATTGCGATCTTCATTAAACCCGCCGACAATAATCTTTTCATTGCCCGGCAAATTTGAATTAGCAAATCCTATGATCGATCTTGCTGCTAATACGGGGACCGGTTCTGTATTTGAGGTAACTATGTACTTATTCAAGTCCGGATCAAAATCAACTCTGTCTATTCTATGTGGGTAACTATATAGAGAAA
The DNA here is from genome assembly GCA_964508395.1 of uncultured Gammaproteobacteria bacterium. GTDB lineage: Bacteria > Patescibacteriota > Microgenomatia > Levybacterales > UBA12049 > CAZDTO01. Next base: position 8,074 of record CAZDTO010000026.1, on the reverse strand, counting down.
GAATTGCATGTGTTTTTCCTGTCTCATCATTAACTGCGTCGCTTGCAACAACAACGCTACCGAGTTTCCCTTTTTCTTTGGAAAATACATTTTCGATAATAGGCGGTACTTCTTCATCTTCGGCCCGCAAAATTCTGGGTAAACCCAAAGCTGTCAAACCTGCTCCGGCAATAGCGGCATCTTTGATAAAACCCCTTCTGGTTAATATCTCGTTCATACTGGTTTGCCTGAGGATCTTCTGCAGACGTTGGAGGAGATCAATAGATCTTATAGTTTATACACCTATTTGTTTTATTTGTCAAGGGGGCTGTGTCTTTGATACAATTTAGATTGATTAATAAGGGCCGCTAGCTCAATTGGCAGAGCACCTCCCTCTTAAGGAGGTGGTTACAGGTTCGATTCCTGTGCGGCTCACAAATTCCCTTTTAGGCTGTTATACCAGCGTTAGCTCTATCCAAAGCAATCGAATCATCAATTTTCTTTTTGGGACGACTATCATACTTTGTGCGCGCCTTTTCTACTTCCCCATAATGTTTCTTAGCCCATACGCGAAGGTTTGAAAGCAAATCCACCAATGATGTACCAAGCGGTGTGAGAGAATATTCAACTTGCGGAGGAACAACAGGATATACCTTCCTTGCAACTACACCATCACGTTCAAGACGTCTGAGCGTTTGCGTGAGTACTTTATGAGAAATACCGCTTACTATGCGCTTTAACTCGCCATTACGACGGGATTTTTGAGACAACGCAAACACAATCATGACCGTCCATTTTCCGGAAATTGAATCAATGACATTCACTTCCGGCGGGCATTCTTCGTTGCACTGAGAAACTATACGAACCATAAGGTGAGTATAGCACAAATGTGTGCATACTTGCAACTTAGAATGCAGGTCGCTACACTTGACCGTATGAATAAAATTTTAATTATCGTGGGGACAGTTCGTGAAGGTAGATTCGGCAGAAAAATTGCCGACTGGTATAGAAAAGAAGCGGCAAAAGCTGCTCCCGACATGGAGTTTGAGCTGCTCGATGTTGCTGAGCTGAACCTCCCGCTTTTCAACCAAGCAATGCCGCCCATGATGCATCAGTATGGCGAAGTTCAGAAAAAGCTCGCTAGTAAAATCGCGAGTGCGGACGGATTTGTATTTGTTACAGGCGAATACAATCATTCTATTCCTGGAAGTCTGAAGAATTTCCTAGATCATATCTTTTCTGAATGGAACTACAAAGCTGCCGCATTTGTCGGGTATGGCGGAGCTGCCTCTGGAAGTCGCGCGATCGAACACCTGATCCCAGTACTGGCTGAGTTAAAAGTCGCGAGTGTCGCCAATACAATGAACCATATTCTTATCCGTAACATCTTTAATGCGATTGACGAGAGCGGCATTCCAAAACCTGAATTTGTCAGTGGAGATATTGGGAAACAACTAAAAGAGTTGGACTGGTGGGTGAGAGCTCTCAAAGCTGCGCGGACTACATAGACTATGAAAAAAATTCCTAAAAAATATTCTGGTTTGCTCATGGGCTTACTTTTCGGTCTTTGTGGGGGCTTGATTATGTCGTTCGTCCTTACTTGGCTCAACCTTGGCTTCGTGGATAACTTCCTTCAAAAATGGATGATCTCCTTTATCGGCTCGCTACCCATAGGTATGGTCGTAGCCACTGTTCTCACTCCTCCGATTAAAATGTTTGTTGATTCCATTAGCGAATAAAAATGTGAACGATAAATCACTTACTAAATATCGACCGCTGCTCCTAAAATACGATTCAAAGGTGTTCCATTCTTGGGACACTCGGCTCATCCTTTAGATTGCCACTTGATTTTTAGAACTGTGAAGTTGTAGACTACCGAAAGTCGAAGATCCTGAGCTTATCTTTTAATGATAAAACTTGAGCGTGGTAACTTAAGAATCCCCGAACTTTCACGACCGGTTTACGCTGTTGCAGGAGGAATGACTGACTTCCGTAAAGCATACCCGCAGAAACAAACTACGGAACTTTGTATGGATGCGATGCGCATGGCTGTTGAAGATGATCTGGGATTGTCTGTAAAAGAATTCCGTCCGCTTGTTGACAATGTTATTTATTCACAATTTGCTGATCACTTCGGCGATCAGCTTTTAGCTGCAGCCAAGGTTCATGACTATCTCGGGTTTGACCCACTTCCAAATGTTGAGATAAAAACCGGAGGGGCAACCGGAGGATCAGCGGTCAAAGAAGGAATTTTAAGCATTGCCTCAGGGTATGCTTCTTTGGTCCCGGTAGTTGGATGGGAAAGAATGGATGAGGTAAGTACAAGACAAGGCAATGCCTATATCGCTGCAGCAGCCGATAAAGATTTTGAATCAGAGCTTGGCTGGCTATACACGAGTTATTATGCTCTTATGATGAGAAGATATTTGCGTGAAAATAACCCGCCGCGGGAAGCTCTGGCCAAAATTGCCCAGAAAAATCATCACTACGCCAGATTTTCTCCTTACTCCCAAAATCCTGCAGAATATACAATTGATGAAATTCTTAACTCCAAAGTTGTTTCAGACCCGCTTACCTTTCCTGAGTGCTGCGTGATGAGTACCGGCGCTGCGGCGCTTATCCTGGCTGATGAAGAGACCGCTTTCAAGTTGACAGATAAACCAGTCAAGGTCACTGGTGTGGGACAGGGTACCCATACCTTAAAAACTGCTGACAGGAGGGATATGCCGATTCTTTTACTGCCAAATGAGACAGAAGAGACCTACAAAGATAGGAAAAATGAATGGCCTGGCTTTACCAGCTTTTTAGCAGCCAGATTTGCTGCTTATCAAGCATACAATATGGCTGGAATAAAAGACCCCGTTGAGGATCTGGATGTTTTGGAGACTCATGATGCATTCACTGTCTCTGATATCCAAACGTGGGAGGATATTGGTCTTAGACCTTATGGAAAAGGATATGAGTTTATTGAAAGCGGAGATGCTTATTATGAAGGCAGACTCCCAAATAATTTATCAGGCGGGCTTTTGGGGACAATGCATGCGGTAGGAGCAACGGGAGTTTTTCAGCTGGTTGAAGTCCTTTGGCAGCTCAAAGGTGATTGGGAAAAGTTTCATGCAGATCCTAAATATTGGGAAAGATTCGGAAAAACAAAACCTGAAGATTTTCGTAATCTGCAGGTCCCGGATGCAAAACGCGGTATGGCTATTTCACATGCGGGCACTGGATCACATGTTACTTCTATAATTTTTGAAAGGGCAGAAAATGGTTGAGAGCAAGATAGAGAGACAGAAGGTTACATTAAAAGAAGGTTTGAAGCCGGAGCTTGTGGAAAAACTCTTTAAACAGCCGGTTCCTGATGAGTATTGGGTAATTGCAAATCCTAGAGGTCAGGATCACTTCCATTCTTACGGAGGAGTAACTCCATTCTTTGAAGGGTTAACCGAGGGAAAGCTTTTGGGGACAAAATGTCCTGATGAGGATACAGGAATCTGGCTGCCGCCAAGGGTTGACTGTCCTGATTGCTGGGGTAAGATGGAGTGGGTGCCGGTAGATACTTCTGAAGCAAGAGTTTATACCCACTCTACTACCAATTATCCCGGGGAAGGGTTTAAGCTTGAGAATGAAGGCGGGGGGGGAGGCGTTCCCCTTATCTCAGTTGAGATTCCGGGAGTTTGTACCAAGCTTATGAGTTATTTATCAGAGTTTGGAGAAGGGGAGCCTTATATTGGAATGAGAGTTAAGCCGGTTTTCAGAACAGGAGAAGACTCGACCTTTTCTATCCTCGATCTTTCTTGGGTTCCGGTTGATGAAGAAAAAAGCCAATGATTGGACACGAAAGTTTTACTGGCATGTTGTTTAGAAAATATTCCTCGGTAAAATTAATTGAAACACAAACTGGAAAAATAACAAGAGCGGCAGAAGATGAAGTTTTAAGACAAATAAAACAGATAAGCTTGATTTAAATTTTGATGTCGGAGAAAGAGCGTTTACATTCCCTCATTACGCTGCGTAAAGCAACACCCCGTGATGCTCACCTTATTGCATGCATAGAGGAAACAGCCCATCCGTTGTCGGAAGAAGCAAGCCAGCGGTTTGACAGAGAGCTGATTGAAACTTTGCTTACCGAGTATGAAAACAACGGCGAAAATCACAGCTTTATTGCATACGATGGTGAAGTGCCGGTTGGCCATATGCTTATGACGGCTAAGGATTTTACAGAAGGAAAAGAATACTGTATTGCATCATGGAGCGTAATCCCCAATTACAGAAGTTTTAAGACAGCAATAGTTATGGCAAGATACGCGCTTGCAATAGGTGGCGGATGTTCATCATATCGAGCTTGGGCTCGGGAAAAGACTGTAATGAAGAATACTTTAAAACCCGGAATAAGCAAATGGCTTTCAAGACTTGGATATGAAGCGCATGTCGACGAGAGTAGTCGTGGGGATTGGGGTGGGGAGCCGCATGTTGGTGTTAGACTTACACCGATCCCTTCGTCTTAGCGCGCTCGGGGAGAGTCGAACTCCCAACCCCATGGTCCGAAGCCATGTACTCTATCCATTGAGCTACGAGCGCTCGGCCTCATTCTAACAGACGCACGCATTGAATTCAATAAAACCTCTGCTATACTGAAAGCAAAAGTTATTCTATGAAACCAATAATTTCCTCAATTATAAAAAATTTTATAGGCTGGTCAATTTCAGCTATTGTTTTAGTTTTTATAGGCAAGGTCATTTTTTACCAACGGGAGACAGTCGCAGCAAGTCTGCAATATATTAATGTAGAACTTCTCATCTATGGAATTTTGTCGTTTATTTCATACTTTTTCCTAAGGTCATATCTTTGGCAGACCATACTAAGGAAGCATGGGTATAAAATCCCACTAAAAGAAACGGCATTCCTTTGGGCAATATCTGAAATTAATAGGTACATACCGGGAAATGTTTGGTCGTTTGTTAAGCGGTCCGTGCTTTTTTCAAAGCACACAATTGAAAAAAGAGATTTCAATTTAGCACTTATAATTGAGGCTCAATTTGTTCTTCTTGGCGCAAGTGTTATCTCGCTTTTTGCACTTAGTTTTCTCACGGATATTTTCATTTTTCCCGACACGCTTCGAACTTTTATAATATTAACTGTTATTATTTTTGTTTTTCTTCTTTCGAGTCTTTATATTTTCCAGTTTAATTTCTTAGCAAGGCTTAAGTTTAGAACGAGTGGAGATACATTGGCACAGCTTCACCTTGCGGCTGTAAGCGTACTGGCGTTTTTATTGTATGGGCTAGGATATTATTTTGTGATCTCATCAATAATATTTCTTCATCCGAAGGATTTTTATGTGTTTATTGGTTTTTTTGTCTTTTCATTTCTTGCTGGCTATATATTGTTTATAACACCCGCCGGACTTGGAGTACGGGAGGGAGTAATCGTGCTAGGTCTTATGAAGTTTATGGCTATGCCGCTTGCGGCTTTCGCATCTATTTTTGTCCGGTGTATTATTGTCTTTTCTGAATTCTATTTTATCATACTATCTTTTATCTGGTCTAGGACTAAACATCACGTGTTACAAAAAATCGAACGGACAATAATCTATTATCCTTATGAGACGATTCTCTTTTTTATAACTTCTATTTACACTCTTTATTTCAGTAGAATTAGTTTCCTTCGCTATGACAATTTCTATGCAGGAAGATTTGACCTGGGTAATATGGCACAGACTGTATGGAATACTGCTCATGGTAGATTGTTTCAGACAAATTCCGATGGACAAATCGTATCACGCCTTTCAGCTCATGCGGATTTTATCCTAATTATTATCTCCCCGCTTTATAGAATTTGGGAAAGTCCAAAAGTGCTGCTTCTTTTTCAGACAATTGTTGTTTCGCTTGGTGCCTTTTTCATCTTTGCTATCGCAAAACATGTTCTGAAACGCAAGGATATCTCTTTTCTCTTTGTTATATTGTATCTTATTAATCCCAGCGTAGAACGCGCGAATCTCTTCGATTTCCATGCAGTAACGATTGGAACGACGTTTCTGCTTGGGACTTATTATTTTTTTATGAAGAGAAATTATCTCTGGTTTTCACTGCTTGCAGTTCTTGCTGCGATAACTAAGGAGCAAGTTTGGGCAATTATCTCGCTCTTTGGTTTATGGATGCTGGTTGTAGAATCCGTAAAAATATTTAAAAGGAATGGCTATGGCTATACTAAGCATTTAGTTTTTGCCTGTCTGATCTTTATTTTCTCAGCGTCTATGTTCTTCTTTCTTGTTTTCTTTGCAATTCCAAACGCACGTGGCACACAACATTTCGCGCTGTCGTACTATAACGATTATGGTGACAGTCCGACACAAATTATAAAAAATCTTGTTTTTTCTCCGCTGCATACAGTAGAAACAATCCTAAAGCCAGACCGGGTAGATTTCCTGACTCAACTTTTTCTTCCTCTCTCATTCCTATCATTCTTATCTCCTCTTTATCTGATTTTTGCAGTTCCTGATCTTCTTATTACGCTTTTAAGTAATAATGCAAATTTGCATCAGATATATTATCACTACACCGCTTCTATCACACCGTTTCTCTTCGTTTCTGCGATCTATGCTGTCAAGCGGTTTAATGCTGTTTTACTTCCTGCACATAGAATTATTTTTATGATAATTATTGGGAGCATTGGAATTTATTCTGCCTATGCGTATGGCCCGCTTCCTGGCAGCAGGAATCCGAATATTGATATGCTGAGTAATCAGGTTGGTAATAGAAAAATTGTGGAAGAGTTCATAAGAAAAATTCCGACTAAATATAGCGTGGCAGCAAGCAACAATATCGGAGCACATCTCTCACACAGAGAACTCGTCTTTACCATTCCTGAAGGTTTAGACCAAGCGGATATTATCGTTTTTTTGCTTAACGACCCTGGTGCAAGACCGTCGCTTGATGAGCAAAAACAGATGGCTTTACAACTCAAATCTGATCCGGATTATATAAAGCTTTTTGAAAATGGTGATTTTGTCGCATTTGCCCGACAAGACCGCGTGCAGGAAATGTTTTGGTAACCTTGTTAATTGTGATAATATTTAATATTATTAACTTGTCACTTATAACTTATCACTTTTAACTCGTATGTTTTCTGTCATAAAAGCAAATGGTGAAAAAGAACCATTTAGTGAAAAAAAAGTAATGCTTTCCATAGAGAAAGCCCGTATATCCCATGCCCTTGCGCCGCATGTGCTTGCCCACGTGAAAGAAAAACTTTACGAGAATATTCCTACGGCAGAAATTTACCGTCATATTATCGAATTTTTAGGAAGCTCAGGACATCCGTATGTGCAGGCAAAGTATGGCCTTAAGCGGGCAATTATGGACCTTGGTCCGACCGGTTACCCGTTTGAAGATTTTGTCGCAAAGGTCCTTGATGCACATGGATATCATACAAAGATAAGACAGGTCGTTTCCGGCTCCTGCATTACGCATGAGATAGACGTAATTGCTGCTAAAAATGGAAAAACGGCAATGATTGAAGCAAAATTCCATAACAACCCAGGCACAAGGTCAGATGTGCATGTAGCCCTCTACACAAAATCTCGTTTTGAGGATGTTAAAGAAAAAAACATGTTTGATGAGGCGTGGGTAGTAACGAATACAAAAGTAACTATTGATGCGATTGATTATGCTAAATGTGCAGGTATGAAAGTGCTAGGTTGGAGTTATCCGGAGGGAGAAGGCCTAAGAGATCTCATCGAAAAGTATCATCTTCATCCCGTAACAATGCTTACTACTCTTGGGCAGTCACTAAAGCAAAAGCTTCTTGATAATCATATTGTGCTGTGTAGGGATATTTGTCTTAATAAATCATTAATTGACATGCTTCCGATCTCATCAGTAGAGAAACAAAACACGCTTGCTGAAGCTGCATTTGTCTGTGAAGAAAAATCTATATAGAAAATCGACTTATCTTCCTCTGTCTTCGCCTCGCGTTAACCGGGTTGCAGCTTATAACCCGTTTTAGAGATAAAAATAGGGCTTTAGGAAACGAATACTTTCTAAAACTTGAAATTGCGTAAGAGGAGCAACTCTGCTCATATATGCATCTTGTTCCA
>CAZDTO010000025.1:5552-14112 GCA_964508395.1 uncultured Gammaproteobacteria bacterium | reverse complement strand
TCATAGAACGCGCCTTGTACTGTCTTTTGGGAGAGGAGAAAGTCTACCATTTTGTCATTCTGGAGGCGCGAAGCACCGATAGAATCTCCTGGGGATCCTATCGCTTCGCTCCAGGATGACAAGCACGCCTCAGTACACAACCTTGTCAGCTTCCCGTGCCCGCCGGTCAAATGAAGAATCTCATCTTTTGTTTCCTGCGGCAATTTCTTTCCTGTTATTTTTTCAAGATAGGAGATGCGAAACGCTACACCGGACTTGTCAAAAAGAGAAAGATAAACGGTATGTCCGGCAACAAATTCATAAAAGTCAGCAAAAATGATCGGCTCAAGCACATCTTCAAGCGGCCGATTAACAGAGAAAACAACAGAGAAATGATATTTTGCTCGGTTTCGAATCGATCTTAAATTGGAAAAAAACTCACTCGTCACTGACGGGATATACTCTTCAAACCTATCAAAGAGAAATACCAATCGTAAATCCTTTTCAACCGCCAAAAAATCAATCGTGCGTTTAAGTCCCTGAAATAAAACAAGCTCGTCCGCAAACGGCAATATCTCTTTGAAAATCTCATTTGCCTTTCTGTATTCTTCTTCCATACCGCGCTCGCGAAGTGAATCGACCAGAGAGAGAAAAACAAGTTTCATCACATCAAAAAGAGGACGCTTTCGCACTTCTGCAAAATGGACCATGACAAAATGATACTGCGTTTGCTTAGCGCCCAGATGCTTAATGCGAATATGCCTGTTATAGGTAAGAAATCCCAGAAGATTTGCCCGTCCTACGCCAGGAATTCCAATAGCTTGACAGGAGTTGCCCTCTTTGACAAAACGTAAGATCTTTTCAATTTCAGCTGACCTGACATCAGCGGGATACAGTGATTCAAAATATCTTTGCTCCATAGAGACATTATATAACTTGACGGTCGATCATAGAAGATAGAGAATAGGTATAGAAAATCGAAGGTAGAAAATAGTTGTAAAGACTAAAAGTATGATTAGAAGCTTCAAAGATCTCATTGTATATAAAGAGGCGTATGAACTTGCAATAATTACCAATAAAGAGGTAAACAAATTCCCGATCTTCGAAAGAAACGATCTTGGATCACAGATGCGTAGATGCTCTAAGTCTCCGCCAGCAAATATTGCAGAAGGATGGGCAAAACGCCGCTTCCCAAAAGAATTCAAAAGACATATAGATATTGCAATTGGATCGTGTAATGAAATGGAAGTGCATATACAAATGGCAAAAGATCTTGATTACTGGGGTAAAGATTTTTGTGGCCTGCTTCTTAAAAGATACCAATTTCTCGGAGGGAAATTGACAAACCTTAGAAACAATTGGAAATCCTTCTAGTCTCAATCCTCTATCCTCAAAAAACTATCTTCTATGCTCTATAATCTATTTTCTATTCTTGTACCCCAAAACATCCTCCTTGTCTTTTTATTGCCCATTTACTACGATACACCTACGGCATGAAAAAATTGTGGCAGCTTTTCTTTTTTATCGTATTTGTCTTCTCATGCTCGCTTCTTATTGCAGGGCAAGCACATGCTCAAAATATCGTCGGCGGTTATGTTTTCTACGATATTCTCAATCAAAACTGTATCAAGGATCCTGGTGAACCTCCCGCAGTGGGACTATCGATGCTTATTGTTAGTTATGCTTCTACATTCTTGAGGACGACAACAAATGAGATTGGTTATTATAGATTCTACGATATCTCATCGGGTATCTGGACAGTGACTTCAGATGCAGTTCCATCTGGATATGTCTTAATGCCAGGATCAAAAACTGTTGAAGTACCACCAAATGTAGCAGCAAATTTTTGTCTGGTACCCAGAGCCGGCACAACCTCTGCTCCGACACCGAAACCTCCCAGCTGCGCGCTGGCTGGTAATTCATGTCAGACATCAATAGATTGTCAGGACGGATCAACAGCGTGTGGCATCTATTCATGTGTTTCGGGAACCTGCCAAAGCACAGTATTAACTCCTACATCTACACCTAAACCAACGCCCACAACCCCAGGAACAGTTACACCAACGCCAACCAGCAATATTCCCACCCCAATCGTATCGTGCTATGCTGAAGGAGAAAGCTGTGCAGGAGCAACGCCAAAAACCTGTTGTTCAAATTTAGTCTGTAATCCACGCACCTTCTTTTGTGAAAAAACACCAACAGGAACCATAACAATCGATCTTGCTCCCACACCTGTATGCGCAAATTCACCAACAAACATTACCGTTAAAAAATGCTCGCCTAGTGACACTGTAAATTTAAGTATCATCAAAAACAGCGAAATTACTAATCCAGATCCTAAAACTATAACCGCAAATGCAGATGGAACCGCTGTCCTTTCAGGTTATAAATTTCCAGATCCACCTTCCGGAGCAGAAGCGGGCTCAGGATATGTACGTGCTGAGTGTAGCGTTGGCGTTGCTGAAACATCATTTAGCGTTTCTAAATGCGCAGCCACCTCCACCCCCACCCATGCTCCGCCTACACCACCGCACTGCGCTGAACTGGAATATAAAGATGGAGGGGTTGGAGAAGATGGCACACCAACGCCATCGATAATAGCAGGCTGTAAATCAATTGACAGTGCGATTGGTAATATCCCCACCAAAGTAGGAACGTTTATCAACCGGTTGATTGGACTTCTCATCGGTATTGGCGGAGGAATAGCGGTAATCCTTATTGTTTACGCAGGGTATAAGCTGATGACCTCTCAGGGCAATCCTGAAGCGATTCAGGGTGCAAAAGATCTGATCACCTCAGCAATCGTTGGTATTTTATTTCTCGTCTTTTCTGTGATCATTCTTGAAGTTATCGGTGTTGACATCCTCAAGATTCCTTTTTGGAAATACTAATAGACTGCATCCTCCTTGTCTTTTTATTACCCATTTACTACGATACACCTACGGCATGAAAAAATTGTTGCAGTTTTCTCTTTTTGCAATTTATACCATCGCATTGTCGTTTCTTGTTTCAGGCAATACGCACACTCAAGTCGGCATATTTCCTTCACTATTTACCATCCCAGATCCCCCTTCAGAGAATGAGGCAACATACCTTGTCTCAAAAGGTTGCCCTGCAAAATCGCAAGTGAAATTTACGTGGAAAAAATCAGGAGGCAATACACATAATCGCGAGGTAACAGCCAATGCGTATGGAGTTGCGCACTACTATCACTTTGATGGTTACAGCAAGGCTGATTATTATACTCTATCTGTAGAGTGTCTTTCAGACGGACGGAAAGTATCAACTCAATTTTCCCCAATTGATAAACCCAAGCCAGGATATATTATCCAACAACCGACTCTTGCCGAAGAGTCAGCATGTCAATCTGTAGCAAACACTGCTTTTATTAATTATGTCTATACAAGCGCACAATCCTGCGATATGTCTTTGACTCGTTTGTTAATAACAATAGGCGATCATTGGTATATAGGAGCCTCTGCTGCAGGGGATCAGTGTCTTGCAGATAACCTTATTCCACCAGACAAATCAGACAGCGTTACTTATTATTCTACAAAGCAAAAGTGTGAGGAGGTTCTGGCAGCAGGGCAACCAAAGAGATACAGAATTGATGATGTTCCTGTTGCAGGACCAGTCTGTCAGGAAGATCCGAATGGCCCGTATGGTTCTTTAGACGAATGCAAAAACGCAATCGCTCAGGCGTATGTATTTATCATTTTTATTGCGGATCCGAAACAACCATATTGTACCCAAATAAAAAAAGAGAGTGTTTTACCAGAACAACCCACTTATGCGACGCAATACGAATGCCAACAGGCGCTCCAAAAACAAATGCGATGGGATTTTTCATGGCCTCCAAATCCTTCACAACCCTGTTTTCAGACTATAGTCGGTCGATTTGAATCAGAACCGGTATGCTGGGCAGCCTTGTGCGATCGAATCGAACTCGAAGGGTCAGAAATTGTAAAAGCTGGTTTTTCTGACTTTTGTAAAAATGCGGGGCAAGAATTAATCACCTCCACCCCCACCCATGCTCCGCCTACACCACCGCACTGCGCTGAACTGGAATATAAAGATGGAGGGGTTGGAGAAGATGGCACACCAACGCCATCGATAATAGCAGGCTGTAAATCAATTGACAGTGCGATTGGTAATATCCCCACCAAAGTAGGAACGTTTATCAACCGGTTGATTGGACTTCTCATCGGTATTGGCGGAGGAATAGCGGTAATCCTTATTGTTTACGCAGGGTATAAGCTGATGACCTCTCAGGGCAATCCTGAAGCGATTCAGGGTGCAAAAAATATCCTCACCTCGGTGATTGCCGGCCTACTTTTCCTAATATTCTCTGTCATGTTGCTTGAGGTTATCACCGTTGATATCTTACATATTCCATTTATTTCTTACTAGCTGTATTGACGCACAGAAGAAAAATCGAGTATACCCCTCTGCTTTCAAAATACAAATAAGTATAATACCCAACGAAGCTTTGAGTTGTACCTAGACTAGTTCTCAAAGATAATCCGATCCCACTTTTGAAAGCTCCGGTGGGCATACACCAAGTTCTTGCAAACTCAAAGCGGAGTGGTATATGATAAATGGGTAATTTGTCATTATGGAATACCTTGCGCTTCGATTTATTGATAGTACCGGTAATATAAAAGCTGTAGACCCTAGTGGGAAAGTCATAGATATACCCATGGGAGGCACTTCTGCCCTATCTAATGTAATTAGAAACGGCCTAACTATCTTTATCGTTGTCGCTCTTGTTCTGGCAATCATTATCCTTCTCTGGGCTGCAATCGACTGGCTTTCATCAGGAGGCGATAAGCAGAAAGTTGCGGCTGCCCGTATGAAAGTAACCTACGCGATTATTGGACTTGTCGTTGTCTTTCTAGCATTCTTTATCGTCAATTTCATAGGCTTCCTGTTTCGCGTACCGCTCACAGGATAATCATCTCAAGAACACATCCGTTTTCATTATTCGTAAAACGGTTACGATGCCCGTATCGTAAAGCGGTAATCGGAAACGTGATATACTGATAGAATCCAATTCTAGTCAAAATGCAAAAATCCGATACTAATTTTCAATTCGAAATTCAAATTAAGCGTAAAGCTAAAAGCGAAAAGCGAAAAACTAAAGTGTAAAACTAAAAACTGTGGGAGACATAAAAGAACAACTAAAATATAGAGCTTACAGATTCTCTATTTCCGTGGTTAAGTTTGTCAGTACACTTCCGAATGAAAGAATCTACTGGATAATAATTGATCAGTTAACAAGATCTGCAACATCTATTGGTGCAAATATCATTGAAGCACAGGCCGCATCAAGTAAGAAAGATTTCATTAAGTTTTACCAGATTGCTTTAAAGAGCGCCAATGAAACGAGATATTGGTTAGGTATTCTTAGAGATGCAACATCAGCTGATAAAGAACAGGTAAATATTTTATTAAAAGAGGCGACAGAGCTTGCAAATATTTTAGGAGCAAGTTTATTAACTCTTAAAAACAAGCGTTAATTTACTTTTGATTTTTGAGTTTTGGTTTTGCGCTTTTACTTTTAACTTTTTACTTTAGGGACTAACATTTTTAAATTGAAAATTAAAAATTTCAAATTTATTTGTACTTTTGACTTCTAACTTTTGGCTTTTGCGTTTAGATGTTTTGACATGGGCTTCGTTGCCGTAACCGTCCGCCAGTTGGCGGATCGATACCTATGTTTTTTAAAATCCTCCTTTTTACCCTAACAGTCGCGGTATTCTGGTGGTATGGATCAGTTGTCCTTGACCCGGACTTTGGTTGGCACCTGTCCATAGGCGAATTTATACAAACACGGGGTATACCAAAAACTGATCCCCTCTCCTATACTATGCCCGGATATCAATTTGTCGATTATGAATGGCTTGCCAATTCTGCGCTCTCTCTTCTCTATCCGCTCATCGGTTTTGCGGGGCTTTCTATTATCTTTGCTGTTTTTGCCGCTGTAGCGCTCTTTCTTCAAATCCATTCTGAAAAACGCTTTATTATTATTCCCCTTGTGATTTGTGCAACAACACTTCTCTCTTTTGCGGGCGTCCGTCCGCAGGTGATAAGCTGGTTATTTTTTTCTCTGCTTCTTTACGTTACGCTTGATAACAAACGCCTGAAAACCTGGGCTTTTGTCATTCCGTTTATTTTTCTCCTGTGGGCAAATATTCATGGAGGCTTTCCACTCGGCCTTGTCTCGCTTGCGATTATCTTTATCGGCAGAATGCTAACGCGCCTAAAATTTCAAAAAGATTTAACATTAATTCTATTCCTAAGCATTCTTGCCACGCTTATAAATCCGTACGGCATAAAACTTTGGCACGAGATCTGGGCAATTACTTCTGACGGCGCACTCTCAGGAAACATCGCTGAATGGATGCCAATGCTTTTTATGCCCCATCTTACGTTCTGGTATTTTTTTCCGTTTTCTGTTCTTTTTGTCATCCGGTATCGAAACAAGTTTAAGTCCTATGAGTTTTTCCTTTTTTTTGTGCTTTTGGCTGCCGGACTTATCAGCCGGCGTCACGTTCCTTTCTTTATTATTCTTTCGCTGCCTCTGACCATTCGCTCTCTAAATTATCTTTTTGAAGAAACAACAGCAATAGCAGGGGCTTCCGGTCGTCTTGCAAAAGCAAATATAATATTTTCTATACTTTCGTTTATGGTTGTAGCAGGTCAATTATTTCTACAACATAGGACAATGCTCTCTTACACAGAAAACGCTTTCTATCCCAAGAAGGCAGTTGCCTATCTTAAAAATCACAAGAGCCAAGGTAATCTCTGCTCAGTCTACAACTGGGGGGGATATCTTATCTGGAAATTACCTGAGAAAAAAGTTTGTATTGACGGCAGAATGCCTGCCTGGAAACAAAAGGAGACTGCTGTGGAAAGCGGCAATGCGTTTGAAGAATTTCAAAAACTTGGAGCAGGGGATATAAGTCTTGAGCATGTCGCCACAAAATATGACATAGATACCCTTCTTTTACCAAAACTGGTTAAAAGTGATGAGAAAAATCTGGTCACGGCAATCTCAAATATCATACAACCACTGTTTCATAATACGAAAAAAAAGCGAAAATACCCAAGTTTAGAAACGCAACTTGTTAAATCTAACTGGATAAAAGCATACGAAGATGTTGTCGCTGTAATCTACATAAAACAAAAAGACCAACACATTTTCCCCCCCTTGACAAAGAAAGAAAAATAGTGTTACATGAATACATAACATGAAATTAAATATCAAAAAGGCAGCAGCAATATTAACCCCAGCAATTTCCTATCTTGCACTTACCGGAAGCGCTTTAGCAAGTGGGTCAACTTCATTCAATTTCTGTAATCCGACTGATCCAAATACACCGTTTAATGTTCTCTGCAAGCAGAATGCGGGGAGCCTTGGTTCAATAGTTTTCGGAGTCATTGTCCTCCTCTTTATTATTGCAGTTATTGTCGCGCTTGTATTCCTTATCTGGGGCGGGTTAAAGTGGATCTTCTCAGGCGGAGACAAAGCAGCTGTTGAGTCAGCTCGCAATACGATCATCGCAGCCATCATAGGCCTAGTAATCGTATTCTCGGCATTCTTTCTTTTGAACCTGATCACGCAGATATTGATTGGCCAGACAATTACCAACCTTACCCTACCCACGATATTCAAATAATCTTCGATTGAGATAGGCCACTCCCCGAAAGGGGATTTTTTTGTGCTTCATAATACACTCTTCGTCATTCTGGCTTGTCCAGAATCTCTTTGAACGATGAAGATCCTGGATGCGCCGGCTTCGCCGGCTTACCAGGATGACGATTGCGTAAGGTGAATTAATTACGTCTCTTGCCAACCTTCCCACTCTCTGCTACGCTGATAGAGGACTAGAGCTCATTTCAAAACCTAACCATTTACGTCATTCTGGTAAGCCCGAAGGCGCATCCAGGATCTTCGAGCGTTTAGAGACTCTGGATCTTCGACCAGAGTGACGGATTATGAAATGGACCCTAGCAAGAACTCTTAATATGAAAATTGCTTGGGGGAAAATCACAATGCCCTTTTTTTTAGCCCTTCTTGTTTTCTTTACACAAACAAATTCTGTATTTGCGCAGGCACATACGCCGTTTACTCCTTGGGGCTGCATACAGATCTCTCCTCCCTCTTTTGCATGCATACCAGGAGTTGTTAGCCAGATAATCAATGGCTTTCTCTTTTTCTCAGGCACTGTCGCCATGTTCTTTATCATCTTTGCGGGTATAAAATACCTAATCTCACGTGGAGACCCTAAACAAATTGAAGGAGCCAAAAAAACGCTTACCTATGCTATTGTAGGCCTTATTGTAGTCCTCTCGGCCTTCTTTATAATAAACTTCCTGGGTTACATTACCGGCGTTGAGCTGGACTTCCCAAAATTCCCGGAACCAAATCTTTAATAATTACCAATTTTACTTCGGAAAGACGCAATCGGGATGACCTATTTTGATAATCTTGCAATACGATTTTTCACGTTATACACTAATCTAAGATACTAAGATACTAAGATACTAAGATACTAAGAAAATCGACACTTAATAT
>CAZDTO010000025.1:0-5452 GCA_964508395.1 uncultured Gammaproteobacteria bacterium | reverse complement strand
CTAAGATACTAAGATACTAAGATACTAAGATACTAAGAAAATCGACACTTAATATCTTAATCTCTTTATATCTTAATATCCCAACTATGGAAGATCATCCTATTCCACAGAATGTTACGGGATTTCAGTTCCGTCTTATCGGCACGATGACTGTGAAGCAATTCGCCTACGTAGCCGCGGGCGCCGTTTTGGCTGTGCTTGTCTACTACATGCCGATTCTTTCTTTTATTAAAATGGTGTTTGTCCCCTTCTTTATTCTTTTCGGACTCGGACTTGCATTCGTGCCAATCGAGGGAAGACCAATGGACGCAATGGCAATGTACTATTTCCGCGCGCTTTTTGCCCCAAATCAATTCATATACAGAAAAAGGGGTGGGAAGATTGCCATTGCTTCTCTCGTGCTGCATAAATATGTTCATCTTGCGTTTGAAACAAGCGAGAAGCATCAAACCAGCCAGGCAAAAGAAGAAAACCTGCAAACGCTTCTACGTTCAGTGCGGGAAGGAAAAATTGAGGCCGATTCGCCAGTCAGAAAAAGACGTCCTATTATAATCTCGCTTGAAGAAGAACAGGCAATCCAGCCAGCCGTATTTGACAAGAGAGCAACAGAAGAAAAACGTGAAAATCAGCAGGAAAAAGAAGCTGCTCAGGACCAGGAAAAGAAAAAAGAGCTTCTGGATAGACAAATAGACACATTAAGAAGAGCGCTGAACGAAGCAAGAACACAGGCTGTTCCCCACCAAGCTTCATCAACATATGCTGCCCGCAAGAAAATCCATGAAATCGAACGGCAATTGCAGGAAATTGAACAGCAAAAAAAACAATTAGAAGATGATATTATCAAACTACAACAGCGGTTAATAAAACAGAAACGGCCAGAAGACATAATACAAAAAAGCTCTGTGCGAAGGATACCAATCGCTATTGCACAGAGCGTGGGGTTGCCAAAGGTTTCATCCCCCAACCTTATAGCTGGAATTGTAAAGGATGCCCGCGGCAATGTTCTGCCAAATATATTAATTGAGGTAAGAGACAAAGAGGGCAATCCGGTACGCGCCTTTAAAACAAATGGCCTAGGCCAGTTCGTATCCGCGACGCCTCTTTTAAACGGCATCTACCACATTGACCTTGAAGACCCACGTGGTCAACATAGGTTTGATACGATTGAAGTAGTCGCAAGCGGGACAATCCTTGATCCGTTTGAGATACTTTCTGTTGACCAAAGAGAAGAGCTGAGAAAGTCTCTTTTTGAAACATAAGTATGGCTGAACCAAAAATTACTGCCACGACACAAAAGTTTATCGAGATTATAGATATCATTGACAATGTTGTCTTTCTTGCGGGAGGCAACGCGGCTCTAATCATCGATGTTACCGCAAGCAATTTTTCCCTTTCCTCAAAAGAAGAACAAGACGCAAGGCTATTTGCCTACGCGGCGCTTCTTAACTCCCTAACCTTTCCCATCCAGATTGTTGTCCGCAATAAACGCGTTGATATTACATCGTATATAAAAGGCCTTGAGACGGAAGAGCATCTCACCCGCAACCCGCTTCTTGCACGACAAATTGGACTCTATCGCAGCTTCGTCGCAGAGATGGTTCAGGTCAATGTGGTGCTCAATAAAACATTCTATATCGTCATCTCGTTCTCATCGCTTGAAACAGGTGTCATGGGGACAAAACAAACGATACAGCAAGAGAATATCGATCAACAATTTATTAATGAGGCAAAGAAAAGCCTCTATTCCAAGGCTGAAACGCTCTTTGAGCAGTTAAAGAAACTTGCCCTCTCATCGCGCATTCTTGAGAAAGACGAACTGATAACACTTTTCTATGACATTTATAACGGTGAAAAAATTGAAGCGTCACAAGTGAGCGCCGATGTAAAAACGCCGCTTATTAAAGCTGGCGAGCAATAACTGTATGAACATAAGTCTTCCGTTTACAAAAACCAAACAACAAACACAGCCAGTCCCACAGAAATCGGCCGCGATAACAACCCTTGAACGCGGCATGGTCTCGCTTGTTGATGTTCTGGCCCCTTCCTCAATAGAGGTAGATTTCCGCTACATTCGTGTAGGAGACCGATTCTATACAACGCTTTTTGTCATCAGCTATCCGCGGTTCGTCTCACCAAACTGGCTAGCACCGATTATTGACTATGACCACACACTTGACATCTCCATGTTTTGCTATCCGACATCTTCTGCCGACATTCTCCATGACCTGCGGCGCAAAATTGCAGAAATGGAGGCAACGATCGCCTCTGATGAGGAGCAGGGAAAACTGGTAGACCCAGCGGTCCCTGCAGCCCTAGAAGATGCCGTGGCGCTTCAGGATGAACTAGTCAAAGGCATCGAGAGATTCTTTCAATTTAGCTTCTATATAACCGTCTCTTCTGAAACGCTTGACAACCTCCAGGAGACAGCAAAACACCTGCAGGCGACCCTTGCATCACTTCTTCTCACAGCAAAAACCGCAACCCTTCAGACAGAAGAAGGGTTTAAATCAACTGTTCCTCTCGGCCAGGACAGGCTTTTTATCACCCGCAACATGGACACCACGTCTCTTGCATCAACCTTCCCTTTCACATCGGCAGTGCTCACGCAAAACAAGGGAGTATTGTATGGCGTCAATCAGCAGAACGGATCGCTTATCATCTTTGACAGGTTTTCGCTTGAAAACGCAAATGAAGTTGTGCTTGGCAAGTCGGGCGCGGGCAAGTCTTATCTAATCAAACTTGAGGTTATGCGTCAGTTCATGTTCGGAACTGAAATTATTGTCATCGACCCTGAAGGAGAATATGAAAACCTCGCCAAAACGCTTGGAGGCGAAGTCATCACGTTTTCTCCAGATTCTACTACAAAGATTAACCCTTTTGACCTCTCACAGCTCTATGAAGAGGGAGAAAACGAGCTGGGTCTTAAGATTCTCTCGCTCCATGGCCTCTTAAAAATTATCATGGGAACGCTTGATATTGAATCCGAGGCAATTCTTGACAGGGCGCTGGTTGAAACCTACCGGCAAAAGGGCATTACACCTGATCCCGCAACCCAAAAACGAGATCCGCCGCTTATGGAAGACCTTTACAAAACCCTTCTTTCCATGGAGGCAAAAAAAGCATCCGACATGGCACTTCGGATGGAAAAATTTATTAAAGGGAGCGCTGCCGGAATCCTCAACCAACCATCAAATTTTGATATCACAAACCAGCTAACCATTTTCTCAATTAAAAATCTTGAGGATGACCTTCGCCCCGTAGCGATGCATATCATTTTGGACTTTGTCTGGACGAGAGTAAAAAAAACCCTTAAGAAACGCCTCCTGATACTTGATGAGGCGTGGTACATGATGAAGTATGAAGATTCTGCCTCTTTTATCTACTCTATTGCCAAGCGAGCACGCAAATATTACCTTGGACTGACAACTGCAACACAGGACGTAGAAGACTTCCTCAAAACCGATTACGGAAAAGCTGTGCTCACCAATTCCTCCATTCAAATCCTTATGAAACAGGGAACAGCAGAGGTTGATCTTGTTTCTGACGTATTCTATTTATCCCAGCAGGAAAAACAGCTTCTACTAACAGCGGGGGTTGGTGACGGTTTGTTTTTTGCTGGAAGAAACCACGTCGCAGTTAAGGTGCTTGCTGCTTCCTTTGAACACGACCTTATAACCTCAAACCCTCAGGAAAACATAAACAAACGGGCGCGGGCTGTAGCCGAAGCCGCAGCTGAGGCGGAAGTCCCGCTCAAACCTCCCCAACCTATCCAACCGCCCCAAAAGCCCCAAATGCCCAAGCCTGCCGAGAACACGCTTTATAATGCTGATACGGCCGCGCCAAAACGAGCAAGCTGGTCTAAGCCGCAAGAAGACTAACATGATATGGCCGATGACAGAACAACACCATACTACTATAAAACCTCTGATAATCCAATTACAGACATAAATACGCTTCGGGAGAATTCCGCCAAGTGGGACGGTCTTCTTAAGGAATTTAGCGAAAAACACAACCTCAATCTCTGGCAATTTGATAGCCTCAGTGATTTTGTTGCTTTCCAAAAAAACAACCCGCAAATCAGGCCAATTCTTCCCTCTGAGTGGGATAATCGCCTGTCGTATGAGGAATACTACGCCAATTTCCCGCAGGGCTCCATTTCAGAATGGGAACGCGTTCGTGAGACTCAACAGCGCAAAGAAGTCGAGGCAAAGGAGCACGAAAACCTCCTGAAGCGACAGTCTAAAGAAATAGTATACCGCGCTGATCAGGCCATGGGAGCACTTGGGATCGCCACCCTGCCGGGAGTCTCCTACTTTGCCCTTGCTGATACTATGCAAGACGACAGGCGTTATAAAAAGATTGTCAAGAATTTACCTGATGTTAAAAATTGGCAAAAGCAAAACCCAAAAGAAAAACTCTTCGTCAAGCGCACTCTATCCAATGGTCGAAAAATAAAAGGGATCAATCCCCTCCTGAAACAAGCTGTTTTTGACGTCCATGATCAGGCTGAAGTAGCATTTGAGAAAAAACATAAATGGAGGGCAAAACGTTATAAGGAAAAGGAACGACGTCGTGTTTATAACAACATTAAGGAGGATCCTTCTTACAACAAACTGCGTAAGGGTCTTGATCAAAAAAACCTGCAGGCATTTCAATCCTACGCCCCGGGCCAGGCAGGAGCCGCGATGCAGCTCCAGCAGACGACAAAACTGATGCGGGAGAAGGAGTATCAGGACTGGGTTCGCACGCATCCGGAAAAGGCGAAGGAATACAGCAGACAGGATCCCAATATGAAGCAAGCGTTTGATCGCTATTCTTGGGAGAAAAAGCAAAACAGACTATCACGACGGCTCTTTCGAAAGCTAACCGGCCGACCATCACCCACGGCGCCGACACCAAAAAAACGTGCAATTCGACAAGCAATTCGAGACTGGTACAACGATAAAAAGAAACAACTTAAACAGCAGGCCAGACAATATGCCACAAGCCAAGGAAGGAGGGTTGCATGGAACGCGACAAAATCCGCTGCCAAAGGCAGTTATCGCGTGGTCTCACGAGGAGGCGGGCCGGTCATAAGGGGAGGCGGCCGGGCAGGGATTCGCGCTGCCGGACAGTTTGGAAGACTTGGCGCAAGACTTGGGGCAATGCTTACCCGCGCGCTTACTCAGGCAGCAGCTCGACTTGCAGTTGCAGCTTTCAGCAATCCTATTACTTGGATAGTGATTGTAATAGCTATTCTTATCCTTCTCTTGATTATCCTCCTTATCGTTATCTTTGGTGCCGGATCTGAAGAGGGACAAGTTACAGTGACAAAATCGGTTGACAAAACAGTCGTTGATAATCCCTCGTCTCCTGAGACCAGCACGTCAGACATCTCCTACATAATCTCTACCTCCTACGGAGGGACTGCAACTGACATAATCATAACCGATAAAATCCCATCCGGAGCAAA
>CAZDTO010000024.1:14582-14962 GCA_964508395.1 uncultured Gammaproteobacteria bacterium | reverse complement strand
ACGAAATTGCGAAAGTCCACATAACGGATAAAGAGAATGTTTCCTTAAAGTATCCTTGGGATGTGTTACCGTTTACCAATTATCTTTTTTCCCAGCAGAAGACGCATATTGCAAAAACTGCTTCTGTTTCGAAGCGGGCTCTTGTAACCGGAAATGTGGTTATTGAAGATGGCGCTGTAGTAATGGAAGGAGCAACCGTTAAGGGACCGTGTTTCATAGGAAAAAACAGTCATATTGGTACCAACGCGCTGGTGCGTAATTGCGTTTCGATAGGAGAAAATTGCGTTATTGGATCGAACATGGAAGTAAAAAATAGCATTATACTTGACGGAACGACCACTCACTCCGGATTTATTGGAGACTCTGTAATCGGAAAGAAT
>CAZDTO010000024.1:0-14572 GCA_964508395.1 uncultured Gammaproteobacteria bacterium | reverse complement strand
GCCAAGATTGCGGCATACTTCTGCAGCGGTAATGTCCGTCTTGATCGGAAATCAATAAAGGTAAAAATGCCAAAAGGAGAGGTTGATTCAAGACGCAGCTGCCTTGGAGTACTTATGGGAAGCAGGGTTAATGCTGGCATACGCGTATCCACGATGCCCGGTATAATTATTGGCAATGATGTAATTATAGGACCGGGTACCACTGTAATGAACAATATTGATGAAAACACGCTCTACTATACGAAATTTAAAGAGATTATTGAAGAAAAAAGAAAAACAGAATCTGCCCAAGGGCTCGGAAAACTTGTATTGTTTGACCTTGATTACACATTATTTGATACAGACGCGTTTAAAAAAAGTAATTTAACGACGTACAGACTTTTTGAGGAAACGCTTGACGTTATTCTTTCTCTTAAGAAGTTTGCAGACATTGGGATTTTTTCAGAGGGTCAGGTTGATTTTCAAAAAATGAAACTGAAAAAAACAATGCTTGACGAGCACCTTTCCGCACAAAATGTTCATATTGTTGAAAAAAAAGATGCTATTCTGGCCGATGTGCTAAGTCAATATGATAAGAGGACAATTTTTCTGGTTGACGACAAGCTTAATATTTTAGAGCTTGCAAAACGATTAATACCCTCACTTTTTACCATCTGGATAAATAGAGGGCCATATGCCAAAGCGCAGAAGCCCATAGATGGTTTTCATTCAGACGCAACAGTAGATAATTTGAATGAGATAGAAAATATTGTTAGAAATACGGGTTAAAACTATGCCTAGTTCAAAGTACAAAGTTCAAATTGAAAAGTTACAGTCACTAGTTAAAAGTTGAAAAAATTTAAAAATTTACACTGTAATTTTGAACTTTTAATTTTGAATTTTTAATTATTATATGTGCGGAATATTTGGATACGTTGGCACTAAACAAAATGCAGCAAACATTGTTTTGGAGGGTTTAAAACTCCTTGAATACCGAGGGTATGATTCCTGGGGAATTGCGGTAAAAGAAGCAAAAAAAATTAAAATTGAAAAACATGTGGGAAAGATTGGTCATGCGAAAGTACATCTTCCAAAAAGTACGATTGGCATCGGCCATACCAGGTGGGCAACTCATGGCGGTGTAACTGTAGCCAATGCACATCCGCATGTAGATTGCACAAAAACAATTGCTGTATTGCACAATGGTATCATTGAAAATTATGCTGAAATCAAAGAGCAACTCCTAAAACTTGGACATAAATTCAGTTCAGAGACAGACACTGAAGTAGTACCTCATTTAATTGAGGATTACCTTAAAAAAGAGGGTTTTGCATCTGCGTTTCGTGATGCATTTAATAAGCTAAAAGGATTTAATGCATTTGTTGCCGCGTATGCACCGTCAAAAGAGATTATTGCTGCAAAAACCGGCTCCCCCCTCGTTGTCGGAATAGGTTCTGATGAGCTGTTTATTGCGTCAGACGCTGCGGGAATTGTAAAACACACAAAAAAAGTTATCTTTCTTGAGGATAATCAAATGGTTATTCTTGGGAATAAGGTAAAACTTCTTAAATTACCTCACGGTCAGGAAATAAAACCTGTAATTAAGACTCTTGATTGGAGTTTTGAAACTGCGGACATGGGTAAATATGACCATTTTTTGGTAAAAGAGATTAATGATCAGCGTACATCAATTGCTGATGCAGTGACGCAGAATGAAAAAACCCTTTTTACTTTTGCTAGGCTTATAGACCAGTCATTTGGTACTTATTTAGTCGGTTGCGGAACAGCTGCACATGCGTGCCGCATGGGGACGTATATATTTTCGGTGATTGCTAAAAAACATGTTAACTTTTGCGTCGGATCTGAATTTTCCTATTTCGAGCACTTTCTTACGCCAAAATCTCTTCTGATTGTAGCTTCGCAGAGCGGTGAAACCGCCGATTTAATTGATGCATTGGCCGCCGCACGAAGGCATAATTCAAAAATAACTTCCATTGTGAACGTTGTTGGATCAACGATCTATCGTGAAAGCGATCTTGTTTTGCCTCTGCGGGCAGGGCTTGAGAAAGCAGTGTTATCAACAAAAGCATTTACAAGCAAGATAGCAATTTTCTATCTGCTCGCATTTATTCTGGCAGGAAAATATAAAAAGGGAAGAGAGTTACTGCTGAAGGCATCAACTGCTGTCGGGAAATTACTGGATAATAAAAGTTTTACTGATCAGATTAAAAAAATTGCTAATGACACATATTCGTTCCATGATATTTATATACTAGGCAGGGGATTAAGTTTCCCTATTGCTCTTGAGGCTGCGCACAAAATCAAAGAAGCAAGCTACATTCACGCGGAAGGTTTTGCCGGAGGTGAGCCGAAGCATTGTGAGATTTCACTTATTTCCAAAGGGACTCCAACGATTGTTTTTGTTCCTAATGATGAAACAAAGGCTGCGATTGTAAGTAATGCGATGGAGTTTAAAGCAAGAGGTGCGTATGTTATCGGTATTTCTCCTGAGAATCAAACAGTATTTGATGAGTGGATAAAAGTGCCAGATTTGGGAATAGCATCTTCTCTTGTCAATATCATTCCAGCACAGCTATTGGCATATCATCTTGCTTTAAAAAAAGGAAACGACCCTGATAAGCCAAGGAATTTAGCAAAGAGTGTGACGGTAAAATAGGATTTTCTACTACTATGACTCTGCTGTTTTTTATAGCATCTATCTCTTTTTTTATCTGGATCATTAGGAATATATTTTTTTGGACCTCACTCTGGCAGCTTAAGGAATATCGATTGGATAGGGTGTTTGTTCATCTGAGGGAAACTGCACAGGGTAATAATCTTCTTTTCTCGTTATTTCTTATCGTAAAATGGCTTGGAATTTTTTTCTTCGGATTTGTTGTATTCAATGAAGCATTGCTTTTTCCCTATCAGGTAATGGTATCACTGATTTTTTTGATAGAGGCTGTGCTTGTCGGAAAAGAGGCGTATGAGGGATTTTTCAAAAAACCTGAATTTAAATTTACAGCAAAAGCAATTTTTATTTTTGGCACAACGCTTGGCTGTATTATTTTGCTTTATTTGCTGCCTCTTGCGGATAATTTCCTTTGGTTATTGCTAATTGAGAAGACAGCACCATTTATATCTGGTTTGATTGTTGTTTTTCTTGCAGTGCCGACTGAATTTTATCGGGATTTTGTCATTCAAAAAGCAACTAATGTCATGTCAAGACGAAAAAATCTGCTCGTTATAGGCGTTACAGGAAGTTTTGGTAAAAGTTCAACTAAAGATTATATAGCGCAAATCCTTCAAAAACAGTTTCGTGTCCTTAAGACTCCGGGCACTAATAACACGCCAATCGGTATTGCCAATACTATTCTTTCGGGACTTAAAGACAATACGGAAATTTTCGTTGTTGAAATGGGTGCATATGCAAGAGGCGAAATAATAGGTATGTGTCATATTGTCCATCCGAAAATTGGAGTTATTACCGCAGTCAATCACCAGCATCTCTCACTTTTTAAAGACCTTGCGACAACAATGGCAACAAAATACGAGCTCATAGAAGCATTGCCTAAAGACGGCATTGCTCTTTTTAACGGTAACAATGCAAACGCTTACAAACTAGCGCAAAAAACAAAAAAAAGGAGCGTTGTCGTTTATTCCATAAATACAGATTCAAAAGCATCACCAGATGGAATTACTGCTTATGATGTAACTGTTAAACCGAAAGATGTGCAATTTTCCGTATCTTTGCGTGGCAAAGCGATCAATCTGTCTGCGCCGCTTTTAGGTAGCCACAACGTTGAAAATATTCTTCCGGGAATCTTTATCGCGGATTATTTAGGGATGAGCGCAGCGCAGATCGAAGATAGTGTTGCGAGTCTTAAGCCAATTACGAGAACCATGTCGAGGGTTGAAAAGGAGAATGGATTGGTGATTATTGATGATACATTTAATGCAAACCCGGATGCAGTGCTCGCTGCAATAAGATACATGAAGATTTATAAAAAGAAAAGAATATTGGTTTTACAGCCGATGATTGAGCTTGGTAGAGAGGCAGGTACAGAACATTACCGGGTTGCAAAAATAGCTGGTTTGATATGCGATGTATTGCTCATGACTAATAATAATTTTCATTCATCTATCATGAAGGGAGTACGGGATGGAGGCGGGAAGTGTGAGGTTAGAGTCGGGAATGCCCGGCAACTTTCAGAATTCATTACATCATATACAAAACAAGGCGATGTCATCCTTTTTGAAGGGAAAGAAGCACAGTTTGTTCTCCAACAAATTTGATTGATGCCTCTTAATGAGAGTATAATACTTACTATGGATCGAGTTTTAGGCTTCACGATTTTATCATTTCTCACGACAGCCATATTTCTTATTCCTTTCATAGATTTTCTCTATGCGATGAAGTTACGCAGGCAAAAGCAGATTACCAAAGACCTTTTTAATAAAAGAACTCCTATATTTGATAAGTTCAATGCCTGGAAGGTTGGAACTCCTGTTGGCGGAGGGATTCTTATTATTGTTATTGTCTCAGTCATGAGTTTTCTTGCATTTGGCATCCTTGGCACGGAGGTAAAACCTTGGGAATTGTTTGTTATTTTCTTTTCTTTTTTAAGTTTTGGGATCCTTGGGTTGCTAGATGATATAAAAAAGTTAGTAAGCAGCGGGCCATCAGCGTTTTTTGGTCTTCGCTTTCGTCATAAACTTATTATTCAATCGATCCTTGCCTTAATTACCGCAATCGTTTTTTATTTCCAGCTTGGTTATTCTTTTGTCTTTATTCAAGGGATTGGCCCTATAAATGTTGGTATGATATTTATTCCTTTTGCAGCATTTGTCATTGTCTCATTTGTTAACGCAGTCAACATCGCAGATGGGCTTGATGGCTTGGCAAGCGGTCTTCTGCTTATTTGTTTAGCCGCATTTTTGATTATTAGCACTCAGCAGATAGACCAAACGCTTGGAATCTTTACCGCAATTCTTCTTGGGAGTATCACAGCATTTCTCTATTTTAATATCTATAAAGCCAGATTATGGCTGGGTGATGTTGGAGCACTCTCTCTTGGAGCATCTCTTGCTGTCATTGGACTTTTGACAGGGAAGACATTGGCGCTAGTTGTCATAGGCGGTGTTTTTTTGATTGAAGTAGGATCATCTCTTTTGCAAATTCTCGGAAAAAAATTCCTGCATAAAAAGATTTTTCCGGTTGCTCCATTCCACCTGCTTTTGCAAAATAGGGGTTGGGAAGAGCCAAAAATAGTTATGCGCGCATGGCTTGTTGGATTTTTCTTCGCAGTTTTAGGGGTTTGGCTTGCGCTTATTGCATGAGGCAACTTGATACAATACTTCTTGTTACTGTAATATTTCTCACACTTTTTGGGCTCTTCATGGTTTATGATGCGTCTTCTTTTATTGCATTTCGTGATTTTAACGATAAATACCACTATATTAAAGATCAGTTTATGTGGACTACAATAGGAGTCGTATTGCTTATTGCTCTTTCTTTTTTTGATTATCACCGTTTTTATAACTTATCTTTGCCCCTTCTTATATCAGCAATGATTTTTCTCATCCTCGTATTTGTGCCTGGCATAGGGATTCATGCGTTGGGAGCAAGCCGGTGGGTAAATTTCGGTTTTTTCTCATTTCAGCCGGCGGAGTTTGTAAAGCTAAGTCTTGCGATCTATCTTGCTGCCTGGTTCTCTGGAAAAGAAAAAGGGAGATTTTTTGCGTTTTTACTCCTT
Source organism: uncultured Gammaproteobacteria bacterium (assembly GCA_964508395.1). Classification (GTDB taxonomy): domain Bacteria; phylum Patescibacteriota; class Microgenomatia; order Levybacterales; family UBA12049; genus CAZDTO01. The sequence goes on along the minus strand of CAZDTO010000024.1, from coordinate 8,837 downwards.
GTTGGTCTTGTGTTTACTCTTATTATGCTTCAACCGGATATGGGAACCGCATCGATTGTTCTTTTTGAAGGAATGGTTATTTATTTTCTTTCGGGTGGTAATATTGTCTCTTTTATTGCGCTTATTCCTGTACTTATTGTCGGTGCATTTGCATTTGTCTCTATCGCGCCGTATAGAGTGGCGCGTTTCACATCGTTTCTTAAGACCAATGAGTCCTTAGACAATACTTCGTATCATGTAAAACAGATTCTTATCGCCCTTGGAATGGGAGGAATATTTGGCGTAGGAATCGGCAATTCACTGCAAAAATATGCGTATCTGCCTGAAAACGTGACTGATTCAATTTTTGCGATTATCGCAGAAGAACTTGGATTCATCGGTGCAGCTTCACTTATTTTATTATTTGCTATCGTTGTGTGGCGTGGTTTTAAGATTGCTGTAAAGGCAAAGGACGCTTTTGGCAGAGTACTTGCAGGCGGTATAATCTCGTTTCTTGGCTTGCAGATTGTTGTCAATATGGCGGCAATGGTAGTATTAGTTCCGCTTACTGGTATTCCGCTTCCGTTTATATCGTATGGGGGATCAGCTTTGATTGTTGACTTAAGTGCAGTTGGTATTTTGCTAAATATCTCAAGACAGAGAATAAACGTATGAAACTTGTTATTGTAGGTGGTCATCTTGCACCAGCGCTAGGGATTATAGATGCACTTCCGAAAAATTGTGAGGTTGCATTTATCGGGAGGAAGTACGCATTTGAAGGAGATCAAACGGTGTCTTTGGAGTACAATACAATTAACGCACGAAGTATTCGCTTTTACGAGCTCACATCGGGAAGATTTCAGAGGAGTATAACAAAGTATACTTTTTTTTCTCTCCTTAAAATCCCATTTGGTATATTTCAGGCGTTTGTGCTTATTTCCAGGATAAAGCCTGATGCAGTTTTGTCTTTTGGCGGTTATCTTTCAGTTCCTGTCTGTTTTAGTGCGTTTTTCCTTGGTATACCAATAGTCATACACGAGCAGACGTTTGGGGCTGGACTTGCAAATAGGATTATTGCCACAATCGCTTCTAAGGTGTGTATCTCATGGGAATCATCAAGATTTTTTTTCCCTGCTTCAAAGATAGTGCTTACAGGCAATCCAATACGTAAGTTTTCAAAGCCAATGTCGCATGAATGGGAAGGTAATCTTCCTCTTATCTATATAACCGGCGGAAGCGGCGGATCAAAACGTCTGAATAAAATTGTTGAGGGATGTATAAAAGATCTTTTAAAGCGATACCGTGTTTTGCATCAGACTGGAGATGCCAAGCAGTCTGACGATTATAAAAGGTTGTCTCTTTTTGCGGACTCGCTTCCTGATATATATAAAAACAGGTACTTTCTTCGGAAATTTATCGATCCATCTCAGGTTGGAGCTATCATGCAGGAGGCTTCATTAGTTGTTTCTCGTAGCGGAATAAATACTGTAACTGAGCTTATATATTTTGGCAAGCCGTCTCTTCTAATTCCTCTTTCTCACGGTCAAAGCAATGAGCAAGTAAAAAATGCGCATTTTTTGGAGAAAATAGGCCTTGGCATTGTGCTTTTTGAAGACGGTCTTACCTCTCAAAGTCTTCTTATGCAAATAGATGCTATGATGAATGCTCATCAGAAATATGCCAACAAGGCAAGTCAGGCAAAAAAAATGATCAAGCTTGACGCAGCAGATCTGATCATAAGGGAGACATATGCTGTGGCAAAAAAGAAGAAATAAAAGAAAAGGGAAAAAAAAGCTTATTCTCTACATTGTCTGCATTATTTCGGTTATTTTCGGACTATTGCTACTTACTTTCAGACCAAAAGAGCTGCAATTGATTTCTCCAGTTCCATCCCAACAGGTTATTTTAGGCTCAATAGAAAAAAACGTAATAGACAGACAACAAGAAACAAAGAGCATGCTGCAGGCGGCAACTATAGTCTTTTCTACTGTTACATCAAGCCAATCTTCAATTATTATAAAACTGGATGGCGGTGCGGATGCCATTTTGTCAGATGAAAAAGACATATCAGAGCAAGTATCCTCTTTACAAGGTATCCTCTCTCGTCTTACAATGGAAGGGAAGAAATTTAGGTTGCTTGATCTGCGCTTCTCAAAGCCAATCATTCAATTTGAGTAAGTTATTATGAATGAAGGGAAGATTATTGTCGGCATTGATGTTGGGACAAGTAAGGTAGTAACGGTTATCGGCAAAATTGCTGAGTTTGTGAATATCCTTGGTGTTTCAGAAGTGCGATCTTCAGGAATCCGTAAAGGGCAAATTGTCGATATAGATGAGGCGGTATCAGCAATAAATACTTCACTTGAGGCTGCAGAACGAATGGCCGGTTTTTCAGCATCTCATGTCGTAGTTTCTGTTGGCGGAAGCCAGATCGAAAGTCAGAATTCACGGGGCGTTGTTGCAGTTTCGGGTCAGGCTGGAGAGGTCTCTATGCATGATGTTGCTCGCGTCATTGATGCCGCAAAGGCGATATCTATGCCTTCAACACGGGAAACAATTCATGTACTTCCACGCAATTATACTGTTGATGGCCAGGAAGGAATTAAAGATCCAATTGGTATGACCGGAGTTCGTCTTGAAGTGGACACTCATATCATTTCGGCCAATAATATATCGATTCGAAATCTTGAGAAAGCTGTTTCAGAAGTAGGGGTTGATGTTGATAGTTTCATATTCAGCGGTTATGCAAGTTCACTCTCGATACTTTCTGAAACGGAAAAAGAACTGGGAGTTGTCCTTGTGGATATCGGCGCCGGAACAACTGATATCTCAATTTACATCGATGGTTCAGTTGCATATTCCTCAGTTTTGGCTATTGGCGCAAGACACATAACCAATGATTTGGCGATAGGTCTTCGGATTTCTCTTGAAAGTGCTGAAAAAATTAAGCTATTTCTATCTGAACCACAGGGAAAAAGAGAGCTAAGACCCGAGGCTGAGGAGGGAAAAACGAGCAAGAAAGAAATCGATGAGCTTGATTTATCTGAACTTAATTTGCCTGAAGAAGTAAGAAAAGTTTCACAAAAGACGCTTATTGATGGCATAATCCGTCCACGTCTCAACGAGATATTCACAATGGTCGGTATCGAGATTAAAAAGAGTGAATTCGGTGGTCAGACACCGGCTGGTCTTGTGATCACTGGAGGTGGAGCATTAACAATCGGTGCTAAGGATGCAGCAAAACGCATGCTTGCCATGCCGGTGCGGTTAGGGGAACCGCAGGGGTTGAAAGGGATTATCGATGAGGCCCAGAGTCCGGCTTATGCGACAGTGATCGGTCTTGTGATCTACGGATCTCGTTTTGTCGCTGAAAAACAACTTCCTTTTGGTATTGCAATACCAAAAATCCCGGGGATGGGCAGCAGTAAGGCAATAAGAAAAATCACTGACCTGGTTAAATCTTTTATACCGTAAAAATATGATATTAGGATATAAAGATACTAAGATATTAAGCTAATACGAAAGTTTTATCCTTTCTTAATATCTAAATATCCTAGTATCATAGTATCTTTTCCACTAACGCTTGCAATTGCAAAAATCATCTGCTAGGATGTGACAACACATGCTGATACGTCCTCAAACCACAAAGTTTACTAAAATCCTCGTTCTAGGAATTGGTGGCGGTGGTTCAAACGCTCTTAACTCCATGATCGCTCAGACACAAGTGCAAGGCGTTGATTTTGTTTCAATCAATACCGATGCGCAAGCACTTCTTCTTAATCAATCAGCAACTAAGCTTCAGATTGGCGAGAATCTGACAAAAGGACTTGGTTCAGGAGGCGATCCTGATGTCGGCAGACAGGCGGCAGAAGAATCAGCCCAGAAAATAAAAGACATGCTTGAGGGATCGGATATGGTTTTCCTCACCGCAGGTATGGGCGGAGGTACCGGTACCGGCGCGGCGCCTATTATTGCACAAATATCAAAAGAAATCGGAGCGCTTACTGTGGCAGTTGTGACAAAACCATTTGCTTTTGAAGGCACAAGAAGAATGGTGACGGCAGAGGAGGGGATTGAGAATCTCAAGGATAAGGTTGATACGCTTATTGTTATTCCAAATCAGAGAATTCTTGATGTTGTTGATAGAAAATTATCGCTTCTTGAAGCGTTTCGAGTAGCAGACTCTGTCCTGACTCAGGGTGTGACCGGAATTTCTGAACTTATCACCATGCCGGGGCTTATTAATGTTGACTTTGCTGATGTTCGTACAATCATGTCCAATGCAGGATCAGCGCTCATGGGTATTGGTACCGGTGTGGGAGAAAATAGAGCCCAGACAGCAGCTCGTTCAGCGATATCATCTCCCCTGCTTGAAATTTCTATGGAAGGTGCAAGGGGAGTGCTCTTTAACATCGTCGGCGGTCCTGATCTGACTATGAATGAGGTAAATGAAGCCGCAACAATTATTTCACAGGCTGCAGATCCTGATGCGAATATCATTTTCGGCGCGACTATCGATGAAGCTATGCGGGATCAAATTAAGATAACGTTGGTCGCAGCGGGTTTTGACCAGACCAAGCAGAAGCTGCAACAGTTTGTGGTGAAGGAGCCGGAGAAGACTGATGACAGTCCACAAGAGACTCCCCCGCCGGCAAAACAAGAAGAGGATAAAGACAAACGCGAATGGGACATCCCCGCATTTCTCAGACAAAGGAATTAGTTATTTTACTTCTGGATATTTGATGATAAATGCTTCGCAGAAGTTTTTTAGTGATAGTTTTTCCACAGCAAGATCGTTGAATGTAAGGTCTGCAATGTAAGACCTTAATGTGAATTTTGAACATACTGTATCATGATAAATATTATATAGCGCTCCTGAGTCAGTGAGCTGGACAATCGATAGCGTACTTTTTACGTTATTGAATATTGGACATCTATTTGTGGCATCAAATATATAAATATTATTTTTATAAATTTCTTTTATTCCTTCGCAAGTGTTGAATGAGACGTTTTTAAATGTATAATTATGTTGCAGAAATGCATTTCTTATTTCTTCAGATGTTTGCTTGTTGTAGATATTGGAATAATAGACATAATCCTTAAATTGCATCCTTGGGCTGCCAAGCAATACAGAGGTTTCTTTGTTTTCTAATCTTGCTAGCTCTATATATCGAGAAAGAACTCGAGAGCTAAATGCTTGTCCTTCTGATGCGAAAACCGGTTGTATAAAAAAATAGGTATAAAGAAAATTTCCGATTAACACCAGATAGATTACTCCAATCAGAAGTGAACTCGCCACAAGGTAAGTTTTGGTTTTTATTACGATCAAGCTATACCAGATTCCTGCTCCTATAAAGATATAAAGAAATGGAATATACAAAGAGGATCTCATGACGTAGGTGACTCCCTCATTGCTTACAATCGTTGGAAGTGGGGATATGAGTACAATTGTAGTTAGTAAAATCCAAAGTTTTCTCTGTTTTGCCAATAAATAGCAAAATCCAATAATCAAAAATAAGAGATCGATGTAGTAGAAATGTCCGTGATTGTAAATATGAAACCGGAGCAGTTTTTCTGAGTCTACAAAAAGATTACTTGGTGAAAAAGCACCAATATATTTACCAATAATAAACTTTGTAGCCAGTACTCCTTTATTTGAAAAAATATTACTAAATTGATTTTTTATAGCTATACGTCGTTCAAGATCAACCTGTTTACTCATGTTCTCTGTAGAGTAAAAGGAAGCCTCGTTGACTCTATTTATATTTTTTCTCTGATACGCGTTGAAAAGAAAAAGCAGTGAAATACCCAGGCATAGAGCGATTAATAGAACATATTGTTTCAAATATTTCCTTTTATCTATTTGTGTCCAGATAAAGATTGATAATGTAGTTATATAGGGGATAAGTGTTACTTTGTATGCCATGTACGTATAAAATCCAAGTGTGAGAGGAATAAACGCCAATAGTTTCTTCCAACCTGTCGTATTGAGTAGTACGTAAAATGCCAGGACGTAAAAAAACACAGCGAGTGATGTCTCAAAAGCGGATCTGCCAAAAAATATGTTCCAGGGGTTAAAAGCAGCAACAAGCCCTGTTATAAAAGCTATTCTTGAGTTTAGTAGTTTTCTTACAATTAAAAATAACACGACTACAAATAGTGAGTTTGCAATTGCATAAAAAATATGGGCTGCAAAAAGTGACGAAGGCAAAGCTCCGATAATTGGAGACAAATAGATATACGGTAGTTCTGCTTGAGCGGGTTCGTCTGGAAGAGGAGTAAAGGATAACGGGTTCCATTTCCCGGTAACGTCATGACCAGTGTAGAAAAACGCTTTTGCGTTTAAAACAAAGATCATATTGTCATTAACAATGCCTGTTGGAATTCTATCAAGCAATATAGTTCGGAGCGAAGCGGCGATAAAAAATAAAAGAATTGGAATAAATAAAGGTTTTTTCGACAAGGCTTTGAAAATCACTCTGTTATTGTTTCAGATCAATATTTGCCTGTCAATAAGATTATCGCTTATGAACGCATGACAAGATTGCTAACTCAGTTTTTGATGCTATAATATTTTCTGTGAGAAAAAAGGTAATTGCTGTAATGCCTGCTTATAATGCAGCTAAAACTCTGGAAAAGACCTACAAAGATATTCCAAAAGGATTAGTTGATGAAGTAATTCTTGTTGATGATAAAAGTTCAGATAATACAGTTGAACTTGCAAAGCAGTTAGGATTAACCGTTATTTCGCATGGGGAAAATAAAGGGTATGGGGGTAATCAGAAGACCTGTTACAAGGAAGCATTGCGTAAAGGTGCTGATATTGTCATTATGATCCATCCTGATTATCAGTACGATAGTTCATTGAGCCAGGAATTGATCCGGCCGATTGAACAAGGAAGATTTGACATAATGTTTGGCAGTAGAATCAGGACAAGAAAAGAAGCTTTAGAGGGCGGAATGCCCTATAAAAAATACATATTAAATAGAATTTTTGCTCTAATTGAAAACTTTATTTTAGGTGTGAATTTCACTGAGCATTTCAGCGGGTTTCGGGCATACTCCCGAAAAGTATTGGAAACTCTTTCATTGAAAAACTTTAGCGATAATTTTGTTTTTGATCAGGAATTAATGGTTTCATCTATCGCTTACGGATTTAGAATTAGTGAATATCCTGTCCCTGTTAGATATTTTTTTGAGAGTTCGTCGATTAAAATAATCGCGGGAACAAAATTTTTACTCAGCACCCTCTGGGTTTTATTCTTATACATCCTGTTTAAATTTAAATTATATAAGAGCAAAATATTTGATTTTAAAAATAACGTTTACTGAGGTTTTAGATTTAATGCCTAGAAGTCTACAGAATAGAAAGTCACTTATTTTTAGAATAACACCGTTTATCTTCGTATTTTTAATTGCAATACTTCTTCGTGGACAGGAGGTGTTTTTCAACAATTATCTTTTTCTTCTTGATCAAGGGAGAGATATGCTCAAGGTCAAAGAAATTGTTTTTGACCATCACCTCACCTTGATAGGTCCATATACAAGTCTGGGCGGTGTTTTTCAAGGGCCATTTTATTATTACCTTCTTGCCATTCCGACATTTATTGCCAATGGCGATCCTCTCGGTCCATTAGTGCTTATGTTTCTTGTCAGCATGGCAACTGTAGCGCTTGCAGGTTTTGCAATGTATAAAATATTCGGTTATTCGGCTGCGCTTGTTACCTGCATATTTTTTGCAGTTTCTCCTGAAGCAGTTGCTGCTGCAACATATACCTGGAATCCGCATCCCATGTGGCTTCTTGTAACCCTCTACGTTTTTCTGTTATCCCAGTGGACTTGCGGAAAAGAAAAGTATCTGATATTTATCATGCCTACTCTTGGACTTATGTTTCATTTCCAGACAGCACTTGGTGTTTTTCTATCGTTTGCAACTGTATTGTATGTTCTAATCAAGAAGAGAAGAAAAGCGTTCAATAAATATCTTTTTTTAGGACTGTTTCTTGCTTTTTTTACATTTGTTCCGCAGATAATGTTTGAAATTCGCCATGAGTTCCTTATGAGCAAATCCGTGATCTCTCTGCTGTCAGGAAATAATAGAGGGTTGTTTGTAGGCTGGGAAAGCAAAAGTTATTTTCATTTACTTGATAGCCACAAGACAGAACTGATACAGAATTATAGATCGTCATTTATGAGAGATGGTATTCTTACAAGCTTGCCGATATTAATTTTTGTATATTGCGTTTTTTTTGTCCTTATCGGAAGAAGGGTCGGATTGCTTACTGTAAAGGAATATTCCTTCGTCACCACGATTTTAAAAGCAGTTGTGCTTTTCATTATAGTAACTTCGTTTTATCCCTTCCCTATTCGCTACTGGTTCCTGACAGGATTTCAGTCCCTGTATCTTCTTATTGCTGCTTTGTTGCTGAGTAAGCTAGTGCGTTTTAAAATCGGAAAAATAGTTCTGTTTACTCTCTTTGCGATATTTGCCTTTTATACACTTAACAGGCTGGATACGCTATACTTTCATCCTCCAGACGACGGAGGTACGGCAAAAATAAAAGGAAAAATAGCAGCGGTAGATTATATTTACCAGGATGCTAAAAAACAATCGTTTGGACTTCTCGTGTTCACACCGCCTGTAAAAACTGACGCGTATGATTATCTTGTATGGTGGTATGGTAAAACAAAATACGGTTATGTACCATACAATGAAAAAAAAGGCAAATTTTATCTTCTTATTGAAGTTGACCGCCATCAACCGTGGACGTACAAAGGCTGGCTTGAAACTGTTATAAAAACAGGAAGAGTGATTAAGACGCAAAAACTTCCAAGCGGATTTATCGTGCAAAAAAGGA
>CAZDTO010000023.1:0-15009 GCA_964508395.1 uncultured Gammaproteobacteria bacterium | reverse complement strand
ATATGCTCCTAAACCAAAAATACCAGTGGTTGTTAGGTAATTGATGTATTCATTGTGTGCTTTGTTGTAGGTAAAATCCCATTCTGATGTGAGGTTATGTTCTTTTGGGCGGAATCTTGCGTATGCAAATGCAAAGGTTTCAACCCCGGTGCCAAAAATTGGATGCTTCTTCCATGCCTCAATGCCTCCCTTCCAGACAATAAGGCGAATATCCCCTGAGTCTGTTACGTTTGTTGTTTGCGCTGCCGTATTTGTCGTTGCCATTTTTTGCTGTCTCGCATATTGTTTGAGTGTTAGTTTATTTAGTTGGTTAATTGGTGAACCAAAGATAAAATTAAGTAGCAGAAATGAAAAATTTAGAAGAATAAAATTTACAACAATAAATCGAGCGGAAAAGTATTTTTTTACAGCTAAAATAATCCAAAAAATGGCATTTGCCATCCAGAACGCGATAAATCCTGCGCGTGTATCGGTGAAAATGAGCGTGACGTAAAATACAGTAATAAGTAATAAGTAACAAGCGATAAGCAGAAAGTTTTTTTTCGTAGCTTCCCACGCGTTTATAAAAAATGCAATTGTTATAGGTAGCAAAAATGCCATATATGCTGCAAGCCAGGCTGGCTGGCCAAGGGTAGAGAAAGCCCGTATCGTTGGCTGAAATGCATCAGTCCAGCATAGGACATTAAGCTCTCCGCGGAAAAGATAACAGGTTGGATCTAATCCAGCGTGAGAGAGAATACCCCAGACTGCGCTTATAAATCCTCCAACAAGACTCATAAAAAATATTTTTTTGATAAACCCGGGCGCAAATGACCATATAAAGAGCAAGAGAGAAAAAAGCATAAAAAGAAAAAGAAGCAATGGTTCTGCGCTTTCTAAAGCCGGATGAGATGGTTTTCCTAGCACGATCATAGAAGGAAAAAGCGCTAAGCCAACAATAAAAAGTAAAGCCCGTCCAATAAGAAGCAAGGGTTTTTTGGCAGACTCCTGCTCTTTGATATCATTTGCATTGGAAACGAGCGCGTAATACAGAAAGATATATGTTATGATTGACAGTAGGCCTCCATTGAAGCGGGAATAGTAGCCCCATAGAGAAACCCGTTGGTCAAGTGAGAATATTGTTGCAATTATCTGAGAGACAAGGAATAGTATAATCGGTACATCAATGACCGTCCGTTGAAAAACGACAGTTCTTTTGATAGCCATTTTTATCCCCCAACAACAGGCGATAATAATGGCTAGAAGAAATGTCAGCCACATCTTATTGAATTCAAATAGTTCGGATGTTCGGTCAGTAAAAATAAGAGGTATTAAGAAAAAGAGAGCATAAAAAGAATATTCGATAATCTTGTTGCAGATCTTGATTATGCCTATGGTCATTACGGGAATTCTAGCATATTATTGTTGTCTTGAAAAATAAGCATTCCTTGTTAGAATAGGGATACTATTTATGATTGGTAGGTTATTCAGTTTGTTTTCTCATGATGTTGGGATAGACTTGGGTACCGCAAACACGCTCGTGTGGGTAAAGAACCGAGGGATAGTTATTCGAGAACCATCAGTTATCGCGATGCATAAAAAAACAAAAAAGATAATCGCAATCGGCACTGAGGCAAAAAGAATGATAGGCAAGACACCTGCCTCGCTTATGACAGTGAAGCCGCTCAAAGGCGGCGTAATTTCTGATTTTGATGCAACCGAGGCAATGCTTTCTTATTATATCCAGCAAGTGCACGAGCTTGGATCTTTTATTCCTGCGGGTTGGGCGCGGCCGCGAGTCGTTGTCGGTATTCCATCATCAGTGACAGAGGTTGAGCGCCGTGCTGTATGGGAGGCAGCATTGAGCTCAGGAGCAAGGGAAGCGTTTCTTATTGAAGAGCCGATGGCGGCTGCAATTGGTGAGGATATTTCAGTATCCTCTTCAACAGGAATTATGGTTGTCGATATTGGTGGAGGGACGACTGAAATAGCAGTAATTTCTCTTGGAGGTGTTGTCGTAGGGAGATCACTTCGCGTTGCAGGTTATGAGATGGATCAGGCAATACTCCACTACATGCGGCTTAGGCATGGTCTTCTTTTAGGCGAGAGAACGGCTGAGGAGCTGAAGATCAATATTGGTAGCGCATTTCAAATAAGCGTAAAGCGGAAAGGGGAAAGCGTAAAGCGGGATGGAACGTTAGATAAAAATGAAAAGATGGCAATTGTCAGGGGGCGGGATATAGAAACCGGGTTGCCAAGAACGGTTAGGGTTTCTGCGTCAGAAGTGAGGGAGGCCTTAGCGCCAGTTGTAACACAAGTCATTGTAGAAATTGCTGATGTTCTTGAGGAAACGCCTCCTGAGCTTCTTTCAGATATTCTTGAGCATGGAATCCTTTTAACCGGAGGAGGAGCGCTGCTTTTAGGACTAGATAAGCTCATTGTTGAACAGACGCATATGCCCGTTGTTGTTTCGGAAGATCCTCTGACATCAGTTGTTCGTGGAGCAGGGAAAGTGCTTGACGACAGTGCGCTTCTTGCACGAGTGAAGGTCATTGGCGGGCTTCGTTAGTGATTTTATATATGGATCGTAAACGAAAAAGGCAATATCTCATTTTGATACTTGTCATTTTTTTTCTCCTTTCAATCGGTTTTTACGCAACCCAACATAATAAATATTTTAGGAAAGGATATGAATTTATTGAAAATGAAACTATCATGATTCAACGATTGACTTATAGATTTTATTTATCATTTTTTCATGCCACAAGTTCTGTTGAACAATTAGAAAAAGAGAATAGAATTCTTGTGCAAAAATTGATTGATAAGGAAAAAATTGAAAAAGATAATATCGCACTTCGAAGCCAATTTCAAACAACTTATCCAGAAGCGATTACGCTTCTGCCTGCGGCAGTTATCGGCATGAAGTCGTTTGTTCCCGGGATTTCAGTGCCTGATGGCTTGATTTTGGACAAAGGCTCACAGGATAACGTGCATGCAGGAGACGTCGTTGTTTATGAGAATATTTTGATAGGCCGGGTGGCGAAAGTTTCTTTGCACCTTTCATTGATATATCTTATGACAGGAAAGGATACATCTATTACAGTCAAGACAGCAAAAACAGGAGCTTTGGGTCTTATAAAAGGACAAGGAAAAGATATGGTGCTTGACAACGTATTGCTTTCAGAAAAACTTGAGATATCTGATATGGTTGTTTCAAAAGGTGATGTTGCTATCGATGGTACAGGAGTACCGCCGGATCTTATTATCGGAAAGATAGTTTCAATTGACAAAAAGACAAGTGAACTTTTTCAGACAGCAAAGATAGAAAGTATTGTTGATGTGACAAAGCTTTCGATGGTTTTTATTCTTCAATGATTGCCTTACTGATATTACTTGTTCTTTTTATGCTTGAAGCTTTTTTTACGACTGTCCCTCTCGTTTATATATTTCTTTTAGTTTTTTTTATTCGTACGAAATCAGTGCTTGTTTTTTTCATCACGTTTTTTTTGGGCACACTTCTTGATATTCTTGCTCTTAGACCATATGGACAAACTAGTATGATATATCTAGTTATTTTTTTCCTCGTTCTTCTCTATGAGAGGAAGTATGAGTTGATAGCAGCCCCCTTTGTTTTTCTGTCTTCATTTTTCGGTGCGTTGTTCCTTCTTATGTTATATGGATACAGTAACCCCTTTATTCAGTCAGTCTTGGCGGCAATAATAGGAGTCATGTTTTTCTCCATGATGAATAGAATGAAACTAAATCAATGAAAATAGGCTTTGCTTTTCCTGAACACATTCGTACAGAGAGAATCCTAAGGCATAAACATAGAGAACCAAAGCACAGGAGCATGCGGGGATATGTGATTGTTGCACTTGCTGTTTTTGGTATCGGGATGCTTTTCATCCGATTATTTTTTCTTCAGGTAGTACAGGGATCCTACTATCGGGAGCTTTCAGATTCAAACAGGATACGCACGAAAATAGTTCACGCCCCGCGAGGAATAATTAATGATAGAAACGGCGTGCCTCTTGTTTTTAATATCCCGGGATTTCGTAAGCTCGCGGGTGATACAGTGGTGTTTATGCCGCGTGAAAGGGCGCTTACACTTTTGGCAGAAGGTCAAGACCTTGAGATTGATTCATTGCGGTCATATCCCTTTGGTGAAGCCACGTCACATGTCCTTGGGTATGTTGGACAAATTACAAGTTCAGAATTAAAACAAAAGCCATTTATAAATTACAGTATTAATAACGTCATTGGTAAGACAGGGATTGAGAGTGAGTACGAACATTTGCTTTCCGGGGTTGACGGTAAGCAGCTTAATGAGGTTGATGCAGCTGGACGATTCATACGTACTCTTGGTCAGACAGCCCCTGTGCCAGGAAAAGACATCGCGCTTACTCTTGACATAAATCTTCAAGAAAAGGTGTTTGAAGCGATGAAAGGGGTTGTCAAAGGAGCGGTCGTTGTGTCAACACCTACGGGTGATATATTAGCGATGATATCAAAACCCTCATTTGATTCAAATCTCTTTACACTCGGCAAGCCTCATGATAAAAACGGGTCAACATATCAAACCGCACAGGAGGTATTGACTGACTCATCAAACCAGCCACTCATTAATCGTGTTATTTCAGGAACATATCCGCCGGGATCGACTTTTAAGCTCGTGGTTGCGTCAGCCGGTCTTGACAGTAAATTGATTGATGAGCGTTATACAGTCTTAGATACGGGAGTGGTAACTGTTGGCAAGTTTTCGTTTTCAAATTGGTATTTTACGATGCGGGGGAAAACAGATGGAGAGCTTAACGTGGTAAAAGCAATTGCTAGGTCCAATGATATTTTTTTCTACAAACTTGCTGAGAAGATTGGCGTTGATAATATATCCGATATGGCCAGTCAATTTGGGCTTGGAAAGCGTTTAGGCATAGATCTTGGTGGTGAAGAAAGTGGAATTGTCCCAACTCGGCTGTGGAAAAAGGAAAAAATAGGTGAAGACTGGTATCTTGGCGACACTTATCATTATGGTATTGGACAGGGATATGTTTTGACAACTCCTTTGCAAGTTAATATGTGGACTGGTGTTATCGCAAACGGAGGAATGCTTTATCAGCCGCATCTTTTAAAAAGCAATAAGCAAAAAGTAATAAGTAATAAGTTTTTGTCGGAGAAAACTCTTTCTCTGATAAGGGAGGGAATGGTTGAGAGCTGTCAGCCTCAGGGAGTTGGGTGGCCACTATTCGAGTTCAAAGTGAAGAATGCAAAGTTAAAAATTGACGGGAAGAATTTTTTAGAAGCACCGCAGTCTACAACATCCGCTGATTTTAAAGATTATCGACAGGTAAGTATTGGCTGTAAAACAGGCACTGCAGAACATGGAGGGGATAAGGCTTTGCCGCACGCATGGATTACTCTTTTTGCACCAGCCTATGACCCGCAGATTGTTGTTACCGTGCTTGCAGAATCCTCAGGTGAAGGCTCCAATGTCGCCGCACCAATTTCCAAGAAAATTTTGGGGTACTGGTTCACAAAATAGTTCAAAGTTCAAACCGCAAAATTCAAAATTACAACTCAAAATTCAAAATTTTTAACTTTAAACTGCAACTTTGAACTTTTAACTTTGAAATTTACGCTTATTTCGGGCACATATTTGATGTTTCAGGCATTAAACACCGTGGCGTGGCATCCAAACACGCAGGCCGCGGGATGCAGGTTGGAGAAGGAGTGATATCATCAGGCGTGGGATTGGGGTATTTTGATGATTGGGTGAGTTTTTCTTCGAGGAGGCGGATTTTTACGTTGCTTACTGACTCCTGGTACGCCATGCCAAGGAAGAAGGCTAATATAGGGAAGATAATAAATATTGTAAGAGCCAGTGCTTTTGAAAATGGTGTGACGGTGGTGAAGGATTTTGGAAGCGGCATTCCAATTAGTATTCCATAGGGCATACGTATTGTCAATAACAGTGGGTTAATTGTTATCTATGTATCATAAGTTAACTTATGATACATAAAGTTATTATTGTTCGAGTGGAACGAATTAATGTTTATCAATTTTTGACTGGTCGTTTTTGGCGAATTTGTTCGAAGAATAATTAAAGGCAGTGTTACGGAATGGGGGTAGCAGAAGGAGTCGCTGCAGTCGTTGGCATGAGTTTCGCGGTTGGGCTGGATGTTGCTTCTCTAGGCGCAATTGTTGATATCGGTGTAACTTTTGGAAATGGGGGAGCATAGGAGACTTTCTGCTTCTGCGAGAGAAAAAACATTGCTCCAAAGGCAAGCACTGAAAAGATTACCGCAATAACAATCAAGAAAATCCACGGAAATCCTTTTTTCTTTCCTGCGGTTTGTGCAGGAGTATGTCCCGATTGGGCCGATGGTTGCGCTGGCGCTGCAGATTGCGATGGCGGGCTCTGTGCACTATTATCCATAACTATTTTATTATTAGGATTGTTTTATGCTTTGTCAATCCGTCTATTTTCCGCTATGCTGTGGAAATGAAGGAAGTAGAGCGATCTTATTGGCTTGCATTTTCAGTTTTCCCAGGGATTGGGCCTAAGCGGTTTAGTGATCTAATAGCGCATTTTGGCAGTGCAGAAAAAGCCTGGCAGGCCCCAAGGCCTCGCCTTGGAAGGCGGATTGGTGAAAAGCTTGCGGATAAGTTTGAAAAGTTCCGGTTGCGGTTTTCTCTTGATAATTATAAAAGGATACTCCTTGCCGAAGGAGTATCCTTCTTAACGCTTAATGACAAAAATTATCCTAGCTTGTTAAAGCAAATTGAAAATCCACCATTTGTTTTGTATATCAAAGGAGATCCTGCTATTCTTCGAGCGAGCGTTAGCGAGTCGAGAAGTAATAGTTCTCGACTTCGCGACGCACCGCATGGTGCATCCCTTCGCTCGAACAATATTATCGCTATTGTGGGTACGAGGAGAGTTACGTCCTATGGTAGAGAGGTGACAGAATTGTTTACCCAGCAGTTGGTTAATACGGGGTTTACTATTGTTTCGGGTCTTGCTATGGGGGTTGATGCGATTGCGCATAAAACCACAATTGACAATGGCGGAAAGACAATAGCAGTTTTAGGAAACGGTGTAGACATTTGTTACCCAACAAGTAATAAGTGGCTGTATGATTCTCTTATTAAAGAAAATGGATGCATTGTTTCTGAATATCCAATTGGACAACAGCCGACTAAAGGTTCCTTTCCATCGCGCAATAGAATTATTGCCGGATTGTCACAAGCAGTATTAGTAACAGAAGGCGCAGAAGATAGTGGTGCGCTTATCACCGCAAAGTTTGCTTTGGAATTGGGACGAAAGGTGTTTGCAGTGCCCGGACCGATTACATCATCACTTTCAAAAGGACCATATAAGCTTATACAAAAAGGGGCAAAGCTGGTAACAAATGCGGATGACATACTCAAAGAGTTCAAAGTTCAATCCTTCGGCTTAGCGCAGGAAAAAATTACAACTCAAAAGTCAAAAGTAGAAGACGCTACTAAAGAAGAGCTTGAGATTTTAAAACTTTTGGAAAATGAAACGCTGCAGTTTGATGAAATTGTCCGTAAGAGCGGATTTGGAAGCGCAAAAGTTGGCATGCTTCTTTCCATGCTTGAGATGAAAGGGTCGTTAATCGTAGATAATGTAGGTCTGTATAAAATTTCCTCTTGACATCCGTCGTATAATGTCCACTACAATCATTGAGTAAATCCGAAATCCGAATATCGAAATACGAAATAATATCAAAATACAAATAACCAAAATTTGAAACAGTTTTAGTATTTGAATTTTAAACATTTGTATTTGTTTCGAGTTTCGTGCTTTGGTATTCGGATTTTATTTGTTTATGAAACAGTTGGTAATAGTAGAATCACCAACTAAGGCCAGAACGATTGGCCGTTTTTTGGGAGATGATTATGTAATTAAGTTCTCAATGGGGCATGTTATGGATTTGCCTAAGAGCAAACTCGGAGTTGATGTAGAACATGGTTTTACTCCGCAATATGATGTCGTTGCAGACAAAGAAAAGATCATAAAAGACCTTACGCAAGCTTCAAAGGCTGCAGCGATGATAATCCTTGCCACAGATCCTGATAGGGAAGGAGAAGCAATCGCTTCGCACATAAAAGATGTGCTAACACAAAGTCAAAAGTCAAAAGTCAAAAGTCAAAAGTTTAAGAGGATTGTGTTTCATGAGATTACCAAGGGTGCGATTGAAGAAGCGCTGCAAAAACCCCGTGATATTGATTCGCATCTAGTGAATGCTCAAACAGCACGGCGTGTTTTGGATCGTTTAGTTGGATACAAGCTTTCCCCAATTCTTTGGCAAAAGGTGCGCCGGGGTTTGTCAGCGGGCAGAGTCCAGTCAGTCGCATTGCGTCTGATTGTTGAACGGGAAAGGGAAATTGAGAAATTTGCAAAAGAGCCGTATTTTACCATCCATGCGTTGCTTCGCAAAACTCAAAACAGTGTGGTTGAGTTTGACTTAGTAGAAATTAACGGCAAAAAAATTGAAGAACAAATAACGCTCTCTCTTTATGACGGGGAATATAAAACCACAAAAACTACTATCACAACGCTCAAACATGCCGAGGAGATTGTGTCTGAGATGAAGCAAGTTCCGTATGTTGTTTCAGATGTGAGCCAGAAGGAGATGAGGAGGTCACCTCTGCCGCCATATACGACATCAACACTACAGCAGGATGCAGCGCGCAGATTTGGTATCACTGGAAAGCGGACAATGGGACTTGCGCAAAAACTTTATGAGGAGGGATTTATCACATATCACAGAACCGATTCGGTTATTATCTCTCAATCTGCAATTAGCGCATTCAGGACATATATTAAAGATACATACGGAGATAAGTATCTACCGGAAAAACAAAGAGTTTATACAACGAAGCAAAAATCAGCACAGGAAGCCCATGAAGGCATCCGCCCAACGCATATTAAAAGAACCACTTATGATGTCAGAAAAGAGCTGAAGGATGATTATGCACAATTATATGATCTTATCTGGCGGCGCAGCCTTGCATCACAGATGGAAGACGCAGTTACTGAATCGACAACAGTAGTGGCCGACTCGATAACAAAGGGAGAAAAAAAGTATAGATTGAAAGCGAATGGATCGGTTTTGAAGTTTGATGGTTTTTTGAAGGTTAATCCGCAGGCCTTACAAGATAAAAAACTTCCTGAATACACTGCAGGAGAAAATCTGAGTGCTGAATCTGTGCGGTCTGAAGCTCATGAGACGCAGGCGCCTCCACGTTACAACGACGCATCGCTTATAAGGACGCTTGAAGAGAAGAGTATTGGACGACCTTCAACATACGCAACAATTGTCTCAACACTCACTGACCGTGGATATGTCGAGCGGGTAGAAAGACGGTTTGAGCCAACGTCTGTAGGGATTGCAGTCAATGATTTTCTCGTGACGCATTTTTCAACCATCGACGATATTCCTTTTACCGCCCAAATGGAAGATGATTTAGATGAGGTCGCAAATGGTAATAAAGAGTGGGTAAAAATGATGAAAGATTTTTATTCACCATTTGAGAAACAACTTGATGAGGTGAAGGGTGCTGCACGAGTCAAAATTGCTGTTGAAGAAACAGATGAGATGTGCCCAGAGTGCAAGCAAGGAAATTTGGTCATCCGTACAGGAAGATTTGGCAAATTTCTTTCCTGCGGTAGGTTTCCCGAGTGCAAGTTTACTAAAGCATTAGTTGAGGAAACAAATCTAACATGTCCAAAGGACGGCGGTAAGATTATTATCAAAAAAACTCGCAAAGGCCGAAAGTTTTTTGGCTGCTCAAATTACCCAAACTGTGATTTCGCGGCGTGGAAGTTGGAAGACATTAAACAAAGCTCAAATCTTAAATCGCAAAGTGCAAATCCACAACTCAAAAGTTAAAACTTTTATTTTTCGAACGGAGTTGAGGATGTTTATTCTATGAATTTGAAGGTTGATAGGATTTGGAGAAGGGGTAGTTGATTTTTTGCGCTAGTGGGTGTCACCACATGAATAGTAAACACGTACTTTTCTTGTGGAATAATGAAGAAGTCAGTCTGGTCATTGAAAGAAGAGTAATACTTCGTGCTATAGAGAGTTTTTCCAAAGATTGTCGTTTCAGTTATGGCTTGCGCTGATAGCAGGGCGCAAAGAACATTCTGCGCTGCAGCTTCACCTCTCAGCGTGTTTTTACACCAACTTTCTATTGTAATTTTTGTGAGCGACGTTTTTTGGGATTTCCATACCAGAATTGTCATTGACGTTGCATTATCTTTGACAGGGCTAAGCATGATTTTTGTTATAAGGTTTCCGGGCGTATGGACTTCTTCAGATAGTTTTAATATGTCGGGAGGGTATTTGAATGAAAAACCAAGAAGTTGGTTTTGATAGGTTAGCCAATTTTCCGTGGGATCCTGAATAATTGTAGGATTAATTATCGTACTTTTTGATTGGTTAGCTGTTTTCTGAAACTGCCTTGCCTGATTGAAAATCCACAAAAGTCCAGTCAGAGCAATAACAAAAAGAGTAGCAAAAAATGCAAGTTGGAGCTGCTTATTTGTTATTCGATTTTGCTTAGGGACAGTCATTGTAGAGACTTTGCCATTATGATAATGAAAATGAGGATTGCGACTTGGCCAATGATTCCCAATGGTTTGTCGAGGCGGTTGTCAAACATTTTTTGAAAAGAATATGCGCTTGAGAAAGGCGGAAAATGCATGTTGAAGAAATGGAAAGGAGCAGAGGCCCAGTCGAGTCCCTGGGCAGCAATGATTATCATAAAGGCGTAGAGAAGATTGGTTGAGGGAGCTATAAATTGCAGGACAGCGTATGAAAGAATAAATCCAGTTGTCACGTCAACAAGTGTTTCAAGAAAAAATCGACGCCTGCTTTTGTTTGGTTTATGGGTACCGGTATCCCAATGAGGAAATGCGTCGGCTGCAATATGTGAAAAAATCGCTATAGGAATTGCAAGTATAGGATTACTTATTTTTGCTGCGATGACTGCTCCAATTATTGCATGGCTAGTTGCGGTCATATTTTACGGTTATTATGATGATAGTATCATAAATAATATCATACTAGTATAATATCTAGTACATATGATACATATGCTTGACAAATTGGGTCTTTTATGTACAAAATAGATCTGTGAAAAGATTCCTGCCCATTTTCATCTTTGTCATTTTCGGCAGTATCTTCGTTTTGTCTCCAAGTATTACTCTGGCAAACCATCGTCAATCGGTTTTAGGAGATTCTACAGCATCATCTGAGCTAGTATTTCCACCGCTTAGTTCTGGCCCTGGATTTTTCTTGCCAAATAGTCCGCTTTACTTTCTTGATAAATGGTTTCAAATCGTACGTTTGACATTGGCCTTCAGTCCTGAAAGAAGTGCGGTTATACGGTCCCAAATCGCAGGTGAAAGACTGGCAGAGCTTAGAGTAATGCTAGCACAGAATGATGTAAGCGGTATAAATACTGCGCTTTCAGAACTTACGAAAGAAGCTGGGGAAACAGCCAATAGTTTGAATCAGGCATCAGCCCAGGGAAGAAATGTGCAAGATCTTGCACGGCAGTTGAACGAAACAGTCAAGACCCAGCGAAAGACTCTGGGTATACTTGCTTCTCAAGCACGAGGCACGCTAAAACTTCAACTTAAGACGGCAAGAAAATCACTTCAGGAGGCAAAAATTGAAATAGAAGACGAGCTACCCGAGAATGAGATTGAAAATGAGATTGAAAATGAACTTGAAGAGGATATTAATGATGCAGTTGATGAAACGCAAGATATATCAAAAGGTCTTGAACACGCAATCGACGTTTTGAATAAGCTTGCGAGTGAAGCTGCAGTACGTAACCAGCAGAGAAGATTGGAGGCGTTGACTCATGCAATAGAAGTAAAAAGCGATGCTTTTCACAAGCAGCAAGAGATACTTCTTAACGAGCAGGAGAATGCAGCAAGAAACGCACATAGTGCGCTGAAAGATGCACAAAAGGCACTTGATAGACTTTCTGAGGCGGCAAAGGAGGCAAGGGAGATAAAAGCGCAGTCAGAGTCAGACGAATCAGGATCAAACAGCGGCTCTGGTGGAGGTCATTCGGGTAATGATTAAGCTGATAAAAATTATTATTAGTATTATTGTATAATACCCCACATGGTAAAACTTGGGGCGCAGGAATTACGTACAACAACTCCCACAAAAGAACAGCTAGTCAACATTAAGAAAAATACGATTTATATTATTTTGGATAATGTAATGGATACATATAATGTCGGGGCGATTTTCCGGCTTGCTGATGCTGTCGCGGCAGAAAAAGTAATTCTTTGCGGACAAACTGAGACCCCGCCGAATACGAGAATTAAGAAGGCATCCATAAATACCACTGAATGGGTTGAGTGGGAATATTTTCCGACTGCGGTTGACGCGATCCAAGGAATTAAGAATCAGGAATTAAGAATTAAGGTAATTGCGATTGAGCAGTCAGAGAAGAGTATTCCATACACAAAGGCAGATTATGCTTTTCCAATCGCCCTCGTTGTCGGCAATGAGACAGAAGGGATTTCAAAGGAGGCGCTTGATATTGCTGATCAGATTGTAGAGATACCGATGTGGGGAGTGAATAAAAGTTTGAACGTCATGGTGAGTTTGGGGATCGTGCTTTTTAAGATAATGGAACAGAGGGATTCTTAAGGCACAGGTACTTCTTCAAGTATTTGTTTGATTACTTCATCGGTTGTTGTTTCTTCTTCACCCATAAAGTTCAGCGTAATTCTATGGCGAAGCGAAGGTAAAGCGACTGATTTAATGTCTTCTGCTGATACGTTAAAGCGTCCTTCAAGAAGCGCGTGTGCTTTTGCCGCAAGAATAATAGTTTGGTATCCCCGTGGACTGGCCCCGCCCCTCTCGCTATTATCAACATACCTTTTTACTACCTCTGGTACTTCTACTTCGTTTTGCTCCTGATGTGTGGCAAGGACAATATCAATTGCGTAATATTCTAATTCAGGCAAGATGGGAACTTTGCGGATTAGCTTCTCCATTTGTAGAATTTTTGGACCATCAGCTACTTTGTTAATTGTTGGCTCATGTTTTGTTGTCGTGCGTCTTTGTATTTCATAGGATTCATCGCGATTTGGAAATGTTACTAATAATTTGAAGAAGAAACGGTCCTGGGCTGCCTCAGCAAGAGGATATACCCCCTCCTGCTCAATTGGATTTTGCGTCGCAAGGACGAAGAATGGTTCAGGCAGTGGATATTTATGACCCGCTGCTGTTACTGTCCTTTCTTGCATTGACTCAAGTAATGCAGATTGTGTCTTGGGCGTTGCTCGATTTAATTCATCAGCAAGCAATAAGCTTGTGAATAGTGGACCTTTCTTAAATACCATGTGCCGCGCCCCCCCGATATCTTCTAGAAGTATATCTGTCCCTGTAATATCTGCAGGCATAAGATCTGGTGTGAATTGAACACGGCTAAATTCAAGATCGATCGCCTCCGCAAATGATTTTACAAGAAGTGTCTTACCAAGACCAGGAACACCCTCAAGCAGGACATGGTTTCTTGCAATAATGGCAATCAATGTATTTCGTATAACATCTTTTTGTCCAACTATAACCTCTCCAACTTCTGTTTCAATTGCGTGTGCTATTTCAACAAACTCACCAGGGTCCATATCGCCTACACCTATTTCGATCTCATCTGGTTTGGCAGCTGTCGGCAAGTCTTTATTTCGGAATGGTTTTTGAGGAATATAGTTTTTACCTCTGACAAATGCGTCTTTTTCAATGACGCTACGTGGTCTTTCAGTCATAAATCAGTTTAAGGCAGTCCGGCGTATTATATGCTTTTTGTTTACATGTCGCAACATGTATTATGAAGCTAAAAATATGTTCATGTTGGTTATTTTTTAGTTATTGTTCTATAATATATAGGCAAGCAGTATCAATGTGTACGAAGCAGAATCAGAAAAAGTCGTAAAGGATCCTACCCAAAAGAAATTTCCTCCTATAGAGTTTGTTGGGGATAGGGGTGCATCATATGGCCCATTGCCCGAATCAGTGCAGGAATATCTAAGAAAACCAAAGGGATTTTTTAGTCAACTTTATCGGGAAGAAAAAAGATTACAAAAGAAAAACGAAGAAGAAAAGCAGATTAAAGAAAAAATAAAAACTTTTCCTCAAAAAACTCAAAAGACTGTTCCAAAAGAGAGTGAAGAACCCATTGCTGCCTGATGCTTGACAAGCTGGCGAATTGGGTTATAATGTTTTTAGTTTATTCCTCATTACTTCTTAACTTGCCTCTTCCGGCGAAGCCGGAGGGAGATAACAAGAGTAAGAGAATTTTCAATTGACAAGTTGAGAAGATTATTCCGCTTTCAGCGGAATCCTTGACCCACCTAACCTTGCCGTTCGCCTTTTCAGAACTATTCGTTCACGGCTCACGGAGCGGTTTTCGGCGGGTCTGCAGAGCTTTTTGCTCTGCAAAAAGCTCTTTGACAATCAGGAAGTGGTAGGAATCTAGACGAAGTTGATTTTTTGCCCTGTACCAGTCGGTGCAGGACTGCAAAAATTTGACGGAGTCAAATTTTTTTGAGAATTTGATCCTGGTTCAGGATGAACGCTGGCGGCGTGCCTTAGGTATGCAAGTCAAGGGGTCCCCGACGCAAGTCGGGGAAACCGGCAGACGGGTGAGTAACGCGTACAAATCTACCTCCAAGAGGGGCATAGCTTTTCGAAAGGAAGGGTAATTCCCCATACGGTGAGTGGAGATCCAAGAGTAAAATTAAGTCAAAACTCAAAAGTCAAAGGTCAAAAGTACAAGTAAAAAGTTAAAAGTTTTTAATTTTGAGTTGTAATTTTGCATTTTGCATTTTAACTTTTGAATTTGAGTTTGAGATTGAGTTCTACTTTTAGATCTCCACTTATCAAAGGCCGTAACTGGCCGCTTAGAGAGGAGTGTGCGTCCTATCAGCTAGTTGGTGGGGTAATGGCCTACCAAGGCGATGACGGGTAG
>CAZDTO010000022.1:0-15548 GCA_964508395.1 uncultured Gammaproteobacteria bacterium | reverse complement strand
TGTTCGATCTTTCTTTTTAAATCCTCATTGACACGCCGGATTTGCTCAAGCTGTAAATCTTTTTCTTTCAATTTTAAGTGCTGTTCTTCTTGCGCTTTTCTCACAGCCTCGGCTCTTATTTTCTTCTCACTCTCTTCCCTGCCTTTCTGTTCTTTTGCTAGCATCTCCTGCAGATCTTTTTCTTTTCGTCTGGCTTCTGTTAATTCTTTTTCTCTGCCTTTTGCTTGAAGTGCAAATTCTTCTCTCAACTTTTTCTCGCGTGTTGCTGTTTCCTGCGCTTTCTCTTTTTCAAATTGTGCTTGCAATGCTTTTTTTTCTTCCTGCCGGACTTTGGCTGAAAGCTGGTGGACAATGGCTTCAGAAAGCTCAACCTGTTTTTTACAATGAGGACAAACAATCGTATTCATAAACCCACAAATTACCAACAATAATAACGGGATTTATACACAAATGCAATAACAGTAGTGAGTGTACTATATTGATAGGGTTTGATATAATAACTTTATGCAAAGAAAAGAGCAGCAAACATTGGAGCAGAAAATATCAAGGAGAAGATTTCTGCAGACTACTGGACTAACAATTGCCAGTGCTATTGCTATTGAGACAATAGACTCTTACATACATGACTCTCAAACTTATTCTCAATCTGAGTTGCTTCAACAAACTGCAGTAGCGTTGGAAGAAACCGGAAGACAAAGTCCTTTTGAAGAAAAGAACGGGTTTACCGAAGAGTTATTTCAAAGTGCACGTAAAAGCACATACGTCCTTAGAATTATTGGAAACAAGACATATACAGTGGGTACAGGATTTATTGTGGAAACGCAAAACGAAACTTGCTATATGGCAACAACCAGACATGCTTTTGATATTGCCGGAGACAGAATAGATGCTGTAGAATTCTGGCGACCAAATATTGATACGCATATGTTTGATGCAGTCAATTTACGGTTTACAGCTTCAAACGAGCATGATCTCGCAGTTTTAAGCTTCTCTTTTGGAAATAACCGTCTATCCTATCTACCATGGCGAGACCATTTTCTGCTGAAAAAAGATGATAAAATATTAATCGTTGGATATCCGATGGATTTTAAAGATAAATCTTCAGACTACGGATATTTTACTATGGGATCTGTAATGTCTGTGTTTAGGGATGCGGATAAAAAAACGGGAAATTGGTATGCGAAAGGTTTAGTGAATTTCGGCAGTAGTGGTTCGCCAGTCATTCTTAATAAAGATGGCAAGGCTACAGCGGTAGGTATTATATCTGCAAGTTTAAAAATAGATGGAGAACATGCTGCCATGGGTACAATGTTAGATCTTATGCCTTTAATAAATCAGCTTAAGGATCGAAGTAGTAAATCTTGACAATTCTTGTCTTAAAAATTATAAAATTGACAGGCAATATGCTCTTTTGCTAGTATCAAGCCTACAGATGAAATCACTGCTTCGGAGTGCTGCCACCAATACTGCCTCTCTTTATATTACTGCAGGGGTCCTTCCATCACTTAGCGTCAAAGGTGGAATCCTCACGTTTCTTATTGGAGGCGTAGCTCTTATGCTTCTTACCCTTGTACTAAAACCAATATTAAGCGTTCTCAGCTTTCCGCTTAATTTTATAACACTGGGTTTATTTTCCGTGTTGACAAACACGATTATTCTCTATATCCTTACCCTCTTTATCACTGAGATTACAATCCACGCATTTGCGTTCCAGGGATTTGCATTTGCAGGATTTATCATTCCCAAAATATATATTAATACGTTTTTTGCCTATGTCATCACATCAGCAGCGATCTCAACTATTGTCGGAGGCATCATATGGCTCATGCGGTAACGGGTGATATAAAAAATAAAAAAATCGTTTGTCTAGGTGGCGGTATTGGAACCGTCAATCTTATTGCAGGACTCAAAGAGTATACAGACCACATTACTGTTGTTGTATCAATGGCTGATGACGGCGGGTCATCAGGAAGATTGCGCCGCTTTTACAGCATTCCACCTCCTGGAGATTTGATCAACTGCATTGCAGCGATGTCTAATGCCGAATCTATCTTGCGTGATCTTCTTGTCTATAGGTTTTCAGGCGACCGCTATGGATCAGATCGAGATCTTCCAGGCCATAAGCTTGGCAACCTCATGCTTGTTGCTCTGACAGCAATGACCGGTGATTTTAACAAAGCACTCTCTGAAATGCAGCGAATCTTCAAAACAAGCGGCAAGATTCTTCCATCAACTATTGAAAACATCTCAATTTGGGCAAAGACAACGACCGGGGCCAAAGTCTCTCGTGAGGAAAATATAGACCTTGGCAGATTTTCCGGCCAAATAAAAGAGCTGCATCTTGAACCGGCAAATCCAACTGTTCCATCTGAAGTAAAGGATTCATTACGGCAAGCAGATGTAATTATCGCCGGACCGGGTGACCTTTATACAACCATTCTTCCAGTCCTTCTTGTACCCGAAATTATAACAGCTGTCAAACATTCACATGCACGTAAAATATTTTTAATCAATGTGGCAAACAAATTATTTGAAACGCCAAATTATACTCTTTCCGATTACATGCAAGCTATTATTAAACACTGCGATTCCGCTATCTTTGATACAATTATAATGAACAATAATACAGTAAACCCTATCCCTAAGGAATTTAGTGATCAGTATGCCCATGTGCCTGTTTTTAAAAAAAATAAAATCAATGAACTTAGCGTGATCAAAGGTGATCTAGTAAATGACTCATTTCCCCTCTATCATGATTCAAAAAAACTTGCGCGAGTAATACGCAACACGATATAATATCCACATATG
This sequence comes from uncultured Gammaproteobacteria bacterium, assembly GCA_964508395.1. Lineage (GTDB taxonomy): Bacteria > Patescibacteriota > Microgenomatia > Levybacterales > UBA12049 > CAZDTO01. The sequence goes on along the minus strand of CAZDTO010000022.1, from coordinate 12,740 downwards.
GACACCATGCTTATCGTAAGCCAGATTATTGTGTCTTGTCTTCTCATAGGTGCAATCCTTCTTCAGGCGCAAGGAGGCGGACTTTCCCCGGCATTTGGCGGGGGTGGAGAGCGCTACAGAAGCAAGCAAAGCCTTGAAAAAGTATTGGTTACCGCCACAATTATATTTGCATTTCTGCTGGCCGTTTTGTCTCTTATCCTCCTTTTCCCTCTATAAAATATGGTTATTAGAAAGCGCCTTATCATTTGGCTTGTCAAAGCCTATCTAAAAAAATCAGGAAGATCGCTTGTATTATCTTTCTTTGTAGGCTTGGTCGTTTTTTTTCTCCTTATCATACTGCTTCAGTTTATATCATGGCCATTTCTGAATACCAAAACGAATGCGATAGGTATTGCGGGAACCCATACCATACAAACACTTCCATCATCAATTCTAGACAAACTCGGATATGGTTTGACAATTGTTAGTGAAGATGGAGTTATTACTCCGGGCTTAGCATCTTCATGGGAAATAAAAGACAATGGAAAAACCTATATATTTCACTTACAAAAAGAATCTGTATTTCATGATGGGAAAAAAGTCGAATCAAGTGATATTCAATATGGATTTTCGCAAGCTTCCGTTGAAAGACCGAACAAACTAACAATCATTTATAAACTGAAAGATCCATATGCCCCATTCCTAGTTACCGTATCTGAACCGGTATTTAGAAAAGGTTTTATCGGCACAGGCAGATACAAGGTAAAAAATATTGTTCTCAATGGCGACTTTATAAAATCAATGACTATTGTCTCAAGAAAAGGTCCACGTGTAGTTGAACAATATATTTTTTATACGAACCAAGAAACGCTTAAGCTTGCACTTTTATTGGGAGAAATTTCTCAGGCGCATGGACTTACCGATACATCATATAAAAATATTAAACTTCAAACATTTCCCAACAGCACAGTTATGCAAAGCACAAACTACCACAAATTAATTACATTATTCTATAACACCAAAGACTCTCTCCTTTCAGACAAAAAAATGAGAAATGCTCTTTCGTTAGCTTTGCCGGAATCTTTTGTCTATGGGGAACGCGTATTTGTTCCATTTGCCCCTCAAAATATCTATTTTGATCCGGCACTGCAAAAGAAACAAGACCTTCGGCATTCAAAAGAACTTATGCAAACCCCGGATAAAAACGCTTCAGCACAGGCACGCCTTACTATAAACATAAAAACTCTTCCGAAGTACAAAAATACAGCCATAGAGATCGCCAAATTATGGAAAAGGCTTGACATTGAAACATCCATTGAGGATGTAAAAAGCGTTCCTCCTCTCTTTCAAATATACCTTGGTGACCTGACACTCCCACACGATCCTGACCAGTATACGATATGGCATTCAGATCAAAAAAATAATATCACCAAATATAAAAACTTACGGGTTGATAAACTGCTCGAGGATGGGAGGAAAACAACTGATTTAACCAAACGGAAAGAGATATACAGAGACTTTCAAAAATATCTTCTTGACGACTCCCCGGCAGCATTCCTCTACTTCCCTTACGAATATAATTTCATCCGGAAATAATCTTTTTAGCTTTCCAAGGCGACGCCTTAGAAAGCAAAAAGCTATTGCGGATTAGTTGGCGGAGTAGAGGAAAGGTGAATTATCATCATAGCATCAACTGGAAATGTTCCGACTGGATATAATGCATCACCAATATCATCAAGATCTAGTCGAGCAATAAATAAAGTTGCATCCTCGTAATCATGTACATAATTACCATCCTTTTGATGTTCCTGAGAGTACCCAACTACAAGCTGAAAGAGCGAATTCTCATTTCCACTATCATCTTTCATGAAATCTAAACCACTTTCCGATGTTCCAAAAAAAACCTTATCAACACTTCCATCCGCAAACACCACATATCCCTGCCAATAGTGTGGTCCCTCTTTTGATTTAACATTTTTTTCAAATTCCTCTATATCCATTCTATCATCATTACAGCTGGACAAGAATATAACTGTTTCAGTTTCATTAGGCCCATGGGTAACTGCTCCCTCTCCTGGTTTTAATTTGAAGTAATCAGGTGGTCCGATTGTGTCTGGATCAAGCAACGTAATATTTTCTTCAGGTGCATCAATGAATGCTTCTCTTATTATTACAGAAGCATCTTGTTTCTTTAATATATTTATTGGCAGACGACGCTCAATCGTATCAAGTACATCGCAGGCTTTTACGCTTGATTTTGTAGGTGGAATATCTTCGCCCTCTTTCGCAAACGCTACGGATCCTACAGCCAATCCTGCAGCTAATGTGACAGAAAGAGCGGCCTTACGTAATTTTATTCCAATATATCTTCCTTTTTCTTGTTGCGACATGATCTAAATACTAACATAGCTTCTCCTATTGTCAATAACCTGTATAAATACTACAATTTAATATGTTGGCTCCGGAGATGTTTATGATACGTGATTGCAAATCGGTGGGCCTCGTCGCGGATGCGCTGAATTAGATGAAGAGCAGGAGAATCCTTAGGTAGAGAAACCTCGATAAAGCTTATTTTGTCATTGCGAGGAGCCAGTGACGAAGCAATCTCTGAGATCGCCACGGTCGCCTGAGGCGACCTCGCGATGACATTTTTCTTTTGGATAATAATTGTTTCTTCTCTCTTTGCAAGCCCAATAATTGGAAGGTTTAATCCGCCACCATTAACAACAGCTAACGCTGCCCCTACTTGTGCCTTTCCACCATCAACGATTATTAAATCCGGTAACGGCCAGTCATTACGTTTTATTCTTCTTTGAAGAACTTCGGCCATCATTGCCACATCGTTCGGCCGATTTTCCCTGCGGATACGAAATCTCCGATACTGAGATTTATCAATCTCGCCATCTGTTAACACCACGAGAGAACCAGTCGCAAATTTTCCCTGAATATTTGAAATATCAAAACATTCAATTTTTGTTAACTTCCCAATAGCTAAACTGTGTCTGTTTAAGACATCGCTAAGACCTAAGAGTTCTTTTTGCCGTATATCAACTCGTAAATTCGGATTTTCATCATACTCAAATGGCAGATGAAATGGCTGGGTTACGTAGTTAAACGCATCTAATTGTCTTTTTAATTCTTTTGCCTCTTCATAACGCTCTTTTTTACCCATAGTTTTCATTTCTCTTTCAAGATCTCGTTTAACTGAGATTGATTTACCTTCAAGTATTTTAATTATCCTAGCTATATTTTTTCTATAGTCCTTCCTGACTTGCTCTGAATGAATTGCTTCCGGACATGGACAAAGTCCTAAATGGTTATACAAACAGATTTTTTTTGAGTGGTTAATTGAAGTTTTAAAGGGAAAAATTCGACGCAATGTCCGTAGAACAAGACGTACCGCTCCCGCACTTGGAAATGGTCCAAAATATACTGATTTCTTGTCATCGCTTCGACGGGCAGTAAGAACCGCAGGAAATGTCTCTTTTTTGGTAATTCTTATCAACGGATACATTTTATTATCCGTTAACATGACATTATATTTAGGTTTATATTTTTTAATAAGATGGGCTTCAAAAAGAAGTGATTCAAACTCTGAATCGACTATGGTTACATCTATTAGCTTTATTTGATCGACGAGTTGGGCAGTTTTTTTCCCCAGCGGAACACTTGAGAAATATGAGGAAACACGTGATTTAAGATTTTTGGCTTTCCCCACGTAAAGGATTTTCCTGTCTTTGTCTAAAAACAAGTAGACGCCAGGTTTTTCTGGCAAAGATAAATATGATCGTCGATGATACAACAAATACAATACCCACTAAAATTGCGAATGGAGTGAGAAAAAAAGGTATAATTTTTAAATCACTCGTCGCAGATTTTCCGGCAAACGTAATTGTAAGACGCTCACGGGCATTTGTCAAAACCGGAGTATCCCCAAATGCTATATCGACAGGAAGAAACCCAAATGGTGGGATTGCCGAAACAAAAATTTTTTGTTCTACTGGCGTAAGATGCAATGATCTTATATTAAGATATTGCGCTGGTATAACACGCTTACCCTTATTTTTGATAATAACACTTCCCTTGACTCGTGCAGGAGCTATTATCCTCCCGGGAAATTGTGCGGAAAAGACCACAGCGACCGGACTTTGTATATCTTCCTCAGCCGAGAATGTGACATTAACATCCTTTTTCTCTACATCTTCGGAAAACTTATATCCACCGGCAGGAATAGGATATTCGCTATTTATTCCCTTTATCACAAAGGCAAAATGATCAAAATCCAATGTCTCAAAATAATCAACTCCCCCTGTTGTATTTCCCCATGTCGGATCAATCATTACCCACGTCTGCTTTTCACTATCATAATACTCAGGCCATGCATGAAGGATATCAGCGAGCAGTGAAAGCGGCCGCTGTTTTGAATTTAGCGTATATGCAAATCCATCGATTTCGCGTGCAGGTATACCTGCCGATCTAGCAAGTGCGACAAACAGATCGGTAAATTCAAGGCACACAGCTGAAGAGGGATTTTTCAGCACATTTGATGCTCCTGCACGTGCTTTCTTCTGAGAAACCCGGGTAATATCGTAGCTTAATAGGTGTACAACATAATCATAAATTGCCCTAGGGGTTTTTAATTCCTGCCCGATTTTCTGTATCGTGCTATCTGAGATCTGCCAGTATGTTTTTGCAGCAGTATACAATTTGCGATCCACATCTGAAAGCGGCATCTTTTTTGGACTAAGATAGAGTACTGATTTCCCTTTTACTACTACATCCATATCCTCTCTGGATGACAACTGATATTCTGCAAGCCAATTTCCGTCTTTATCTTGTATGATATTATTCGGTTTTGGCTCCACTTCTTCTAAGAAAATCTCCTGGTAATTCGTAGTTGGTGGAATTGCTATCTCAGTACGGACCGGGAAAATACTTTGATTTTTAAGGTGATAGGTAAGACTAAAACTATATGTTTGTTTTTCACCAAACCCAATGGATATACCGGATCTGCCGAGCTGCTCTTTAGAAAAGATCAATATATCGCTATATTGCTTTGGTTTTATGTATGTTGGTTTGCCAAAAGAAGGCGGTACAACTACTTTGACAGTAAACCGATCAAAGTCTTCCTGATTGACAAGCCCTGGAATATTGATTTCCCAGATTGCCCCCTGATGCGCAGCAATATCATTCGTATCAAATGTGACAGTAAAATGCAGGGTATTTCCGATACCAACTACCTTTTGATTAAATGGGATATCAATGATGTAGCCTTTGTCATTTTTCTCAACGATTGCTTTGATGCTGCCAAGACTGTCGGCTGCTTTAACATTCGTTATATCGTCAAATGTGAGACGGATTTTATAAGATGAAGCATAGTAATCACTTGAGGTATTGGTAAGTGAGATCGCAAACCGTGCAGATGTCCTTCCGCTTGACAGAACCGTATATTGCACATCATATCTTGACTCAAAATTCTCATTGGCAAATACTTTCGGAAGAGGAATGAGTAAAAACAAAAAAACTGTAAGAGCAAACAAGAGAGCGAGTGAATAAAATTTTTTGAGACTTTCATTCACAAATGACAGCATATCCGTATCGTAGCATAAATCATCAACCAGCTAGATTATTTTTTTTATAAACTGCCCCGTGTAGGATTTGGAGTTCCGTGAAACTTCCTGTGGTGTCCCTGATGCGATAATCTCTCCGCCTTTTTCTCCTCCTTCAGGCCCAAGATCGATGATATGGTCCGCGTTTTTTATCACATCGAGGTTGTGCTCAATCACGATAACTGAATTACCTGCATCAACAAGCTGTCGAAGAACGAATAACAATTTTTCAAGGTCGGCAAAATGGAGCCCTGTCGTTGGCTCATCAAGGATGTACAAGCTGTCCTTGCCTTTTTTTGATAGTTCAGTTGCTAGTTTAACCCGCTGTGCTTCTCCTCCCGACAAAGTCGGAGCCGGTTGGCCAAGCTTTATATAAGATAAGCCGACGTCATTTAAAGTTTGCAGCTTGTGCGAGAGTCCAGGGACAAATGAGAAAAATTCAAGCGCTTTTACCACGCTCATAGAGAGAACATCCGCGATATTTTTCCCCTGAAACTGTACATCAAGCACCTCACTGGTATATTGCTTTCCCTTACACACCTCACACTCGATATATACATCTGGCAAAAACTGCATTTCAATTCTTATCTGCCCTTCGCCCTCGCATGCTTCACATCTGCCGCCTTTTACATTAAAGGAAAATCTGCCAGGACCAAAACCCCGGATTCTCGCTTCTTTTGTTTTAGAAAACAAGTCTCTAATGTAAGAAAAACAACCGGTATATGTTGCGGGATTACTCCTTGGCGTCCTGCCGATCGGCGATTGGTCTATTGCATAAATGTGCCTTACAAATTCATGTCCTTGTATTGATGCAAATTTACCCGGCTTGTCCTTATGAAATGGGTTTTTAATCGTCATGAGTGCGTGGAATAGAATATCGTTAACAAGTGTCGACTTACCGCTTCCCGAGACACCGGTCACAACGATAAATTGATTCAGGGGAAATTTTACCGTGATATTTTTAAGGTTGTGTTCCGACGCTCCAATAACTACCAATTCCTGATCACTAACATTTCTTTCTATATCACTTTCTACAGCTTTTTGTTCTAGCACATTTTTGTGATAATTGATTTGTTTTTTACCGGATAAATATGCTCCGGTAAGTGAATCCTTATTATCCTTGATCTCCTCAACCGTTCCTTTTGCAACAACATATCCCCCCGTGTCTCCTGCTCCGGGTCCGAAATCAACTATAAAATCTGAAGATTCCATGGTCTCTTTGTCATGTTCAACAACAAGCACGGTATTGCCAAGATCCCGCAATTTTTTCAGCGTCTCAATAAGCCTTGTATTATCCCTTTGGTGAAGACCAATGGAAGGCTCATCAAGTACATACAATACTCCAGTAAGACCGCTTCCAATTTGTGACGCAAGACGTATTCTTTGCGCTTCTCCTCCTGCTAATGTATGCGCACCCCGGGAAAGCGTGAGATAGTCAAGCCCAACGTCAACAAGAAACCGTAACCGCTCACAGATTTCCTTAAGGATCACCTTTGCTATCTCCTGCTCTTTACTGCTAAACACCTTCGGCAGTTGATTCATAAATAAGAGTGCTTCATAAATTGACAAATCGCAAATCTGCACGATTGACTTTCCGGCAACAGTTACTGAAAGTGCTTCTTTTTTCAGCCGAGCACCATTGCAGTCATGACAAACCTCGTAGCGCATGAACTTCTCAATTTGGGCCTTAATATAAGAGGATTCTGATTCATGGTAACGGCGTTTCAATTCCCACTCAACCCCTCGAAATGGCTCATTGATAAGCGTCTCTCTACCAAATCGGTTTTCTCCAATAACAGAATATTCCTTTTCACCTGTGCCGTTTAATAGAAGTGCTTTTTTCGCTTTTGATACATGTTCTAGCCGCTCAGTGAGAGGAATATTGTTTTCTTCGCAGAATGTCTTAAATGTCCGCACAAACCACGTATCGCTCTCACCTATATTTGGGAATGGCAAAATTCCACCTTCATTTATTGTTAATGAGCTATTAAATACCAGATCGCCGTCGACTGATAGAATACTGCCAAGTCCTGAACAGAAAGGACACGCTCCATGTGGTGTATTGAAGGAAAAAATACGCGGTTCAACCTCAGGAATTGAAATACCGCAGACTGGACAGGCAAATTTTTCCGAAAAGAGCATATCCTCCATTCTTTTGGGCTTTTCGGGAATAGCAAACGAAGCATCTTTGATAATTGAAACAATCAACTCACCGTTGCCAAGACTCAGTCCTTGCTCAATATCAGTCGTCACACGAAGCCGGTCAGTATCTTTTTGCAAAACAAGAGCATCGATAACGACCTCGATAGAATGCTTATTTGTTTTAATCAATACGAGGTCTTCATCAAGCCGGTATATAATTTTATCAATCCGTACTTTTTTGTACCCCCGCTTGCGCAGATCAGAAAAAAGCACAGTATATTCACCCTTTCTGTCCTTAACAATCGGCGCGAGGATAAGGATTCTAAGACTTCGCGTTATCGCTTGTGTCTTATACATCTGGAATACTGCTTCTACTATCTGCTCTTTTGACTGGCGGGCGATTTCTCTTCCGCACTGCGGACAATGTGGGTGGCCGCACCGTGCAAAAAGAAGCCTGAGATAATCATAAATCTCAGTGACAGTCCCGACAGTCGAGCGGGGATTGTGGCTAGCTGATTTTTGGTCAATTGAGATAGCAGGAGAAAGTCCTTCAATAAAATCGACGTCAGGTTTCTTCATAGTCCCCAAAAACTGTCTTGCATAAGATGAAAGACTTTCAACGTAGCGCCTATGACCCTCAGCATAAACCGTGTCAAACGCTAGAGATGACTTCCCGCTGCCCGAAACTCCCGTAAAAACCACTAATTTATTCTTAGGAATCTCAAGATCGACATTCTTTAGATTATGCTCCCTTGCTCCCTTAATCGTAATTTTATCCATATCGGAATTCTGCCTCGCAGAAACAGAATGAACTTTCAATTATAGGCAAAATTTCTAACCAAAACAACTAGTAAGGTTACTGAAAGCGAATAAATATAGACAAACGTTTCAAGCTGTGTTAAGTTACTGATAATGAAATACGCAAAAAATCTAACAGAAGCGATTGGAAATACACCTTTAGTACGGCTTAATGTTCTCTCTAAGGGCTTGAAACCAACTATTTTAGTCAAACTCGAGTATCTCAATCCAGGCGGAAGCATGAAAGATCGGATAGGCGTCACCATGATTAACGAAGCTGAAAAACAAGGCCTATTAAAAAAAGCCGGAACGATCGTCGAACCAACAAGTGGTAATACTGGCGCCGGACTGGCAATTGTCGCGGCAGTCAAAGGATATAAAACCGTATTTACCATGTCAGAGAAGATAAGCCTAGAAAAAGAACTCGTGCTAAGAGCCTACGGAGCGGAAGTGATCCGCTGCCCTGCAAACGTTGATATTAATGATCCTCGTCATTACATAAACGCGGCGAAACGTATTGCACGGAAACGACATGCCTACTTACCCAATCAATATCACAATAAGGCAAATACATTAGCACATTATAAGACAACCGGGCCTGAAATTTGGCGGGATACGGATGGGGAAATTACTCATCTGGTGGCCGCAGTAGGAACCGGGGGAACTATTTCAGGAATCGCACAATATCTAAAGAAACAAAATCCCAACATAAAGGTTATCGGCGCCGACCCAGATGGCTCACTTCTGCACCATTATTTTTACCACACTAGAGGAAAGCCACATCATTATAAAGTTGAGGGCCCGGGAGAAGATTTTATGCCGGGAGCATTAGATATGAGCGTTATTGATGAAATAGTTGTCGTAAATGATAAAGAGTCATTTAAAACAGCACGAAATTTGGTGAGGAAGGAAGGGATTTTTGCAGGAGGAAGCAGTGGACTGGCACTCTTTGCCGCCTTAAAAATTGCAAGACGATTACCCAAGCAATCCGTGATTGTTGTTGTCCTCCCTGACTCAGGACGAAGTTATGTAAGCAAATTTTATAACGATAAATGGATGAAAAAGGAGGGTTTACTGTAAAATGCAAAAACACCTTCGTATTAATTTCTTGATTAATTAAAACTACTTGAAAACATCTAGACTATATGATAAAAGAAGAGGGTGGCTATAGAACTTAGACCATATATTTCTCCCCCAACACTAGAGACTTTTCAAGAAGAAATCAGACTTGCTATAGATGAAAAAGCATGGATTGAATGCTCGATTGAAGAAATAGGACAGGAACGCCTCCTAAAGCTTCTTTCCGCAGCAGTGGACGTACGACAAAATGCGTATGCACCATACTCAAATTATAAGGTTGGAGCGGCAATCCTTACGGAGAAAGGGAAAATATATACCGGAGCCAACAATGAATTCGCAACCTATTCTGAAACCGGACACGCGGAAGGAAATGCAATCGCCAAAGCAATAAGCGAAGGAGAAGCACAAGATAAGCGAACATTTATCAAAGCCATCGCTGTAGTCCATGAAGGAGCAGCTGCCTCAGGTCCATGCGGAAGATGCCGCCAATGCATAGCAGAACATGCAGACAACGCCCTGATCGTTGTAGCAACTCCAAAATCTGAAATAACTATGGTAACATCACTTGTAAGCCTTTTCCCGTACGCATTTACGCCACGGGACCTGGGAATAAAGTAACAATTCAAGCATGTCAAACAGGATAGAAAAAGGCATCTCTATTCAGACTGAAAATGATGTGCATGAAAACCTCCGGGGAACTACTGAGAAGGCGTTTGCCCTCTTTCTTTTGCGAATAAAGGCAATAAATCCTTGTCTTGAAATACAATATGAGCCTCAGCTTTTTGAGCACATAAATGGAGATGGGAAATCCGAAGGCACTCTTCCAGATTTTTTTGTCCGCAACACAGCTAACCCTTCCTCACGCGGCACTTACATTGAAATTACAAACGCAAACGCCAACGGAATACTTAAAAAAAACGGAGAACAGGAACAAGAAGACCCAAAAAGAAAGCAGAAAAGAGTAATGAAACTTGTCGCTTCAGATAAGCGCTACGTAGTGCTCTACAGAGAAAATCTGGAAAGGATTCAAAACGCGTTACCTTACGTAAAACGAGGGAATTATGCTGGAATAATATTCCTTCAAAATCGAAACGTCAAAAAAAGATAAATCTATACTGCGGACTCTGAGATTGGACCCCATGGAGCAAGTGTCTCTCGGATATTGGCTAACCCATAATGGAGATCCCATTTTACTGTTCCTAATTTTCTATCAAGTTGGTCTGAGATTTCCCGATCAGATAAACCTTTAAATACTCTAAGTTCCACAGCTTTTTTCTGAGCTCGTGGAAGTATTTCCAAAGCTTTACATATATCATCAACGAAGCTGTTTGCAATAGCTATTTTTTCAGGCAGCGGACTCGAGTGCGGTGTACAATCAAGCACATATTCAGCAAATGAACATCCTCCTCTATTTATAGAAAATTCTTTATGAAGATCATTTATCTTAGGACGTCTTGCCATTTTACGAATTTCATCCATTGCCATATTATGAGCGCTCTGGAAAACCCAGTTTTCAAATGCACCCCTTTGGGGATCAAAGCTTTCTTTCTTCCTTGCTAATTTTATCGATAACTCCTGAAATAATGCATCAGCATCAACGTCAAAAACTGGATTAATTTTTCTCATATAACTTTGGACGGGCAATTTTATTCCCATAAGCGCATTAAGTAGGGTTTGCGGTTCTCCATGTTTATCGATTCGTATAACCTCATTAAATGCTTTTTCAAGATCGCTTTCTGGCAACGGATCTGCTTCAGCTTGGCGTCTCATCGCCAAACGCTCACGTAAAGTAAGAACTCGACTATTTAGCGGAGGAGCAATCTCGCAAGCCTCTCTCATATCAACTGTAAAGTATATCAAAAAAACAAGCTAAATAGCAAATATAGTATAGTCTTATAAGCTGAACAGTACATTGATATGAAAATTTTTATGTGCTATAGTGGCTTAATTAATGAACAAAGAGCATGAATTTCCATTTAATCATGAACACCCTCAAACAGAACCTTCTTTAAATCGATTTTCTGCAGAAGTAATCAATAGCTGGAAAAGAATGGAGCAAGTAAAATTAAATCGTTTTATAACAATTGACCATCAAATGTTAGATGCATTAGCAGAAGAGAATAGTAGAAATGACTTTATCATTCCTTCTTGGCATTACCCAGGTGTATATCCTCAAGATTCAAAAGCTTTTGTTACTCAACAGCTCATTGGAAATTGTTTTAACTTTGCATTCAATCTGCCTAATATCCCTGATGGGAAATATGCTGTTGATACAGGACACGACAAACCTCTTACAGGATCTTTTGCCATGCAATCAAAAGTTTTTGAAGCATTTAGGGAAAGTGCCGTTACAACAGATGATTTAGCTAGTAAATTTTTTTCCCACGATAAAACCATTCAATTTTTTCAAGGTATTAATCAAATACCATATCCCTCTCTGCGTTTTGAAGCCGCTCAAGATTTTATACAGGGTTTAAAACAAAAAAATCAAAACCCCCTTGATTTACTTAAGAATGTAACAGTTTATGATAAAAAAAGAACGCCTGTCGGCTTAAGAGCCTTCAATCATAGAGCTGAAAAAGGACTGGTCAATCAGCTTGTTGAGAGATTTCCTGTGGCTTATGGAGCGGATATCCAACAGTTAGATTCTTTACGTTTCCCTTTTGCCAAAAGAGCACAGTTAGTTGCTTTAATAATACATGGACGCGCAATGGATGCTCCTGATGAGGAAGCAAGACTTCTTCCTTTTGTTGATATAGATAAAATAGGACCTGTAGCAGACTATCAAGTTCCAAGAACGCTTAGGGCCATGAACATTCTACTATATTCTGATGAACTTGCTTCAAAAGTAGACAATTGGCAAGAAATTGCAAAAGATAGTCACGAAGAAATTGAGATAAGAGCAGCGACTGTGGTAGCTTGTAATGAACTCATGAACAAAATGAATAATCTAAGACAAAAATCAAGGCAAGACCCATTAAATATGTCGCATATTGATTATTGGTTATGGTCAAAATCAAGAACGTATACTAATACTCGTCCACACCTTACAGAAACAAGTGCCTATTAAGAAAGTACCCCCAAGGGGATTCGAACCCCTGATTTACTGGCTGAAAACCAGTCGTCCTAGGC
>CAZDTO010000021.1:14408-15612 GCA_964508395.1 uncultured Gammaproteobacteria bacterium | reverse complement strand
ATTTTTTCTCTTAGTATCTTAGTATCTTTATATCTTAATATCTTTGTTTCTTGAATAAATCCCTCTTGATCCCATTCTCCAGCTGCAAAGACAACGTTGAGTCCCGGATATCGACGCATCAAGCACTCGGCAGTCTTCTGTGCTACTCCGCGTCTACCCCCGAGAAATCCGATGGCTATGGGCTTTTCTTCACCTGCAATATTTGACGTAGCAACTCTCTGACATATTTTCTCCATAAAATCCGCGCCAGTGATCCGTTCTTGAAACGGTTGTCCTAAAAACAATCCTGCTAAAATAACGCCGATGCCGTCAGGAAGAGCTAATCGTGCCTGGTGTAAGATAGTCTGAAAATGAGGACGCTTGCTGGCATAGACAATAATTTCAGGGTTTGGGGTAACAATGTAATATGATTCCTTCAGTTTTCTTAGGCTTTCTAGCAAGTACTCTAAGATCTCTTTTTCTGTAGCGTTTGTTATATCTATTCCCAGCAGTGATATTTTATCAGGCAATTTTTTCATGACTATAAGTTATTTACATTCTTATATTGATTACGCGATTAGCTTCTTTTGAACATATTTCCTATACAAGATGCAAACCTGGATATCGCTTTATAACGGCTAAACAGTTCCTTTAATAAAGGGAAATTGAATGCTCAGACTATGTACTATTATCTATATGAAAATCTGACCATTTCACACCTATATATCTTTCAAAACAACGCATGATTTAATATTTTATGGGACAACTACTTTAAAAGTCAAAGCGTAAAAGTCAAAAGTCAAAACCACAGTGCAAAACGCAAAAGTTTTTAGCTTTAAGTTGTAGTTTTTCGCTTTGAGCTTTAAGCTTTACGCTGTGTTTATTTTCTGGATATGCTTCTCTTATACAGCTCTATATTCTCCATCGCCACTCCTGTCCCGCGGACAACACATAAAAGCGCGTCTTCCGCCACGTGGCAAGGAACGCCAGTCATCTGAGTCATAAGCTTGTCAAAATTTGCAAGAAGCGACGTCCCCCCTGACATAACAATCCCTTTATCAATAATGTCAGCAGCCAGCTCAGGCGGCGTCTGTTCAAGAACTCCCTTTGCACCTTGGATAATCTGCAATAAAACCTGTTTAATCGCTTCATTCACTTGGACCTCATTTAGCTCAATGGTCCGGGGTAACCCCGTAATATTATCCCTCCCTCGTATCTCCATTTT
>CAZDTO010000021.1:0-14308 GCA_964508395.1 uncultured Gammaproteobacteria bacterium | reverse complement strand
AATCAGTGCATTTCCCAACTCAATTTTGATCAGCTCTGCGGTAGTTTCTCCGATAAGCAGGTTAAATTTCTTCTTCACGTAGCTTGCTATTGCCTCATCAATCTTGTTTCCGGCAACCCGAACTGAACTGTGGACAACAACGCCCCCAAGCGAGATAACCGCTGATTCTGTCGATCCGCCGCCGGTATTGACAATCATATGCCCCGCTGCTTGAGCAATGGGTATCTTTGCTCCAATTGCTGCCGCGAGAGGCTCGTCAATAAGATAGGCTGTCCGGGCGCCTGAAGCCATTGTCGCATCAAGGACAGCCCGCCTTTCAACCTGTGTTACGCCGGAGGGAATACAAACCATCACTTCAGGTTTAAAAAAACGCGTCCTCCCGCAGGCTTTATCGATAAAGTAAGAAAGCATCGCTTCGGTAATCGTATAATCAGCGATCACCCCATCACGAAGAGGCCGCAGCGCGACCACATGCCCCGGCGTTCTCCCAAGCATTTCCTTTGCCTCTCTTCCTACCGCAACCACACGATTCTCTTCGGCAGTCACGGCAACAACTGTCGGCTCATTCACGACAATCCCCTCACCAACAAGATACACTAAGGTATTGGCAGTACCTAGGTCTATACCGATTCTTTTCGTGGTGGAAAAGTTAAACATAGAATAAAGCGAAAAGCGTAAAGCGCAAAAGTAAAAACTGAAACTCAAACCTTAAAAGCTACTAAACTTTTGAGTTTTAAACTTTAGTTTTTCGCTTTTACTTTTTACTTTTTAGCTTTTTAAAGGCAAAATTTATATATCATACTACTACTTTAGTATATCAATTTTTCTCGAATGTAACTTGACTTGATTATAGCAGTCGCGCATCATCTTGCAAGTCTTAAGTTAGCTCTATATAATGGTCTGGAAACAGTGTGAAAAAGCAACTCTTAATTTCTCTTGCGATTTTCTCGTTTCTTGTTTTCTCTACAACTGCTGTCATTCTCTATGGCACAGGTTATAGATTTGAGCTGGGTGGACAAGGACAGCCAACAGTGTCAAAAACAGGACTCCTTGTGTCAACCAGCACCCCAGACGGAGCTCAGGTGTTTATCAATGGCAATCTCACAACTGCGACCAACAACACTCTAAATCTCAAACCTGGTGAATACAGAGTGCAAATAGTTAAAGAGGGTTATTTCCCATGGGAGAAAGTCCTGACAATCCAAGAAAAAATAGTTACCAAAGCAGAGGCCTTACTTTTTCCCATTACACCAAAACTTGAAGGAATAACAACGCTTGGCGTGGAAGGACCGATTCTTGATCCATCCAGATCAAGAATCGCCTATAGAGTCGCGACTCAATCAGCGCAAAAAAACGGTATTTATGTTCTGGATATGAACACGCTTTTTGTATTGACACTGCAAAGCGCCTCAAAGCAGATTACGGATAATTCATTTGATATTTTTTCTAAAGCCAGGCTCTCCTGGACGCCAGACGGCCAGAGCATCATAGCAACAACATCCGGGCTTCTACAAACATCTACGACTTATCTTCTGAGATCACAAAGCCTAAATGCTCCTCCCCGTAATATTACCAATTCTCATACAGCGCTGGAACAATCCTGGTTACTTGAAATTGATGAAAAAGAACGCGCACGGCGTGCGGGACTAAAATCAGCACTCCAAAACATGATTGCGCAGAACTTCAATATACTCTCTTGGTCACCAGATGAAACAAAAATTCTCTATGAAGCGTCCACCTCTGCAACGCTTCCCCTGATTATAAAACCCCGGCTGATTGGAATTGACACGAAACGAGAAGAGCGTACAATTGCTCCTGAAAAAATCTATGTGTACGATATTAAAGAGGATTTTAACGTAAAACTTCTTGATACTCTTGCCGCAGGCCCCGCTTCTCTTACCTGGTTTCCGGATTCAAAACACCTGATCCTTGTAGAGGATAAAATAATTAATATCATGGACTATGACGGGTCAAACAAAAAAACTGTCTATGCCGGTCCATTTGAGGATAATTTCGTTTTCCCCTGGCCAAACGGATCACGTCTTGTAATTCTCACAAGCCTTGGCAACCAAAATACACCCGCAAACCTTTACACAATAAGCCTCAAATAAGTACTATTTTCCATTTACCATCTATCATCTTCCATTGATTTTTCAATTGGAGAATTTTCAAATAGAAAATAAATGGCAAATGGTAAATGAAAGATGGAAAATATATTTATTGATTTTTTGGCGTTGCTATGATGAATAAACGCTTCCAGGCTGTCCCGGGCGGCCAGCAGGTTTGAAGGATAAGCTTTTGCGGTCCTCTCTGACTATTGATCAGAAACGACACATCAGAAGGATCCGCAATAAGTGATTCTGAAACTTTGTAGTCATAGCGCTTATTCTTGAAGAAAACGACAACATCATCCCCTACTGACAATTCTTTCAACAGATAAAATACCGCATTGTAGCGCCCCACACTCCACCATGTATCTGTCGAGTGGGCAAAAAGATATATATTGCCATTCATACCCGGAAATACTGTGCCTTTTGCATGCGCCACTCCCTGCTTAAGAATCGGCAGAAACTGTTTTTCATCGGTTGGATCGACGTTGGGAAATATTTTTGCGTTCGCACCGATTTTGGGTATCACAATCCCAAAAGTAGTGTCTTGTGGAATCAAAACTTCTCTCTGCGAGGCCAAAACGTCTCCAAAATTTTTACTTACCTCTCTGGCCTCATCTTGTGTTTGCGCGACAGTATACTGAATACCACGCGCCTTATTCACTTGAAAAACAGCTTCATGATACAAGACTGGACCAAATGTTGCGGCAAACCCATAAAGCGTCAGAAGCACTAAAAAATTTCCGATGCTGCGCAGAATCACAAATTTTATCGCTTCAGAACGAGTCATGGAGCGTCCCCGAGAGGAATCGAACCTCCAATCTTTCCCTTAGGACGGGACTGCTCTATCCGTTGAGCTACGGGGACAACGCTTGTATTCTAGCAGAAAGCAGGATAGAATTGAAAAAATCCGGGGTGTAATTCATCGGTAGAATGCTCGGTTCGGGACCGAGATGCACAGGGTTCAATTCCCTGCACCCCGACAAGACAATCGTGGTTTATTTAGTCGAGGAGTCTTCTGCAAGCTGTGAACGCGCTGCTGCAAGACGCGCAACAGGCACACGGTATGGGGACATACTCACATAATCAAGGCCTATTTCATCAAAAAATTTAATTGATCTCGGATCACCGCCGTGCTCACCGCAGATGCCTACTTTTAGACCTGGTCTTCCTGTTCTTCCCTCTCTGGTTGCTATATCCACCAATCTTTGAACTCTCGGATCAATCGTTTGGAATGGATCCTGTTGTAATATGCCTTTCTCAACATACTCCGGCAAAAATCTACCGCTATCATCCCGGGATATACCAAGCGTCGTTTGAGTGAGATCATTTGTGCCATAGCTGAAAAAATCTGCCTCTTGTGCTATCGCTGCTGCGTCGAGTGCTGCTGCCGGAAGCTCAATCATTGTCCCTAACGTATAATCAACTGATACTCCCCTCTCATCCATCACTTGCTGTGCTTCTTTCTGCAGCATGCCTTTCAGATTACGGATTTCTTCCACATTGCCTACAAGTGGAATCATGACTTCAGGTTTTGGATCAAGCCCAGCTTGCTTAAGCATACAGGAAGCCTCAAAAATTCCCCGCATCTGCATCCTGTATACTTCAGGATAAAGGATGCCAAAACGGCAGCCCCGAAGACCAAGCATAGGATTTATTTCTTCCATAGACGGGACATCCGGGACAAACTCATGAAGCGGCGCATCAAGAAGGCGTATGGTAACAGGCTTTCCATCCATTACCTCAAGAATTCCCTTAAAATCCGCGCGCTGCATGTCAAGAAGCTTGCTTAACGCTGAGAAAAACCTAGAATCCTTTTCCTGCGCGGTCATAATCATCTCTTTGGCAACATCGACTCTTTCTCTGTCAAAAAACATATGCTCCGTACGACAAAGACCAACTCCTTCAGCGCCAAATTCTCTTGCTTTCTTTGCATCCTCCGGCGTGTCAGCATTGGCCCGCACGCCAAGTCGCCTGAAAGCGTCAGCCATCACAAGGACATCCATAAGATGTTTATTGGCTGTAATATCTGGTTTGTTCGTGGCAATCTCACCTTCAAATACCTCACCTGTGGCGCCATCAATTGAGATATAGGCTCCTTCATGGATCTTCTTATCGCCTACCCGTATGAAATGATGCTCATCATCAATATCTATCCGCGACCCAACTACTGCCGGAACTCCTGCTCCCCGGGCGACAACGGCAGCGTGACTGGTCTTTCCTCCTTCTGCGGTGAGTACACCCGCGCTGGCAAAAATACCATGCACATCTGGTGCTGCTGTCTGTTTTCGCACGAGGATCACCTTCTCCTGTTTTCCAAGTGCAGCTGCTTTATCAGCGTCAAAAACTACCTTTCCATATGCTGCTCCAGGTGATCCTCCGGTGCCTTTTGCAATGTTTCTTTTCTGCCTTATTGCTTCCTCCTTGGCAGACTGATCAAACTGCGGCAGGAGCAACCACTCAATATGCTCTTCTGTAACCCGGGCAAGGGCAGCCTCCCTTTCGACCAGTCCTTCATGCACCATGTCAGAAGCAGTCCTTACAGTTGCCGCCGCTGAACGTTTGGCATTTCTGGTCTGAAGTATATAGAGCTTTCCGTGCTCAACAGTAAACTCTATATCCTGCATGTCCTTGTAGTGTTGTTCAAGGCTATCTGCATAACAAATGAGATCCTCATTTACCGTTGGCATCATCTCTGCAAGCGCAGAAATGGCCATTGGCGTCCTTATACCGGCAACTACATCTTCACCTTGGGCATTGGTTAAAAACTCGCCAAAAAAAGATGGCTCTCCTGTATCGGGGTTACGGCTAAAGACGACGCCCGTTGCGCTATCCTCTCCCATATTGCCAAATACCATTGTCTGCACATTAACTGCTGTACCCAAATCGTCTGGGATGTTGTATTTCCTACGATAGTCAATAGCCCTTCTTCCCATCCACGAATCAAAAACCGCAGACGTGGCACGTTTGAGCTGATCCATGGGATCTTTGGGGAATTGCTCGCCTGTATTGGTCTTCACTACTTTTTTATAGCGTGCTACGACCTCTTTAAGTGCTTGACTGTCAAGGCTTGTATCCTGCAGCACATTTCTCTGTCGCTTAACCGCGTTCAGCTCTTCTTCAAACTTATCATCATCAATTCCCATGACTGTTTTACCAAACATCTGAATAAGACGGCGGTACGCATCATAGGCAAAACGCTCATCGCCTGTTTTTTCTGCGAGCCCACGCACCGTCTTATCATTAAGTCCAACATTTAATACCGTATCCATCATGCCTGGCATGGAAAACTTCGCGCCTGAACGCACAGAGACGAGAAGAGGGTTTTTCGCATCTCCAAATTTCTTGCCTGTTTGTTCCTCAAGAACTGTCACACCTGAGATTACCTGTCCCCACATACCATCGGGAAATTGTTTCTCCGAGGCATTAAATTTCTTACAGGCTTCTGTTGTGATTGTAAAACCTGGAGGAACCGGAAGGCCAAGGTTGGTCATCTCGGCAAGATTTGCTCCCTTACCACCAAGAATAACCCGCATTGAAGCATCGCCCTCATCGAATCGATAAACCCATTTCTCTGCCATAGTCAATACAAACCAGGCTCAGATTATCCCATAATTAAACGAGGAAGTAAAGTGGGAGTAAATAGACTATATCAGAATATTAGTTAAAGTAACAAAAAGAATCAAAAACGCGCAGGTAAGAAGAACTCCTGTGCTTTCTGAAAAAGGGAAACGGTTCACGACAGTCTGATGGCATAAAAAACATACAGAAAATCCTCAATCAATAAGGTCTCTCCTTATAAGGCTAAGTGATGTGGATGTAGACATGACCAAAAACCGATAAATCGACAAAGAAGTTCTAGATATGCTCTTCTGCCCGTTTATAGGCGTGGATTTCTTCCGGAGTGAACCAGACAGTTTTTTCAAAGTTTGCTTCCTCAATTGACCCTGAAACATGGATAAGATTGGAGACGCCCCGGCGCTCATCATTGGCATAGGCAGCAGAGTCAGTTGAGAAATCACCCCTGATTGTTCCTGCAGCTGCTGCAACCGGCATGGTAGGACCTGCGCAATTAATCACGTTTTCAACGGCATGCCTTCCTTCAAGCAACATTGCAATAACAGGCCCCGATGCTACATAAGCAAGCAGCCAGCCTACAACTAATTTACCAAGTTCGATTGGATCGTCAGTGCCGAATTCTTTTATGGGATCTTTACCGTATTTTTTGTATGTATCAAGTGTCTTAGTTCCTAATCGCACAACTGTTGTTTCCTTATCTGTTCCGTAGTGTTTATGGAGAATTTCCTTTGTCGGAAGGACCATTTTCATAGCAACTATCTTTAAGCCCATACGTTCAAAGCGATGAATGATTTCACCCGCCAGTCCGCGCTTAACTCCATCTGGCTTGATAAGAACGACTGTCTGCTCCATACTCATTAAGTTTAAAATTCAAAGTTAAAAATTAAAAATTATAATTCAAAATTCAAAATTTTTAAAACTTTTAACTTTTAACTGCAACTTTGAACTTTGCATTTTGAACTTTTAACTATTCTTCAATTACAACCGTAGCACCTTTTGCAGTTTCTGTCCATCCGTAAAATTACCAATAACTGCCAAATTGAGTCTTTCATTAACAAAATATTTCTTTCCGACTCGTTCTATATCATCTATTGTGACCATGTTGATTTTTGCAATAACTTCATCAGGATTCATAATCTTTTTCTCTAAAAGCTCCTGGTTTGCGTAGTATCCAGCAACAGCCCGGCTATCCTCAAGTTCCAAAACCATATGCCCCTTGAGGAATTGCTTAGCCTTCTTCAGCTCATCGCCTGTTACAGCAAGGCGTCCAGCTCCTGCCTTCTTATACTCTGAAAGAATTACTTCAACCGCTTCGCCAATCCGTTTTGGATCAATACCTGCTGTTGTCACAAGCGTACCGGAGTCACTGTAATGTTCAGATTGCGTCCGCACATAGTACGCAAGTCCCCGCTTTTCCCGCACCTCATGAAAAAGTCTGCTGCTCATGCCTCCGCCGAAAATCGCTGAAAGAACTGATAGCGCATACCGGTCGGCTGAATTAACAGAGGCGGTCCGGACACCAAGCGCAAGATGCACCTGCTCTGTTTGTTTGTGTTTGACAAGCATCTCAGGTTTTTTTTGAGATAGCTTAACTGGTTTCTTCTTTTTTGTTTTGAAGCGTTTCATGGGAGAGAAATACTCCGAAACCAAATCAAACGTCTTTTTTGTATCTATTCCTCCCGCGACAACCACGGTACAATTTGCCGCGCTGTAGAAATCATCCATATATGTAACAAAATCTTCCCGGGTTATTTTCTTGATAATTTCTTTCTCCCCTGCGGTGTCCCATCCCATAGGCGTATCCCCATACATAAGGTATTCATAAATATCTCCGATTTTACGCACAGGAGTGTCTTCATACAAATTAATCTCTTCTAAAATAACCCCCCGTTCTTTATCAATTTCTTTTGGATCAAGTTTAGCATGCATAAGCATGTCGGAAAGAACATCAAGGGAAAGTTTGATATTGTTTTTAGATGATTTGATATAGTAGCCGGTTATTTCTTTATCTGTGAAAGCATTAAATTCACCACCGATTCCATCTATCAAACTTGAGATCGCAAGCGCTGACGATCGCTTTTGGGTTCCTTTAAAAGCCATGTGTTCCAAAAAGTGTGAGATGCCGTTATTCTTTTTTGTCTCGTATCTGCTGCCTGATCCTACCATCACAAGTATAGTAACGCTCTCAAAAACTGGCATGGGGATAGTAATTAATCGGAGCCCATTTGACAAAACTGTCCTATGGTACTGCATAGTGTGAGGGGTATTGTACTACATCTTAGAAGGCGCAGCAATACCCAGCATTTGCAGTCCTTGTTCGATAACAATACCCACACCTTCGGTCAAAGCCAACCTGAATTGACTAACCCTGTCATCCTGGAGGGAGTCCCGATGAATATCGGGACTACCGATAGGATCTCCATATGAGATTCTATCCCCTATCGTCCTTCGGACTCCAGGGTCCAGAATGACATTAGGAAGTATTTTGTACTTTTGATAAAACAGATTGAATTGCGAGGCAAGTTCAAATAAGTAATTACATAAAAGATTTGGGCTGAACTTAACTGCTGCCTCTTCAACTACGTCGGGGAAACGGTAAAGCAAGCGGAGAAGCAAAAGCTCCTCAGGTTGCGATACATAGGGTGAAGCGTTAAGCGTAAAGGGTAAAGACTTCACCCTTTCCCCTTCACCCCTTACCCTCGTCAGGACGCTCTGTGTTCTAGCAAATGTATATTGTAAATATGGCCCGGAATTTCCCTGGATGCTCACAGACTCTTTGACATCAAACGTGATTGCCGCCTTCGGATTGTATTTAAGCATCCAATACTTCATTGCACCGATAGCCACCTGTTCAGTCACTTTCTCATCTTTGCTGTCAAACAATGAACGGACCTGCTGGGTAACAGAGTCCATAAGCTCATCAGCTATAACAGCAGTACCC
The DNA here is from genome assembly GCA_964508395.1 of uncultured Gammaproteobacteria bacterium. Classification (GTDB taxonomy): domain Bacteria; phylum Patescibacteriota; class Microgenomatia; order Levybacterales; family UBA12049; genus CAZDTO01. The sequence goes on along the minus strand of CAZDTO010000021.1, from coordinate 5,680 downwards.
TCCCGTGATGACATTTTCACACCGCCTGAGAGATTGACCATCCCGTAAGAGATATGAAGGAATTGATTTCTTTTCCCGATACCAAGCTCTTCGCAGATGGCAAAAAGCTGCTTAAAATGTAAATCCTGCTCGTTCCCAACTATATATGCAGTAAAATCTGCTTTCTCTTCTTGAATTCTGACTCTTGCAAGCTCAATATCCTGAGTAATATAGATACTCGTTCCATCGCTTCTGATCACAACCTTATCAGGAAGTCCATATTTTTTAAGATTGGCAACGATTGGTCCGTCTTCCCGCTTGTAAAACAAACCTTTTACAGGTTTTGCACTCCGCGTCATTCTGGTCGAAGATCCAGAATCCGATTCTGGAGTCTCCGGCTTCGCCGGATCCCCAGAATGACGAATGGGAAATTCATTCTCGCTATCAAAGTTATTAAAAACAATTTTCTTTCCAGCCTCATACACATTACTCTCAAACCATTCCTTATCAAACTGATTGTCAGACGGGTTTATTCCTAAAAACCGGGCATGAGTTTGCAGGAATCCCTCGTAGAACCAATCATTCATCTGTTTCCAGAGTTTGCGAACATTAACATCGCCCTCTTCCCATGCCTTAAGCATTTCTTTAAACTGCTGCGTTATAGCTTCCCCATGCTCCGCTTCAGCCTTGTCCCCGAGGACATAAAACTTCCCTACAAAATGATCCGCCTTCATACCCGTTTGTTCCGGCGTATCCCATTTGCTTGGATCATCAATCCAATCCTGAAGCATTTCTCCCCAATCCCTATCCGGTTTTTCCAGTTTTTCGCTTTTCGCTTTTCGCTTTTCGCTTTGGCCAAAGGCCAAATATGCCCACATCCCCTTAACAATGTGGATTCCCCTGTCATTATTAATATTGACTGACCAGACTTTATGTCCTAGAGTTTTTCTAAGATTAACTATAGATGAACCCAACGCGATATTCCTAAGATGTCCTATATGAAGCGGCTTGTTTGTATTTGGCTGGGTGTTCTCATACATCTCAAAACGGGGATTACTCACTTGGACTGCTGTATAAACATCTTTTTTACTTAGCAAATCATTAAGATAATTGCCAAGAAAATCTTGCGAAATTTGGAAATTAATAAAACCAGGCGCGACAGCTTTAACACTACTGCAGACATGGGGAATTAACTTTGACAATTGAAGTTTATTAACTATTTCCTTCGAAAGCGTGAAGGGTGAAGCGTAAAGCGTAAAGTCTTGAACATTCTTTCCCCTTTCCCCTTTCCCCTTTCCCCTTGAAAATATCTCCATCGCTATGTTGCTAGAGTAGTCTCCATGCTCGTAGTCCTGCGGAATCTCAAGCTGAGGCTCAATATCAGTGACTCCAAGCTCTACCAGGGATTCCTTAAGCGAGGAAATAATTTGTTGTTTTATTTGCATAGACAAATCTTGATTAAGCTCAAAGCTAAAAACTAAAAGCGTAAAACTAAAGTTTAAAACTCAAAAGTTATTGAGTTTAAAGTTTTAAGCTGTAGCTTTGACTTTTGCGCTTTACGCTTTTCGCTATCAATCTAGTGTCATTTTAGCATATTGCAATTCTCTTTTTGCCTGTTACAATAAAAGCATACTCACTGCCCGAGTATATTCTTATGGGTGTCGCGGGAGCGGAGCGAGGTGCACTCTATACCACAGAATCAAAAGAACCGCGCAAGGAACAAGAACAACGGTCTGAATGAGTTTTTCATGAATTAGTAATTCTATCTGGCAGTGGCAACCCCAAACTTGCAACTGATACTATTATTGAACTTGTTAAACTGGGATATGAGCCAGATATAGAGGCTACACGAGAGAGTAAAATCGAAAAGTTTGCCGACGGTGAATCAAAAATTGAACTTGGTCCAAACTTAAGGCGCAAAGGCGTTTTTATTATTCAGTCAACATCACCGCCTAATGTTGATAGTCATTTCATAGAACTATTTAATATGATCGATGCGGCAAAACGTGCATGGGCAGAAGAAATAATTGCCGTTGTTCCATATTTTGGCTATGCCAGACAGGATAGAAAAGGCAGATCACGCCAACCAGTAAGTGCAAAAGTCATGGCAGAAACTATACAAGAGCGAGGCGCTCGAAGTATTCTAAGTTTTGACCTTCACGCACCACAAATAACAAGTTTTGTTGATATACCATGGGACACACTCCCGGGTTCTAAAGTATTAAGTGAAGAAATTGCAAGTAGAGGTTGGGAGAATTATATTTTTGCTTCTCCTGATAGAGGCGGCTTCGAACGAGCCTTAGAATACTCGGAACTACTACATACCGATGAACCGGCAATTGCCTTCAAAAGAAGAGATCCTAAAAAAAAGAATCATTCCGAAGTAATTCAGTTTCAAGGAGATGTATCTGAAAAGCACGTCATTTTCGTCGATGATATGATAGACACAGCAGGAACAATAGTAAATGCTTCAAATGAGGCTAAGGCGCGAAAAGCCGAAAGTGTTCGTGCAGCAGCAACACATGGATTATTCTCTGGTCCTGCTCTTGAACGGATTGCTAATTCGGTATTACAAGAAGTTATTGTTACCGATACAGTGAAAATAAATGATGAAGTCAGTAATCATCCAAAAATAACAGTCGTATCAGTTGCACCGCTTCTTGCTGAGGGAATTCACCGGATCTATACGGGCGATTCACTCAGTGCGTTTTATCCAAATTCATAAACATATACATACTAGTTGGGGTCTTGCTTTTTTTTCTAACTCTTGCTACTGTTTTAGTGGGCCAGTCTATGGCAAAGATTTTGCTTGTTGATGATGATCTTGATTTGACAACTGTTTTTGCAACAGTATTAAAGAAGGAAGGGTTTGAGATAATCACAGCAGCAGATGCAAAAACAGGGATTGAGAAAGTAAGAAGTGAAAACCCGGCTCTAATCCTTCTTGACCAAGTGCTTCCTGATATGGCAGGAAATGATTTGCTTAAGATGATCAAAGATGATCCACAAACAAAAAATATTCCAATTGCAATGCTTTCAAATTTCGGGCAGAATGACCTGATCCAGGCAGCAATGAATTACGGAGCAATGGACTATATCATAAAATATCAAATCGAACCAACCGACTTAGTTACTAAAGTACAAAACCTTTTAAAAGAATCAAAAACAGTTTAAACTATAAGAAGTGAGTGAACAAAATTTTTTGAGGATGAATGTTTGAGCATCAGCGAGTTACACCCGAAAAAAAATTTTCGTTCACGAACAATTAAACATATATTAAACACATATGGATGAACCAAAAACAGACGGAGACTTTAAAAAACTATTCACTGATGTGATCAAAAAACAAATTATCGTACTGGGTCCCGATATTACTCTTGCTAAGGCACGAAACGTAAAAGGATTGATAATTACAGACGATGGTACAGTTACTGATATCAAAGGAGATCCAAAGGAACTCATACAAGATCTCATTGACCAATTTGTCCAACTATCAGGACTCATCGTCAAAAAAACTATGGAGCCTCTGCTTGCCAATTACCCGGGCTTGGCCAGCATGGCTATGTCTCCTGCCCATACCCATATCCCGGGTCAATCGCATCAAGAAGAAGCCGAGCAGGAAATGCCAAAGCCGTTTCAATCAGAGACCACAGAAAAGGAGGAAAAAAACCAATGAGTCCAGAAACATTATTACCGCTTGTTATCAACGCAGGAGCTTTCATAGCTGCGTTTGCTGCAATTGCCGCCGGTATCATTATGTCATCTGTCCGTAAGCAGTTTGGCACAGGCATTCTGGCAACGGGATTTAAGACGATTGCAACTGGAGTATTTTTTATTGCAGGCGGCATCATCATTGATGCCGTAACTTCCTATCTCCAAATTAATGCGTCTTCCACCTTCGGCTCAGTCCTTATTCTCAAATACGTCTTGTTTGTCACGGGGACCTATGTCATCGTTGTCGGGAGTAAACAAACCGCTGACAAACTTGAATCTCTCACAAAATGATCCTTCTGCTCGCAGGCACAATAGCATTTATTTCAGCCAGTCTTGCTATCTTCCTTGCATATAAACAGTCCCAGACAATAAACATTGTCCGGGAACGGGAAACAAAACAGAAACAGAGGCTCTATGAAATAGCGGTCCTTAAAGAAATTCAGGATAGGATCGGGTATTCGCTTGACATAGAAAAAGTTATTGACGTTATCACAGGAAGCCTACGCAATCTTTTTTCATACTCAGCCGCATCATCTCTGGTAATTAAAGAAGATAAGCTCGTCTTTAAAGCGTATATTGAAGAATCAGTAAATCACGCATTCATTGATCAAATAAAAAAAACCCTTATCGCATCACTTGAGATATTAGCAGACGAACCATTATCAAAAAACATTGAAGAAAATATCGCAGGCATCATGATTGATGAGAGCAACACACTGACTCTCGGCTCGTTTTTTAACATTCCCCTTAATGTCAATAACAAGATTGTTGGCATTATCAATATCTCATCAACTAGAAAAAATCTCTATAAAGAGAACGAAATGACGATACTCTATCAGATCACAAATCAGGCCTCAAACGCGCTTTCAAAGCTACAGCAAGTCCTCACTACAGAAAAAGGCAAGTTAATTGGCATGATCCGCAGTCTCACTGATGGGGTCTTTATGGTAGATATTAATAATCAACTTCTGGTCATCAATGACGCTGCAAGGTCAATGCTTGCTCTTACAGAGGAAGACCCAACGTCAATTGATGTATACAGGGCTTTAGGCAAGCGGTACGATATTATCGAAAAAATCCAAACAGCTACCGCAGAGAAAAAACCAGTTGTCGGAGAAGAGATACTGCTTGGCAAAAAAACAGTGCAGGTATTTATCAACCCAGTTTTAGATACCCAAACTCAAACAATGATCGGTGCGTCAATCCTCCTACATGACATCACGCTTGAAAAATCAGTCGAAGAGATGAGAGAGGACTTCACCAATATGATGGTCCATGAACTGCGCGCTCCCCTCACCGCAATAAAAGGCGCCTCGCAACTTATGATCACACATACCGATAGGCTTGATAAAGACGAGACGCAAAAACTTCTGGCCATTATTAACAAACAGACGAAACGTATGATTGATGAAGTATCGCTTCTTCTTGATACGTCTAAACTCGAGGCTGGTAAATTTGTGCTTCAGAAAGCAATCGGTGATATAAAAAAAGTCATTGAAGAGACTATAACAATCTTCACTCCCCAGGCACAGCAAAAGAATATTACACTTACCGCAACGATCCCCCCATCGCTGCCAAGTCTTTGGCTTGACCAACAACGCATTGCACAGGTATTCAACAACCTGCTCTCAAACAGCATCAAATTTACTCCTGATGGCGGGAAAATTAATGTCATGGTAAAACAAGAAGGCGATGCAGTCTTTTTCAGCATCTCAGATACCGGCATTGGTATACCCAAAGAAGAGCAAAATGAATTATTTTCACGCTTTTTCCAAATTACCTATCCCGGATTCGCCGGCGTACCAAACAAACTTCAGCTTGGGACTGGCCTTGGACTCTACTTTGTCAAAGGGGTGGTTGAAGCGCATGGGGGAAAAGTTATGCTTCAATCTGAGGTTGGCAAAGGCACAACAGTTTCCTTCAACATTCCTCTGGATCATAAAGCCACTGAAGCCATGCTCCAACCGCCTCCCCTTACTCTCCATCC
>CAZDTO010000020.1:10505-15758 GCA_964508395.1 uncultured Gammaproteobacteria bacterium | reverse complement strand
AGTTTTACGCTTTACGCTTATGATTCAGGCTCATCTTTTCATTTCCGGTTTTGTCCAGGGAGTAGGCTATAGGCATTTTGTACGAAAGAATGCGCAGCGATTTGGGTTGACGGGGTGGGTGAGAAACTTACCTGATAACCGTGTTGAAGCTGTTCTCCAAGGTTCAAAAGCGCAGATCGAGAAGCTTATTCTGCTTTGCAGAAGCAAAAAAGGTCCATTTTTGGCAGAAATTGAGAATATTGATATTGCCTGGGAAGAAAAGAAGGAATTGTTTAATGATTTTGAGATAGTCGTTTGATATACTTGAGAAGATTACTAATTTCTAATGACTAATATCTAACCAAGCCCTCTTGCGAAGCGAGATCCTGCTCCGCAGGACAATGACAAAATGTCCAAATTGATTAGATATTAAAAATTCGTCATTAGTCATTCTATATATGTTGTTCTACATTCTTTTTTTTACTTTTCTTGGCAGCATAGCTTCACTAATAGGTGGAATAGTCCTTCTGTATAAGGAAAATCTAGCCTTGAGAGTCTCTCATTATCTTGCGGCCTTTGCTGCCGGTACGCTTCTTGGCGCGGCGTTTTTAGACCTTCTTCCTGAGGCGTTTGGAGGAGGTGATGATATCGAAGATGTCCTGTTTTGGACGCTTGCCGGCATTTTGATTTTTTTCTTACTAGAACGGTTAGTTCATTGGTTTCATCACCATCAACGTGTACACCCAAATGCTGAAGTTGGGCCTACCATTCCGCTTGTTATTGTCGGCGACACAGTACATAACTTTATTGATGGTGTTGCGATTGCCGCAACGTTTTTGGTCAGCATACCCGTAGGTGTCCTTACCTCATTGGCTGTTGCAGCACATGAAATTCCCCAGGAAATTGGTGATTTTGGCATCCTTCTTCATAAAGGAATGAAAAGAAAAAAGATAATTGTGGTCAATGTTCTCAGTGCGCTGTCTGCTATGTTTGGAGCGATCCTGACTTTTTACTTCGGAAGCAATCTTACTTTTCTATTGCCTAGACTTATGGCTATAACAGCAGGATTTTTTATTTACATAGCAGCCTCAGATCTTATTCCTGAGATTCATCATGAGAGGAAGAAGGGATTTGCAGTAATTGAAAGTTTCCTTTTGATTCTTGGAGTTGTCCTCGTTTGGATATTCGTTTCAGCTTTAGAGTAGTGATCTTATTTGAGCGCGCGGTCGATTGCGGTTTTGAAAGCGTTAAATGGTTGCGCGCCTTCAACGATTTCTCCATTTATAGAAAAAGTCGGTGTTGAATTGACGCCGGCAGCCGTTGCCTCACTTATATCTTTCTGAACTTTATCTTTGTATTTTTCGCTGTCAAGACAGGTATTGAATTGCGTTGCATTCAGGCCAATATTCTGCGCCCATGTTTTAAGGTCATCTGAAGTATATTGAACAGTTCCTTGTCCAAGTTTTTCCTGTTCTTCAAACATCTTGTCATGGTAATCCCAGAATCTGCCTTGTTCATTGGCGCATTCTGAAGCAAGAGCTGACGGCATTGACATGGGATGGAACGAAAGCGGAAAATGTCTATAAGCCAGTTTAACTTTGCCCGTGTCTATGTAGTCTTTTTTTATTTGCTGTAATGCTTCATTGTAGAATTTTCGGCAGAACGGACACTGGAAGTCGCTGAATTCAACTATCGTCACTTTCGCGTTTGCATCTCCAAGCAGCGGAAGCTTTCCTATTCCAACATCAAGTTTGGTTGGCCGGGCAGGGGCGGTAGGAGCATTAGTTACGGTTCCTGCGGCACTTACAGTACCTTCGGCTTGCGATGCGTTCTTTTCTAAATACTGTACTTTTGTTACCAGTGATCCAATAATAAATGCAGCAATGACCAACAGGATAACCAGGATAGTATTTATAGAAGTGCCACGCAGATTGAATTTGGGAAGGGGAATTTCAATATACTCTTTTTTTTGACCCTTCGGATTAATGGGACTTGCTGTTGTTTCAATGCGTTCTTCTTTTTTCTTGTGCGCCGGCATGTAACATGTATTGTATACCACTCCGCAATAATTTTGCAATAATTTGGTGTATACCTACACCTCTTCGCCCTATCGGACTTCGAAGGTGCACAGCCGTAGCTTCGCTTGCCCTTCCGTAGTCCCGATTACATCGGGACGAAGGAGGGTTAGGTATTATACTTATTGTATTTTGAAAGCAGAGGGGTATAAAAGGTTGAGCAAAGACTTGTCAATAAATCGTTTTATTGAGGAGATGCTTGTAAATAATCATCTATGAAATGGCTCAAGTTCGCAAGAACGTACTGCGTATGTGCAAGACTCAGCGTTTTAGTTGGGACAGGAAGCTCTTTTGTCTTGAAATCTTTGTCTATCATTGCATCTCCCATCACCTCAAATGGACGTTTACCATAGTCATTTGCAGCACTGACGTATCCACTGACAATACCTTCTCCCTGCGCTTGTATTATATGCCAGTCACCCTGCTCTTCTGAATGGCGGGGAAACTGGTAGAGAAACTGGTCATATTCATCAAGGCGATCTGCCTCTGATAAGCCAACTAGAACGTATCCTTTTGCCATTCTCTTAACTTGCCCGAGAGCGGCTGGTAGACTAATTCTTGATCCTCCGTCCGGACCCATAGCCATTGCCATCAAAGCATTAGTCGATGCAATTTGTGTCGTCCCTTCAACCATATCAAGATCGCCAAAATAACTAACCGGAGCACAGGAGACATTATTTGAATGACAGATTTCATGGGCTAGGGTTGAAACAAGCATATGGTTATTCTCAGATTTTTGTAAGGAACTATAAGGCATGAGGTAGCGTTCATTGATTTGTATAGCCCCATCTGCCTTTTCCCCTGTGTAAGGGTTTGTTCCACAATGTGATGCGCCAAAGAGATAGAAATCTCCCACGCTTTGATACGTATCTCCAAAATCAACTGCTTTAATCGTTGGATAGACAAGCTTATTCGATGTTTGAAAACCAATAAGAGCCAAATAGGGAACAAACTCATCTCTAAAATCAAGTACATCTTTCATTGTTCGTATCAGTGGGGCAGAAGGAGTGATTTTTTCAAGATCATCGGCCATTGTCCAGGCAAGAGCCATCGCGTTCTCAACAGATTGCGGAGATTCAAGATATTTTACTGCCTCAGTATAAACGTTTGATTTGTGCGCTTCTACAGCTCTTGGAGTATTTGATAGTCGTGTCGTAAAGCCCAGCCCTAAGGCAAGTCCAGCTTTCAAAGCATCACGGCGCGACAGTTTGTGAGTTAGTATTTCTTTCATCAGGGCTTATGCGATTTATAATAAAAACGCATCAACCCTACCACAGTGTAGGTAAAAGGTATCCGTTAAATAATATAGAGAGAAAAAAAATGTCATGCTGTAAGCATACAAACAAAAAAATTGTAATATTGCTTACCTATTTTTGTTGTGTTAGACTTAACTTGATTGCCACGATGTTGTGACGTCCATATTTTATTTGGACGTACATGGAGGCGTTAGAGTTTTTCTTTTCACAATTTAAGCCACTTTTGTATAAGAAGCGTGAAACTGTATTGCGAGCAGATGATACGCCGCAAGGTGTTTATTTTATTAAAAAAGGCTACGTGCGAGTCTATTCAATCTCTCAGGAGGGCCAGGAATTAACGCTTTTTATCCTGCAGCCAAACGACTTTTTTCCTGTTCGCTGGTCTATAACGCGTGATCCAATTCGCTATTCATATGAAACGTTGACGCCAACTGAAGTATGGCGGGCTCCTAGAGAACTATTTGTTTCATTTCTTAGGAAACGTCCAGGCATTCTTTTTGAGATTATGAGAAGAACGCTTACGCGTCTAGGCAGTATTCTTCAGGGGATGGAATACCTTGTCTATGGTGATGCGTATGCAAAAGTAGCATCCATCCTTTTGATTTTAACAGATCGGTTTGGCAGACAAACATCTCTTGCTAAGAGAATTGCTATTCCATTCCCCCTGACCCATAAAGATATTGCGGCGCTCATCGGAGTAACAAGAGAGACCGTGAGCCTTGAAATGGAAAAACTATACAGAAAGAATATACTTGTTCATGAGAGTCATTTCGTTGTCGTTTCCGATATTGAAAAACTGAAAAAAGAATCGCTCCTGTAAAAAAATTTACAAAACTTTGACAATATGTTTTATGATGTGTATATTTAAATTATGTCAGAGAGATTACGCTTAGTGGCAGAAGTAAAAGTTGCACCAAAAATACCTGAACTTGATCTTGAGGCTGAGCGGTTGGCACAAGCCACTCGTTTAGCCGAACTTTTCGCATCAGAATTGGGTATGTCAAGAGAAGAATATATTGCATCTCTTCCAGCGTTTTTACCTCAGCCTGACGCATACAAAGGAAGATTTGATATTCCTCTAATTGTCCCTGTTCATCTAAAGCTTGGACTTGATAAGATATTACGCATTGCCGGTATCAAACCATATCATAATGCTTCTGAAATAACGGATTGGCAAGATCGTAGTCATGGATTTATAACGCCTCAGGTTCCATACACAACGTGGGTAGATGATGGAAGTGGAAGTTTAGGCAAGACTGTTGGTGCCGTCAGAAATCATTTAGCAGCTGATGAGCGTGGTGGAGCAGTATTTGACGGTCTAGCATTATACTTAAAAAATCCTGGTATTTTAAAAAAACGCTTTCTTGACCTTCCGGGATCACATGTAGCTTATATCAGCGCTCCGTCTCTTAGTTTGTGGTTAGGGAAGCCGAGTTTGCGTAGTGGCTGGGTTATCAATGCGGGTTCGCACTTTGGTTCGGTTCGCGCGGGAAGAGAAATTAATACTCAACCATCTACCTCTTGATCCTTTTATTTGCCTTCTTGATTTGTGAATTTTCTGTTAACATTTGACATTTTGAAGCGGTCATGCTAGGATTAGATCCTATCCTGGAGGGGAGGTGGAATATGCAGCATGTTGTACAAAAAAAAGCAGTTGACCGGTTGAAAATAATTGAAGGACACCTGCGCAAAGTGCGTGAAATGGTTGAGGAAGGCAAGTATTGTCCGGACATTATTCAGCAGTCAACAGCAGTGCAAAGCGCGCTCAAGCGAGTCGACGAGTTGCTTTTAGAGGGGCATCTCAAAGACTGCGTGACAGAGGCGATCAAAAGCGGCGGGGGAGAAAAGGAAATTAGTGAGCTTATTGAGGCGTTTCGGAAACGGTAGTGGGTTAGGGGTTAGTTATGGGCAAAAAGTTTATTTTAGGAATTTCATTAATTTCT
>CAZDTO010000020.1:8155-10405 GCA_964508395.1 uncultured Gammaproteobacteria bacterium | reverse complement strand
GGGTTAGGGGTTAGTTATGGGCAAAAAGTTTATTTTAGGAATTTCATTAATTTCTTTTTTAGTTCTTGGCGGAGGGATTTGGTTTGCTTCCAGTCTTCCAACAAAAACTACACTTGAGAAGACAGCCGGAGCTACATTTTTGGCAGACCACAAATCAGCTGATCTTAAGACGATTGCTTATGAGAAAGGCGTCGTAACCCATGCATTCCCCATTCAAAATACCGGAAATAAGCCATTAAACATTACCAATTTGGCGACATCATGCATGTGCACAAAGGTTTACTTCACCAGCGGGAAAGAAAAAGGACCTCAGGCAGGGATGAAGGGTATGAGCTCAACTTCTGCATGGATAGGCACATTACAGCCGCAGGAAAAAGGCGAAATAGTCGCCATGTTTGACCCGCAGTTTCATGGCCCTCAAGGAGTAGGGGCAATTTCGCGTCTGGTCAGTTTTGAAACCAATGACCCTGACCATCCGCATGTTGAGCTTAGCTTTGCGGGGGTGGTCGTCCGGTGAGGATGAGAAAGGCGATATTTATAATCTCTCTTCTTATTTTTGCGTTTTTACTCGGTTCAAAAACAACAAAATTGACAATAAAACAAGATGCGAAGATTGCGATAAATGACAGCGCGATAGATCTCCTAGAAATTCAAGAGCAGGTCACGCCTAAAACAGGCTACCTATTGCCATTAATAATTAGTGATCTAGGGAAACGGATGGTAGATGATGGCGTTATTGATATGGAGAAGCTTGTAAAATCCGTCAATGGGCAGGAAACACTTACTAGTGATCTTATGGGATATCTGGATGGTTCGTATAGCGGACCATTAGAACTAAACGAACAGACAGCGCATTTTTTACTAAATGTATTCTGGGCGCTCGGGCTAGCAAACAGTAATCCAATTCTTGACTCTTCTCAAATGGCAAGCAATACTGGGCAATTTGCCTCAACAGGGGGTTATACCTTAGGTAGAGAGGATGCGATGGTTTATTATAATAAGTTTTCCTATATTAATTTTTCAGACAAGCAGCAGTCAGAAGTAAAAGAGATTGCAGATACAATTTACCGGCCTTGCTGTGGCAATTCTACTTTGTTTCCCGACTGCAATCATGGCATGGCGATGCTTGGACTTCTGGAACTCATGGTAGCAAAGGGATTTAACAAACAGGAAATCTATCAGACAGCCTTGCAGTTTAATTCGTACTGGTTTCCGGAAACTTACTATACACTAGCGTATCATTTCGCCAAAAGCGGGAGATCGTATAAAACAGTGCCGGCAAAAGAGATTCTAGCCAAAACCTTTTCAAGTGCGATGGGATATCAAGCGGTGAAGAGTCAGGCCGAAGGTGTTGTCTGGCCACAGAGGGGAAGCGGTGGAGGCTGCACCGCGTAATACGCGTAATATATGGAAAATACTTTTTTTCAAATTTCACTTCTTGCAGCCTTTGTAGCAGGGACTGTGGCATTGTTTGCACCCTGCTGTATTACATTTCTTCTGCCTGCGTATCTGGGAAGCGTTTTTAAAGAGAAAGAGCGGGTGCTGCTGATGACGCTGGTGTTTGGTTTGGGTATCTTTGTGGTCCTGCTGCCTGCGGTACTCGGGGTTGCGGTCATATCCCGTCTACTCTTTCGCTACCATGAAGCTATTTATGTGTTCGGAGGAGTGGTCATGCTGATTGTCGCGGCTATTTCATTTTTAGGACTTAAGCTGCCAATGCCACGTTTGCCTGGACGAAGTGTAAGCGGAAAAGCAGATGTTGGTTCTATCTTTATCTTAGGTGTTTTTTCAGGCATTACTAGCGCCTGCTGCGCGCCGGTACTTATGGGGATTCTCACCTTTGCATTACTCTCCCCAAGTTTTTTTGGGTCACTTCTAGTTGGGGTCTTTTATGTCCTTGGCATGGTAATGCCGCTTCTTTTGATCTCTCTTTTTCTATCAGGGAAAGTAGAAAAGCTTTTGATACTTAGAAAGCCTGTTTTCACATTTCAATTTCTAGGCAAGAAGCGCACGCTTCTTCTGAGTAATGTAATTGCAGGCAGTATTTTTCTTATTACCGGTATTGTAACGCTTTTTCTCACGTATACCGGAAGACTGTCAATGGGAAATTCTGAAATGTTTGCCAAGATCATACAGCAAGCAGGTGAATACACAAATCAGTATGTTGGTGGAAATCTTCTGCTCAACATCGCGTTTTTTGGCTTCATACTCTTTGTTCTATACAAGGTACTGAAAAAATTGTAAACTTTT
>CAZDTO010000020.1:0-8055 GCA_964508395.1 uncultured Gammaproteobacteria bacterium | reverse complement strand
ATATGTTAAATACTAAAGCTTTTGCAAACGCAGCTGCAACGGTCATGGCGGTATGGGTAATAGCGTGTGCGACGTTATCTTATGTAGCACCGGATCTGCTTTTTTCAATAGCGCAGTCCTGGATGCACAATATTAACCTTGATGCAGTCAGAACGACATTCACGCTAAGTCTGGGATCAGTAATTTTAGGACTTGTGAGTGCGTCAGGTCTGACTTGGGTCACGACCTACGCTGTGATTACCCTATACAATAAGTGGGTAAAAAAGTAGAAGGTGATGGATAAAGTAGTCGTATTCATTTCTGGCATTTTGGGATTGGCATTTGTTGCCTGGTTTTTCTTTGGGAAAAAAGCCCCGCTGAGCGGGGTTGAAGCGGGAGGGGAGATTGACATTCTGGTTAAGGGAGGTTATAACCCTTCAGTTATTTCTTTAAAAAAAGGTAAAAAAACGGTAATTAATTTCCTCCGGCAAGATCCGAGCAGCTGTCTTGAGGATGTCGTGCTTTCTGATTTTAAGATTCGAAAATCTTTGCCTCTCAATGAAAAAGTCTCCATTACCCTCACGCCTCAAAAGACTGGCGAGTTTCCATTTTCTTGCGGCATGAACATGTTCCACGGAAAAATTATTGTTAAGGGATAAGGGTGAAGCGGAAAGGGGGAAGAAGTGAAAATCGTATCGTATAAAGAACTCATCGTATGGAGAAAAGCAATAGATTTGGTAAAGGAAATTTATTTGTTGACTGAAAAGTTTCCAAAAGACGAGCTTTATGGTTTACGTTCTCAAATGGAACGCGCAGCTGTTTCAATTCCCAGCAGCATTGCCGAAGGCTATCTTCGACGTCACCGAAAAGAGTATGTTCAGTTTTTGTCTATTGGATTAAGTTCTGCAGCAGAACTTGAGACACAAATTATTATTTGTAAATCATTATCAAAGTTCAAGCATTTAGAATTTGGTAAGGCAGAATTGTTGTTGCAAGAGGTAATGAAGATGTTGTATGTAATGATTGAGAAAATGGGAACTTAACCCTTTACCCTTAACGCTTTACGCTTATGTTAGTCAATAAGACTTTTCCCATCAAAGGAATGCATTGCGCATCATGCGTTAAGGTTAATGAGCAGGCGTTAAAGAAAGTGGTGGGAGTATCGGATGCATCAGTCAACTTTGCTTCTGAGACAGCGACAGTTACGTACGATCCTGCGATTTGCACAGAGGATAAAATGCAGAATGCAATTAAAAAATTCGGTTATGAACTTGTTGTAAATAAAGAAGATCATGAGGAAGGGAAGAAAAAAGAGCTCAAGGAATTAGAGCGGAAGGTTGTCATCGGTTTGGGGATTGGCACACTAATTCTGTGGGGAAGTTTCCCATTTGTTATCAGCTATTCTCCATTATTTCTGAGGAATTATAGTATTCAACTTATTTTGGCATCTATTGTACAGTTTTGGGTCGGGATTGATTTCTATAAGACCACTTTTAGCGCATTGAAAAACCGTGTTGCAAATATGGATGTACTTGTTGTCATGGGTACGACTGCGGCATATGGATATTCGACAGCGGTGACATTTTTTCCAGGAGTTTTTGAAGGGTTAGGAATCGCTCCTGAGCCGTATTTTGACGTTTCAACCATTATCATTACTCTAATTCTGCTCGGCCGTTATCTTGAAGCCAAGGCAAAAGCAGGAACATCGCAGGCGATTAGGAAGCTAATCGGCCTACAGGCTAAAACGGCTCGCGTTTTGAGGGGAAAGGGGAAAGGGGAAAGGGGAAAGGCTGAAGTTGATATACCAATAGAAGAGGTGCAGGTTGAAGACATTATTCGAGTAAGACCTGGGGAAAAAATCCCTGTTGATGGTACGATTATCGAAGGAGAATCGGCAATTGATGAATCGATGGTAACCGGTGAAAGCATGCCATTTGATAAAAAGATTGGTGATATTGTCATCGGCGCGACTATCAATAAGTCAGGAACATTCCTCTATAAGGCGACAAAAGTCGGCAAAGACACAATGCTGGCACAGATCATAAAACTTGTTGCCGAAGCGCAAGGCAGCAAGGCTCCAATTCAACGAATCGCAGATACAGTTTCTTCTTATTTTGTGCCGGTTGTCATGATGCTTGCGTTTGCTACATTTGTTGTCTGGTATATATTTGGTCCTTCGCCAGCTGGAGAACCTGCATTTTCTTATGCGCTTGTGGCTGCGATTACTGTGCTTATTATTGCCTGTCCTTGCGCCATGGGGCTTGCCACGCCGACAGCGGTTATGGTGGGCGTGGGAAGAGCAGCAGAGCAGGGAATTTTAATCCGGGATGCTGAGAGCTTGGAGAAAGCACAGGCGATTAATGTGGTAATTTTTGATAAAACCGGAACAATCACGAAGGGAAAACCAGAAGTGACTGATATATTAGTTGTTCAGAACTTTGCGGGTCCTGCCGCTCGCTCTTCCCACCGTGCTCCTGCTAGTCTCGCAAGCTCGAACGCAGATGTGCGCGGTGGGAGCCCTTCTCTCGCGTCACCCGCATCTGGCGTTGCCACCCCTCATTTTGATAGAGTTGATATTTTACAAATAGCTGCTTCTTTGGAGAAGGGGTCGGAGCATTCGCTGGCTGAGGCGATTGTGAAAGCTGCGCAGGAAAAAAAGCTGGAGCTGGCCAAAGTTGAAGGATTTCGTGCAATTGCGGGCCACGGTATTGAAGGAGTGATCGCAGGGAAGAAGGTGTTTTTTGGCAACAGGCGCTTGATGGAGCGGGAAAAATTTTCTCTAAACGTCATCCTGGTAAGCGAGTCCGCCAGCTGGCGGAGAGCGCATCCAGGATCTGATTCTGGATCTTCGACCAGAATCACGGTTAATAAAAAAGTTGAACAACTTGAGACTGAAGGAAAAACTGTCATGCTTCTTGCTGTTGGTAAAGAGCTTGCCGGGATTATCGCAGTTGCCGATACCGTAAAACCAAGCGCAAAAGAAGGGATTGGAGAGCTTAATAAAAGAGGCGTTGAGGCTATTATGATAACCGGCGATAACAAAAGGACTGCTGATGCGATTGCCAAACAGGTTGGAATTACAAAAGTATATGCAGAAGTATTGCCAATTGATAAGGAGAGGATAGTAAATCGATTCAAGATTCAAGATTTAAGATTTAAGAATAATATGAGTGAAAATATTCATAAATCATATCTCATAAATCATAAATCTAAAGCGACAGTAGTTGCTTTTGTCGGTGACGGTATCAATGACGCGCCGGCATTGGCTGCTTCTGATGTTGGTATTGCGATGGGAAGCGGTACCGATGTCGCAATGGAAGCAGCAAATGTCACTCTTATTACAAGCGATCTTCTTGCTGTATCGCGGGCAATCAGGCTTAGCCAAAAAACAATGCGTGTGATCAGGCAAAATCTCTTCTGGGCATTTGGCTACAATGTTATTTTGATCCCCGTAGCTGCAGGAGTCCTCTTTCCTTTTTTTGGTATTCTCTTAAGTCCAATTCTGGCATCTGCTGCAATGGCGCTTTCCTCAGTTTCTGTGGTAACTAATTCTCTTCGCCTGAAGAAAATTTCCCTCTGATTCTGTATAATATCCTACATGGAAGCATCAATTACGAGTCTTCTCCCGATTTTCACGACAGGACTACTTACCGGAGGGTTGACGTGTCTTGCGGTGCAAGGGGGGTTGCTTGCCTCAACTCTTGCACAGCGTGAAGAAGAACGGTTGAAAGACAAGGTGAAAGATGGAAATGCCTTGCCCATTTTTGCTTTTCTAGGAGCAAAGCTTATTGCGTATACCATACTTGGGTTTTTGCTCGGATGGCTTGGGTCTCTTTTCCAACTGTCTCTTACAGCGCAGGTTATTCTCCAATTTGCAGTCGTCATTTTCATGGTGGGTACAGCGCTTAATATTTTAAACATCCACCCAATCTTTCGCTATTTTGTTATCCAGCCTCCGAGATTCTTAACTCGATTAGTAAGAAAGCAGTCAAAGAGTAAAGACATGTTTGCGCCAGCACTTCTTGGAGCGTTTACTGTCTTTATTCCCTGTGGTACCACGCAAGCGATGATGGCACTTGCGATTGCTTCAGGAAGCCCTCTATATGGAGCAGCAATTCTTTTTGCGTTTGTTCTTGGTACATCACCAGTGTTTTTTCTTCTCGGATACTTTGCCACAAAATTCGGTGATGTCTTGCACCAGAAATTCATGCAATTTGCCGCATATGCAATTATTCTCCTGGCAGTATTTAATTTCAATAATACAATTTCGCTGACTGGAAGCAGAATGACGCTGCAAAACTTTTGGAGCGTAACATGGTGCACGGTAAGTTTCTGTGAGGATTCGGCAGCCTTTGCAATGAGTTCTGATAAGCCAGTCACAGAAGCGACAATTCTCGTTGAACCAAACGGATATAACCCAAGTAGGCTTTCTGTAAGATCAGGATCAGCAGTAACGCTTCATCTTGTGAATAACAATGCGATTGGCTGCACCCAGGCGTTTACAATTCCAAAGCTTAATATCCAAAAGATTATTACAAAAGGAAATACAGATACGGTGACATTTACCGCTCCATCTGAAAAAGGGGAGTTTACCTTTATGTGCGGGATGGGAATGTATGGAGGAGTGATCAGGGTAATTTAAAGTGCAAAGTTCAAAGTGCAAAATTACAATTCAAAAATGAAAATTTTTAACTTTAAACTGTAACTTTACATTTTTAATTTTGAACTTTGAATTAATTCGCAAGGCTTGATCAGGACTTGCTAGTTTAGATAGATGTCATGATTAGAAAGATTGTTTTTAAAATTGAAGGTATGCACTGTTCATCCTGCGCAATGACTATTGACTGGGCCTTAGAGGAGACAGGGGGAGTAAAATCCGCCAAGACCAATTATGCAAAATCGCAAACAGAAGTTGCGTTTGATGAAGAGAAGGCTACGGAGAATGATATTATTGCTGTCATAAAGCATGAGGGTTACGATGCGAAACCCCTAGGTGTCCTAGCTAAATCACCTCCCAGGTGAATTAGGTAAATTGGCGGATGCAGCCGGGTTTCTGACCAGCAGATAACTCATAGGTTGATGATGGGGCAAAATATTGATATTCATATGTATCAACGGCTGGGAAATATGATTTTAATCTTTGCCAGTCTGGGCTGAATGATTCTGTGCCTTTTCCAATGAGCATGTCAAATATCTCATGCCCGAGCCTGTAAAATTCTTTGCGGCCTTCAAAATCAGGCTGCTGCACGTTTTCTGCAAGATTATTAAGAAATGTTAATAAATTAGATGACTTATGCAGTCTATAGAGCTGTTCATCTTTGATGCCTGTTTGAGCAAGTATTTTCTCAAAGTTTACAAAGTCATGCGGTTCGTGCTCATAACCAGTTCTAAATGCTAAATTATTAGCGGCACTTATTCTTGCAGGAATATAGTCAGCTACAAACTCTTCAAGAGCATTGCCATGGAGAGAAAAAAACATTGATATAGTAGCAAAGCCTAATATTCCGTCACCATTGATCCATGCTCCTTTTTCAACCGGGTCAATGTCAAAATGTACGAATTCATGCAAAAGCGTAGTGCGAAGACCAACCGCAGGCTGTTGTATACTGCAGTCAACCTGATGATCAAAATCATTGAATTGTAACAATGGTGTCTGTTCCTCAAGGCCTGGCATTTGAAAGTTTGCGGCATTGTTTACTCGATCAAGAAAAAGGAAGACTTGCGTGTCTGATGCCGATTCATACTGGCCACAAACAACAGAGCACATCCTGTAAACTTCGGGCAACTGACGGGAAACAAATGCAAGAGTTGCATCATTATTATATACACCTCTAAGAATTCCTTGAGCAACATTATATGGCATGTCTAATTTTGGGTAATCGATCAAGATTTGTTCAATAGTGCGTGAATTCAAAACTTGACCTGTTGAAAATGGAATTTCATGGTTTCCTGCTTGGTCTTCCTCCAGGCTTCCAGGCGTCTCCCGCACAATAACCGTACTTTGTGCAATCTCATGTACTGTCAGATCAGTAGGAACGTTTTTGATGAAAAGATCAGCCACGACCGGTACATACGCTTTTGCATCCTCAAAAGTGAGTGGTCGGTCGCCGAGCTCTTGTTCAAAGCGCCGGATACGGTTTATAGCTTCATTCTCTGTGCTTCTTCTTGTAAGCTCACCACCAAATGCAGCAACAAGCGTCAAGCCAGCAGCCCGCTTTAAAAGCTCTCTTCGGGTAAGGAAAGAATTAATAAATCGTTCGTTCATGGTATCTCCCTTCGTGTGCTTCACGTTCTCGGAGACACCGTAGTCTATTCGAAGTCAATGTGTAGTAGGCAAATTCTATACTATAAGTTTTGTTATGTCAATCCCTCGATTAACTCGGGATTGACCTCCACGAGCTTGAGGCTCGGGAGTCCAGACCTGAGTTTACGAATGGGTCAATAGGACGGATCAACATTGGTTTCCGCATGGTGATAGGCTATAATATAACTTGTTATTTATGGAACCGTCTGAGAGCATGCATTTATCGCCACTGGCACAGCTTCTTACTGAGTCTCTCCATCAGGACAAAGTTGAGAATCATGAGCGGAAGATTTCTGTCAATCCTGTGGTTTCCAAGTTTGCCACTTGGTATGAAAAGGTCAGAAACGCTATGGAGTATCGTGAGGACGAGGTAGTCCTTCGGGCAGCCATTGAGAGGATTCTCAAGCGCAGACTCCTTCTTGGCGGTAATGCAGAGACGACTGCAGAACCACTCGTTCGAGAGCTTATTTGGGCGCACTATCTTCCTGATTCATCGGTGCCTGTCAGTATTGTTAATCAGGTTGAACAATTGATTGAGCGGTACCTTTTACTACGTTTGTTGATTCTTAAGAAACACCGCATGTCTGAGATGGAAATCAACGAGTGGATTTATCAGCTTATGTCGGCAAACATTGAGGATATAGTTAATCCGCATCATGAGAAGGAGATGGTGAGCAACTTCATGTTTCAGATACTCAAAGACCAGGTCATGATTCAGGATGATAACCAAGAGACTAAAGACGCGCAAGTGTTTATCGCTGTGCGCAAGGCCTTCGCACGTGATGACATAGCGTTCTTACGCTACAATTTATTCCTGCAGTACTTCGGTGAGTTGACAGAAGATAATCTTGAACATATCGCAACTGGATTTCCAAAAGGGCATCAGGAAATTGAGCGGCAGTTACATTATCCGAGAAAGGACAGGGTCTATGCTTATGTGCGCAAGAGGACAGCGGCGTTTCTTATCCTTGAGGATATCTTTACCCAATATAAGGATGATATGGAATCCATTCTTCAGGATAAGGAAGTCTTAGCAAGGAGAGTCTTTTCAGCTTGTGATAAGCGTTATAAGAGCATCGGATCAAAAGTGCGCAGGGCAGTGGTGAGAAGTGTATTTTTCATTCTTCTTACCAAGCTATTTTTTGCGATTTTTATCGAGGGGACATATGAGCGCCTTTTCTATGGCAGAATACTTTGGATGTCAATTGCACTTAATACCGGAATTCCACCGCTTCTGATGCTTGTAGTCAGTGCGTTTATCAGGACACCGGATCAACATAATTCAAAGCGTATTCTTTCTTACATTGCCATGCTGCTTTTTGAAGATAGCCCACAACTTGGATCGCAGCTTATCATTAGAAAGCGGCCTGAGAAGGTAGAGCCGGTTTTGGCAAGTATTTTTATGGGGTTGTGGTTTCTTGCCTTTATTATTTCATTTGGAGGGATGGTTTCTCTTCTCACAAGACTTCATTTTACCTTTATCAGCCAAGCTGTATTTATTTTCTTTTTAACACTTGTCTCATTTCTTGCCTATCGGATAAGTTTGACTGCGCACATCTATACTGTTGGAGATAAGCAAGGGTTCGTTACACCAATTGTTGACTTTCTTTTCATGCCGGTTGTGAGAGTGGGAAGAAAACTTGCGCAATCGCTTGCGCAGGTAAACTTTCTTCTTTTTATCGTCGACTTTTTTATTGAGACACCGTTTAAAGTATTCTTTGCTTTTTTGGAGCGCTGGTTTTACTTCCTTCACTCAAAGCGGGAGGAGATAG
>CAZDTO010000019.1:11105-17385 GCA_964508395.1 uncultured Gammaproteobacteria bacterium | reverse complement strand
ATTCGGAAAAATACCACCGAGATCAATGGCAAATCCTCAAATCAGAAAATGGCAAATCAATGGAAAATGGAAAATGGAGAATGGAAAATAATAGACTTACTTCACACTTACTCCTTGCGAAATACAAAAAAACAACACTTGCAGCATGGATCTTATTTACTTTTAAAGACACCCTGTACTATCTCTACGGCGCATCAAGCAGTGAATATAAAGAGGTCATGGCATCAAATCTTATGATGTGGGAAGCAATCCGTTTTGGGAAAAACCTAGGTCTAAAAAAATTTGACCTCTGGGGATGCCTTGGTCCGAATCCCGATCCGAATGATCCTTGGTATGGATTTCATCGATTCAAGGAAGGATATGGAGGAGAGCTTGTCGAATTTATCGGAAGTTATGATCTTGTGATTAATCCCACTCTTTACCAATTCTATAAGATTGCTAATAAAATGAGATGGGGAATACTTAAATTACAGAAGCGCAAAGCGTAAAGCGAAAAAGTCAAAGCTACAGCTTAAAACTGAAAACTTTTACGTTTTAAGTTTTGATTTTACGCTTTTAGTTTTTAGCTTTTACTTTTTTTTGGAATTTCATACACGTGAATCCTATTCTTCTTATCCGATACAACAAGGGGTAAAAAATCTATTTTATACCGGTAACTGACAACTCTTGTTCCAGGCTTTAACTCTTTTAGCATCTTCTTCCTAAGCCGCATCAGTGCTTTCGGAACAAGATATACAAAGACAACTGTAGCTTTTGAAATATCAACAGCAAAGAAATTATTTTTTATAATTTCAACTCTCCCGCCGGCTCCGGAAAAGCGGATAAACTTTTTTGAGATAAATACGCGCAGAGGATCTATTTCAATACCCACTCCCCTTGCGCCGAATTCTTTCGCCGCAGCAATAAGAGCCGTTCCATCTCCTGATCCAAGGTCATAAATAACATCCTTCTTTCCTATTTTTGCAAGTCTACACATGCGCCGAGCAACCGATTTTGATGTCCGCCACCATGGCGCCCACGGACTATCAGGCGGCCAGACCATTGAGAGGATTACCAAAAGTAATCCAATAACAACGAGCAAAACGATATTAAGAATCATAATGATAATTTAATAAGCATTTTACCAAGAATATTTTTTTTCTCTATATATCCAAACGTACTGCTGTCAGTACTCTCTTTTTTATTATCTCCGGAAAGAAAGTATAAATCATTTTTTATTTCACTTACTCGTTTTACTATGACACGCAACTCTTTTGGTTTTTCAACAAGAACGATATCACCAACTGATGGTTTTTTAAACCGGTACGAAAGCCTATTAACAAGAACCGTGTCTCCTTGCTTTAAGGTCGGATACATACTGTTTCCATGCACTCTATATTTGATGATAGGAAAAAATTTTGCAAACAACAATTGGAGGAGATGTAAAAACATTATTTTGGGGCTTGCCCTGAGCTGGTCGAAGGGGTTTTTGATGTATTGAAAATATCAGCAATTTCATCGACTGCTTTGACAAGCTGCTTTGCTGACTCAAGACTTACCTCTTGTTTGTTTTTTGAGCAGAGTTTTGCTGCTTGCCAAAACGTGTCATGGAGATCTGGGAATTTATTAAGGTGCTCCGGCTTAAAGTAATCGGTCCAAAGTATTAATAATTCTTCTTTGCATTTTCGCGCATGCTCCTCTTTTGTCAACACACATCGGACAAATTTATTGCGATCATTAACGCTTGGATTTTCTTTAGGCAGCTCTTCTATAAGTTGCACCATTTTTACAACAGTTGCTGCTGCGGTCTGTGCTGCTTTTGGATCATAGATACCACACGGAACATCGCAATGTGCATATGCAATTCTCTCAGGAAGAATTTTTATAAGAATCCGTATAAATAACTGCTGCATAAACAAACTTAGGATAGTAAACTTTCTACAAATTGTCAATTAGCAGATCTTCACTTTGCAGGAGGCGGCCAGGGAAGATTAAAGGTTAAAAGATTCATACCGCCAAGGTTCTCTTGGATAAAACGTTGTATTCTAGAGTCATCAAGCCCCATTCTTCTTTCATACAAGAGTTCTCTATAGCTTAATGTCTGAAGGGCCGTATATTTACGGATCAAATCATTTCCCCATAGATTTCCTGGCAAAAGCTCAGGGAGAAGTGAGATAATCTTCTCGCCTTCTAAATGCGGTGCTACCATATTGTTTGCAGTGCTTACATGAAATTCCGCAGAAAGATCTGAAGACATGAGTCCTCCCTGATGATCTTTGGCCTGAAAGACCCTTTCAAGAGGGGCTCCGTCTCTATCAATCTTTTGCATATACATCCATTCAACATCCGGCGTTCTACCTTGGCTTTGTAATAGTCGGCCTGGTGAACTTCCTCCATCTTCAGATGAAGCAATAAAAGAGTATGTTGCTAAATAAACACCCTGAGCATTCTTTCTAATTTTTACATATGTATAAAGTGGGATATCATTTGGTATATGTAAATATTTATAAACGTCTCCTCTCGGCGATAATCTTGGGATAAGATCAAGCATCGTTTGCATCACTGGATTATTGCTAGATAGTATGAATAATTCAGTTGAAATGCGCTCTGGAATCTGCTCTGTATATTTTGTTGGTTGAAATGAAAATTCATGGTTGCCCTCTGCTAACTTTCCGATGCTTATCGTCGTGTTATATAATTCTTTTGATTCAACAAGAGGCACAATATACCTCTTAGGATCTAATATGTATGGAATTTTATCTTTATTATCATCGATGGTTGCCTCAAAAATAGAAAGTGATACAGACGGATCAGGAATACCTTTAATTTTAAGAAAGATGTTTGACGACGCATCCTCAACAACAAATGATCCATTTTCAACGATCGGTAATTTTTTCGAATCTATAGAACCTACTAAATTATCAAATTCTTCCTTATCAACAAGCTTAAATCCTCTCATAAATTCACCCAGAGAAACGGTTTCGAAGCTGTTTCTAGTAAACTGATACGTCCCTTCTGCAGTTGCTCCAAAAAGACCAAAAAGAGCAAGCGAGGATACCAATTTTCTGCGCGTAATTTTTTGCCTAAGAAAGGGGTTGTTTTCTTTTGCCTGCATCACTATATTAAACGATCAAGGCTGCATTGCCTTTGTATTTGCCAATTTGTCAGCCCGATTATTATTCTTATCTGTTCCATGACCCAATACTTTTCTGTAATAAACCTTAAGGCCAAAATCATGTATTACCGATTCTATGCGCTCAAAAATATCTCTATTCATTTTTACCTTGAAGGCAGGCTTGTTTACGCCGTGCATCGTTATCTGACTATCCGTGTGGATCTTGATTGACGTAAAACCATTCGTTCCTGCCCAGAGAAGCGCATGATAGATTGCAAATGCTTCTGCCCGATTATTGGTTTGTTTGCCTTCAACCATCCCTGCCTTCTCAACAACTTGGTCTTTGACTGATACGACAAATGCCCAGGCAGCTTTGGCTTTTGCTGTCCCATTGTAAGTACATGCGCCATCTGTCCAAATGTCAATTTCGAAACGGTCAGGCATTACTTTTTCTTTGTTAAAAATTCACCCAAAACGCCAGCAACTAATAAAATAACACCAAGTATCATCGCTGTATCTTTTGAGATCCCAAAGAATGCAACAATCAACAATCCAAGACCGACTCCTGACAGTGTATGTAAGAGCGGATGGGGTTTCATGCATTCCTTCATCATGCTTTCCATGTGTAATCACCTCCTTTGTCCACCAAAACTTTACGGCTGGCTCCAGACAATAATTATTTTTCCTTTCTTAATATATCAAATGCTTCAAGCACATCAACTACTGATGAGACTCTTCCTGGAAGTGCGTGAAACTGCGTCAAAATCAATACAGCATTGCCGTGTTTTTTTGTAAGGATCGATACACCTGCCTGCGCATCACCCTTTTCGCTCTCAAACCCAAGATCTCTGCCAAACGTGGTGCCTTTGCTTGAATACAGTGGAAACTGCCAACCGCGCTCATTTACATAAATCTTTTGCGTGTGTGCATCATCCGGGCCAACTGCACAAAACGCAGCATGTTTTTGTAAATCTTGCCGTGCTCCATTGAATTCATCCCCATAAACATTGCTGGTTGGAGAGATTTTTTCCATAATATGAAGAACAATCAGATACTCTTGTTTGCCAAATAGTGAAGAAAGTTTAACTTTGCCTCCTGTATTGTCGGTTAACAGATAATCCTGAAGACCTGGTTTTTCACCAGACATATGCTTTTTCACATGATGCATTTTCATTACGATTTAGTATATGAAAAATCAGCCGAAAGCACAATAGCTTCACCTAACGCAAACTATTCGAAAAATCTTCAACAGCGTTTACTAGACCGGTAATCTCTCTATCCTATTCTGCATCTTTATCCGGAAGTTGTCTATTTAATGAGTTTATTTATTGATAAATACTCTCGCAGGCCTTGCATGCCACGACGAACATGCTCTACCAGCTCATGATCAAGTTTTCCAATCTGGTCATAATAGTCAAACATCTGATTCGTTTTCATAACGCTATGAAGCTTGAATCCTCTTCTTATCAGCTCTTCCTCTCCTCCTAGCTCATGGTCGATCAAAACAACAATATCCTCTACAACAAACCCGTTTCTTTTGAGAACTTCTGCTGTTTCAAGCTTTGAATCTGCTTGACTTACTACGTCGTCTATAACGACAACGCATTTTCCCTTATCCTTATCAAGCATCCCACCAACCTCATCTGTTGTACCATGTAATTTTTTGTCTTTCCTTGGCGTTACCATGCCGTATCCAAGTCTATCTGAAAGTAAGGTAGTAAACGGTATTGCTCCCGTAGGAACAGGAGCAATAAGATCAAAATCAAGCGGTTCCAAAAGTTTCTCATATATATCAACTGTCATTCTTTGTAAATTGGGGAATCTTGGAATACGTCTTGAGTCAATATAAAGAGGCAACAGGGGAGCTTGCGGAAATTTATCGTGCAGTTTTATATTAAAATAACCGAACCGGATTACCTCGGTATCAAGAAGCTTCAACGCGAGTTCCGCCCGGATACCTTCAAGGATCTCTTTCTTCCCGGTTTCTCTTTCAATCATATTTTTTGTAGTATATCATGCCACAAAATATCCCCTCGAGAAAAACATGAGGAGAACAAAAAATATTGGAACAGCTATAGCCATATAGGCAATCTGGACTGACTTATTTTTAACCAGTGCAAGAGTTATAAATAGAGGAAATATAATAGCAACGTACCGCGGTAGAGCAGTAAATGTGCCCGAGGATGCGGGGATAAAAAAACATAACAGAGAAAAAATAAGATATGACGTCCGGATGTTCTTTTTCCATCCGATATATAATAACAATGCAACGATGACAAATGTACTCAACTCAAGCAGCGCAATCCACCATTCAAATTGTGAATAGGGAAGTGCTGTTAGGATTTTTACATATCGAAACACTGTTTGCGGAAACAAAACAACGCCTAACTCTCTGCTATTGCCAAGTGACTCGTGTGCTTTAAGAAAATACAATGCATCACCGCGAGTAAAAAAATTGAAGATCGCATATCCAAAAACCCCCAGAGGAACAAATAATAATGGTATGACGTTCTTGTCATTGCGAGTCCCCCGCTTAGCGGGGGACGTGGCAATCTCGGCGGGATTGCTTCGTCGCTGCGCTCCTCGCAATGACTGAATATAATACTCATACAACATTGCAGGCAATATGCTTACCCCAACAATTCTCGTCGCAGACATAAACATTCCGGCAATTCCTGCTCCTAACCATTGCCGTTTATACGCGCAATAGAAACTAAGAAGCGTCAAGAATAAAAATAGACTTTCGCTATAAATAGAAACAAAAAAGAAAGACGTGGGGAACAGCAATAGAAATATCACGCTAGCAAACGCAATCTTTTCTGAAAAATCCATCCGAATAAGTTTGTATAAGAGCACCAGGCTTACAAGAAATAACAGATGAACAATTCCAATCGCAGTGAAAAAGTATATCGCACTGTACGGTTCGCCTCCGCCAAAAAGACTTACGAAAAAACGAATCAAAAGTGGAAATGCTGGTAAAAATCTTTCGTTATCCTGATACCCGCTTTCTGCAATTGATAGATAGTGCACGCCATCAAAATTCGCCCAGGGATAGAGCAAAAAATGGTCGACAGGAAAATATGGTTCTGTAAATTTCCATATATTTGTGTAATCAGAATCAGGACGGTAGGGTAAAAATTGATGTCCTGCTATCAAAGGAATAAAAAGAAATAACCTCCAGATGAG
>CAZDTO010000019.1:4422-11005 GCA_964508395.1 uncultured Gammaproteobacteria bacterium | reverse complement strand
TTCACGCAGCCATATTATCAATCGTTGAAGGAATCAGCGAATTTTTGCCAATTTCATCAACCGGCCATCTTATTCTCACAGCAGACCTGCTAAAAATTGCGCAAACGGATTTTGTTAAAAGTTTCGAGATTATCATTCAACTCGGCGCGATTGCTGCTGTAGTGTTGTTGTATTGGAGAACATTAACAACCAGTAAGCTCGTCTGGTCACGGATCCTTATTGCTTTTTTACCAACTGCTATTGTCGGATTTATCTTATACAAAAGTATTAAAAGTTATCTCATTGGCAATACACTCATAACCTTAGCAGCCCTGTTGTTTGGCGGCATCATGCTTATAGCACTTGAGCTCCATTTGTCATTCCCGCGAAAGCGGGAATCTTTGAATCCTCGTGTTAAACACGAAGATGACAAGGAAGAGAAGAATAGCTCAGAAATTGAAAAAATAACAACAAAACAAGCCTTCTTCATTGGCCTGTGTCAATCAGTTTCAATCGTTCCCGGTGTCTCACGAGCCGCCGCAAGCATTATCGGAGGATTATTCGTCGGCGCCAAAAGAAAAACAGCAGTTGAGTTCTCCTTTCTTTTAGCAGTACCAACAATGCTTGCCGCAACCGGACTAGATCTTATAAAAAGCGATTTTTCTTTTTCCGGCAATGAATACGGCTTGCTTGCTATCGGATTTTTGGGATCTTTTATTGTCGCAATTGGAGCGGTAAAATTCTTATTGCAGTTTGTTCAAACGCACACGTTTATCCCCTTTGGAATCTATCGCATCATACTAAGTATTCTTTTTTTGCTTTTTATAACCTAGTCTGGGCTGTATCTACTACCTCATCGCGCAGGTGCCACAATGCCTTTTGCAGACCGCTCTTTGGCTCAGATCTATTGGCAAACCCATGACTCGCCGGATCAAAATGCCTATCATCAATGAAACCTTCTTTTTCTAAGTTTTCCTTAGTAAAATATCCGTTTTTTATGTCGTATGCATGAAAGGTGTTTGCGCTTAAGAATTCAATCTCAGGCGGCATCCCTCCACCAAGATGAATCATTGTTGCTCCTATAACCGACCGGTGTCCTCGGTCAAGCTCATAGCTTGATAACCCGGCAAGAGCCCCGCTGACAACTGCTATTTTATTCCCAAAGATCCCATACTGCGGATGGTGCCAATGCCCAAAGACACTGATATCAATATCTTTTGCCAAATCTCCTAATCCCTCATATAAACCCTGGGCCTGGTATACAGGTGGTTTATTACCTCCTCCTCTCCCGCCTCTCTCAAGAGGCAAATGCTTGACAAACACACCATATCCCTCAATGTCTTTTTTTACTACCCAGGATTTTAGGAAATCGCCGTAGCGTGTTGCTACGGTATCATAGAAGACAACACGATCATCACTATCTAAAGATTCGTTGTTCTTATTTACAAGCAAACGGCAAAAAATATCCCGAAGATATTCTGAATGTACTGCACCGGTAGTTACATATTCACTATTCCACTCATGGTTGCCAGAAATTATGCCAACATGCTTGAGGCTTTCAAGATCATTCTGGTTAACATTTTGAAGCGAATGCTCAATAAGTTCTTTCACAAACTTTTTCTGGTGATCAATCTGGATTAGTCCGATATGCTGATTTTCATTTGGCATGCCTTTGTAGTTTCTTCCGTGGATCATATCGCCTGCGAGAAAAAGATAGGTCGGTCTTTGTGGTAAGACATCTGAAAAAACCATGTCTACCAGTTTTACCTGAAGATCTGGACGAGCCGTCACCGATCCGTTCTGCCAATCCATCCAGAACGCAACCGTCGTTCGATCAGCTGAAGCATCTGCCTTCTCAAGGAGTTTTTCGTTGAAAACGGAAACAATATGCCTCTGGTCATCAGTAAATTCATGCATGGTCGCACCAGCAGATGCGCCAACCCGTCTGGTCGTAATATGTCTCCATGCAGATGACCTGCCGGCACTTGCAATACTTCCTTTTTGTTCAATTGCTTCATCTGAGTTGGTAAACCCCAGGTTTGAGATCACCCATGACCCCTCAGCAGTTCCTATGCCAAATCCCAGTTGCTGATGTTGTATGGTAATTGTTTGGGGAGCGTTTTTTCCTTCTGAGTGCCATTGCCGAACCAATGCCTCTGCTGCAAATGTCGGGTTGTGGTACATCGATCCAGAGCCTAAATTTAAATCATGCCAAATCTTATCAGTCGTCTCTTTTGTACTGCCATCTCTTGATTTGATTTTTGTTCTAAGATTCACGTTGTTAACGACTTCAAAATCAGTAAATGTTTTTCCAGGAAGAGGAATATTCTCCTTTACCACAATCTCTTTCCACGTCTCAGGGATCTCTTGCCAGACATCATCAACATCTTTCCCTGCAAGTACCTTCTGATAAATATGACGCAGCATTAGATATTCTTCCATACGTAGCCTCCCGTTTGTAAATGCTTCAACTTTATCAGCGGAGCGAAGATTGCGTCCGGACCGCAAACAATATTCAAAGACTACATTTGTTTGAAAATTACGATGAATATCCCATGCTTTATCCTGCTGCAGCTGGTCTTGCTGCCAGTAGGCAACGAACTGTTTGTCCGTATCTGCAAGCGACTTTCCTTTTTTCTTCATCATTTGCATGGTCGTAATTGTGTAATCCCGACAAATCTCCAGATCTTCGTTGCTAATGTTATAGATAATCTTTACTCCAAGCCCTAATAGTTTATCCAATATCACTCTCGCCCCTTGAAACTGAGGATTCACATCCATGACATTACCTTCCTCATCAACAACGAGCGTACTTCTCCGGTCCTTTTGTCTAAATTTAAATCCTCCCTGCAAGAGCCCTGATACGACAATCACATCCGGTTTTTCCTCCTGCGGCATGCTTTCGATATGAGCAATTGTCTTATCCAGAAAATCGACATCTGCCGTATTATTACCAAGAAGAATTTCCGATAAGTAAAGCGTTTTTCTTGATGGTTTATCAAGGGACATATCAACTTCATCAATTGCAGATAATTCTTTACTTACCTGATAGATATTTTTAATATCATCCATTGTTTTTATCTTGCGGACATCTCCCTCCTTCGTATCAAGCGCCTCATAGGAAAGCTGCGCATTCCTTAATTCGTCATGTCCTATATGCGAAGCATTCATGCCCTCACTCGTTAGACTTATTTTCCCGCTCTTTGCAATCCGTACATAACCTGCGCCAATAAAACAATCAATCATTCGCTTTATAACAATCTCCTCATCAACAAGCTGGGGATCTATTTCATCTCGATGTTCGTCGATGATATCTTCAAAGGGCAATGCACCTGATCGAAGCGATTTCTGAAGCAGGGTACCAACGCTATCAAAATCTTTATGACGGATAATAATAAGCAGGTCACGCATATGCGATGGAAAACGATTGCCCTTGTCAGTATGGGGAATTGTATCTTCCCAGGTGATAAGCGACTTTGCCGCATGCACCCGGTCAGTCTGCGCGACATGAAAAACAGATTGTTTTACTATTGCCTCAAGTTGAATTTGCTGTGTCTCATCGATCTGCCCCCAAATTCTCTGTGCAAAATCAATTAGCCCATTTAATCCACCTTTTTTCTCATCAGCAAGAGGCGCTTCTTTTATAAGAGATGCATATTCTGCTGCTCTGCCCTGAATGGATGGCCATTTCATATTGCGCACTCTGCCATCAACAGAACCGATGTGTATGGTAGGAAATGAAGCGCCATTCGCCTCAGATTTCTGAGGGGTTAGCTGCGGAGCTTGACCACTGAGCAGTCGACCTCTTTCTGCAGGTATACTCATCCGTTTTTATTCCTCTAATAAGAAACGCCTCTTTACCGCAGTGTAATAGAAACTATTTTTGTTAAAAACTTGCTTTTTGTAGAACAGAAAGGTTCAGATATCACAAAACCATGGAGAGATTTAACGATTGCCATCCGCTGATAACCTAACATATAGACGATAAACTGTCAATATACGACCATATGCTTATTTTCTCTCTTTATCACTAATTAATCGATAATACATAAGCTTCACACCTTCGCTTGCAAAAAAATACAATACAGTAATAAAAAGTATGAGGTAGATATATTGAGCAGTTGGTGTAATAAAATCAAATATTGTATGTCCCACGCTTGTAAATGGTAAAACCAGTGCTATGACAAAGGCGGAAAAAGACAAGAAAAGCAATGTTTCTGAAGGACCTTTTGCCTTAAAAACAAAGAACCGCGTGCGGATCGCAAATAAGAATACAAGCTCTGTTAGCACACTTCCGATAAACCAATTCGTTTGGAGAACTTGAGGAGAAATCTTGTAGAAAAGCACGAAGAAAATAAAATCAAAGATTGAGCTCACAATGCCCATGATTGTTGCAAATAATGCAATCTCTCGTATCCCGTACTCCCTCGGACTCTTAAGCTCATCGGAATCGACATTGTCTGTGACAACAGCAATCATCGGAAAATCAGTCAGCAAATTAATAAGAAGGATCTGCAAAGGCAAAAGCGGTAAAAAATTAATAAATAATGATGCTATGGCAACTGTGTAGAAATTGCCAAAATTTGAGGCAAGCGTCGCCTTAATATACTTTGTCGTGTTGGTAAAAATTTTTCTTCCCTCCATGATGCCATCAACAATCACATGCAGGCTTTTATTCAGAAGTACGATATCTGATGCTGCCTGCGCTATATCGCTTGCTCCCTGTACAGCCATTGCGACATGCGCTGCTTGTAGTGCTGGGGCATCGTTAATGCCTTCTCCCAAAAATCCCACCTCATATCGTTCCTTAAGCAGGATGATAATCTTATGTTTTTGTGAAGGAGCGACCCGTGCAAATACCGCATACCTGTCGACTGCTTCATGCTGTTCTTGCGTGGATAAGCTATCAAATGCTTCACCTGTTAAAACCTCCAAGGGATTACTGATCAGACCAACTGCACAGGCAATATTTCCCGCGACCTCCTTGCTGTCACCGGTTAAAATCTTGATTTGTACGCCAAGTATTTTTGCTTTTGATATTGCCTCCTTAGCGGTTTTCTTTAACGGATCAATAAAGGAGATGAGTCCGATGAATTCTAAATTTTTTTCCTGCGATACATCAATATCTGTAGGTTTTTCATGTATCAGTTTTTTTGCTATTGCTATGACTCGTTTACCGCTCTCGCCTTCTTTTTTTGCCCATGCCATAGCAGTATGCTTACTACTTGATTGATTGGTACATAACGGCAAAATTATCTCAGCTGCTCCACGGACAACAAGCTCATAGATATCATTTTTTGTGATTATAACGCTATTTCGTTTCCTCTCCGGATCAAATGGGATTTCTTTAAGCCGTTTCCAATTATGAAAAAATTTCTTATCCTCATCTGTAAACGCTTCGTCTATTGCCCTGTCAAATGCATCCCTTGAATCTGCCTCATTTTCAAGCGTTGTTGCTGCAAGCCTTGCATAAAGAATGGCCTTGCTCATTTTAGGATATGTATTATCAACGGTAAGTCTGTTTTCGGTTATTGTCCCTGTTTTATCTGTACAGAGAACGCGAATACTTCCCAGATCCTCGATTGCAGAAAGTCTTTTAACAACAACTTTCTGTTTAGCAAGATGTAGTGCTCCACGGGAAAGAGAAAATGTGATAACAATCGGCAGCGCCTCAGGAATAACACTCACTGCCAAGGCAATAACAAAGATAAGAAGCGTCGGGATGTTTGCATCATGCCCCTTAATAGCTATATT
The DNA here is from genome assembly GCA_964508395.1 of uncultured Gammaproteobacteria bacterium. Classification (GTDB taxonomy): domain Bacteria; phylum Patescibacteriota; class Microgenomatia; order Levybacterales; family UBA12049; genus CAZDTO01. The sequence continues at coordinate 5,272 of CAZDTO010000019.1, read as the reverse complement.
TATAAGAACGATAAAGATAAGCGTGACAACAACAAGCTGGAGGATAAATTTACTAAACTTTGCTATTCCTTTCTCAAAAAGGCTCTCATGCGTTGTCTCTGCCGTAAGTGTGCTGATGTTGCCCAGGGCAGTATCTTTTCCAATGCCGATAACAACACCACGCCCTTCTCCCATAACAATGGTAGCGCCTGAAAAAAGAATATTTGTTGCCTTATAGGTATCATGTACGCTTTCCTTTAATGCCTCTGCTGTTTTTTGTACAGCAACTGATTCACCTGTCAGTATCGATTCATCAACTAAAAGATTCTCAGAATCGATAAGCCGGATATCACAAGCGACAATATCACCGGGTTTGACGGCAATAATATCGCCGGGAACTAGCTGGTCGCTTGGAATACGTTGTTCTTTTTTGTCCCGGTATACCTTCGATTTTGCGGTGACGTATTGCTTAAGCAATAGTAACGTTTTCTCAGATTTATATTCCTGATAGAACCCCAGGACAGCATTGATACCAACAAAAAGAAGAATCATCAAACCATCAAGCTTTTCGCCTAAGAAGAGAGCTAGAATAGAAGCACCGATAAGTAAGTACAGGAAAGGGGACTTGAATTGCCGAAGTAAAATTTCCCACCAATATAGATCTCTCTGCGAAAGTTTGTTTGGTCCGAACTTCTGCTGTCGTATCAGCGCTTCCTGATGAGACAGTCCCTGCTCTGTAGTATCAAGAGCCGCAAGCGATTGTTCTGCTGTTTTTGCAGTAAAGTCTGCAAATTGTTGCATAGAATAGAACCTATGTATATTAGTATAGTATTCCTCTTGCAAAAGTAATATATGCTATAGTAAATTTATA
>CAZDTO010000019.1:0-4322 GCA_964508395.1 uncultured Gammaproteobacteria bacterium | reverse complement strand
GGTGAATAAAATATAGTGGCAAAATACGCACAAAAATTCAACCACATACATATGGGGCTTATGGCTGTAGTCGGTATTATCATGGGGGTTTTCTTTACTCTTATTGCTGTATCTTCAAGCTTTTCAAAAAATGCAAACGCGGGATTTGATGAGTTTGGTTACAACTACACCGCACAAATTTTTACCGGAAAAGCTGATGGTGTTGATAGACTACTTGATGGCAAGCTATGGGGAGATGCCGCCTATGCCAATGACCAGCTGGTAATGAAATGGTCAAAAGCGTGGAATGATGCACGATTTAACGGGGCCACATGGACATGCGATGCCTGGACTGATAATGAGTGGAATGGACAAACACCGGGTGGTAGTCAGGAAACATGGCACTATAAAATAGTCTGGGTTGGCCGGCCGCTTGAGCAAAGCACGTGTTGGAAAGAGGGAGGATATCCCATTTGGGGAGAGTTTGAAGTGATATTCTCACAGGGAACTGTTGCGAATAAACACTTCTGGGATGCGCACGCCCGTCCGGCAGGCTACGGCGGTTTTTAACTTTTACCTTGTCTGAACAAAAAAACCAGTACTATGCTATTCTCGTTTCTATGGAAGAGATGGCTTGGTTTATCCGTCACTTTACTAAGCAGGATCAACATGCAGCTTATGAATTGATCCATGATGGTCTTGGAGAACATTTTGGGTTTATTAACCGGAAATGCAATCCTGATCTTCAGAATATTTGGCAAACATTCATCAAAAGAGACAGTCCCTTTCTGGTTGTGGAATATAAAAATAAAATAATAGGCACAGGCGCACTCATCAAAGAATCAAAAGACACAGGACGAATTGTCCGCATGTCGGTGCACAAAGACTTCCGGCGCAAGGGCATCGCAAGATCACTATTGCAAAAACTCTTTGCCATTGCAAAAGAAAAAGGATACAAGAAGCTTGTCGCTGCAACGACGAAAACATGGCATCCGGCAATTAGGCTCTATGAATCCGCCGGTTTCAAAAAAGTCAGTGAGGACTCGGAAGATATCCACTTTTCACTTCTCATTGCCTAAGCTTCTGCTATCGGGTAGCTTAAATTACAACAACGTGGTAGAATCGTCACGATATGCTTGAACGACCCAGACTATCCTGTATTCCTCCCCAGGTACGAATGCGTCGTGGACCTAGAATTACACCAATTCGCGACACACATACAGGACCTCCGAGTCGCATAGGATTTTCGATAGTAGGGACTCAAAGACCAGGATCAGAAGATTCCAGGCTTTCTGAACAAAGATGGCACTCTCAGATTGCCAAAGCACCAACAGAAAATTATGCTGAGCCAAGGGCTTTTATAGATAGAGTTGATGATTGCGATGGGAAAGGAATCGGAACCACCTGTATTATTGTAAAGATACCCGGAATAAACCCGGATGACGGTTATTTTGTCAAAATCCCCGAACCCACTGATGGAAGCATAGCATCTTTCTCTTATATGGTGCCAAATCTTTATGGAGAAGCTCCTGTGAGAATGTCTTTTAGTCCCAGAGGAGTTGATTGGAAATATGGTGATCTTTTGGGGGGACAAATTCCTTTGCCTCCAGAATCAGCAGATATTATTCCTGAACAAATATCTAAAGTATCCTCAAACAAAGGCTTTATTGTTGTATCTTTTTAAGAATTTACTACATCTGAGTATAAATGATTTCAATGTTCTAACTGAGTTTTTTCTTTACAGATTAGCTCCCCCTAAAGGACTTATTCATTAACAAAGGGATTGAGTTTGGTTATAGCTTAGAAGACTTAAAAATTCTATATTCTAACCTTAATATCCAATTAGCCCATTGAGTGCGTTCTAAGGTTTGAGCCATCTAAGAAGGTATTTACCCATTCCTCATCTTTTTCTTCTAAAATCTCCTTTCTGAAAGAGGAAATTACACTCAAGAAGTCGCTGAAGTATTTTTCTGTTGCAAATCCGAGTTTCCCGTCTTGAGTAAAACCCATAGAGCTATTAGAAGTTTTAGCAACTACCGATGAGAGATTAAACCTTGTTGAACCAACTCTTAGATTACCGCCTATAAAATAAGCATGGCTTAGACCGCCTCTATAAACAGTGTATACGCCGTTGTTGTCGCCTAACCATTCCGCTAATCTTCTATCAAAAAGAATATAATCATTTCCTAAACGATAATAAAATTTATAAAAATTAGCTCTATTACCTCTCATCGTATTAGTTGTTGCAAGGTTTGAGGAAAATTGAGGCATTAAACTTCCAATAAATTCAGTGTAAGAGAGCAGTCCAAGTGCAGTGAGGTAATTTAACCCGCTATCAATAGCCTTTCTTATGTCATTATATATAAAGCCTCCTTTTGAACCATTATAAATGAAAGTGTTTATATAATTTTCTATGTCTTGGTTATTCATTTATCTTGGTCTTTGTTAGTTACTCCCAATTAAGAATATATCGTGGTATGTCTTTGAGTAACCCCTCAATAAAATCAGCAAACTTGTCAGCTTTGACCACGAAGGAGGGTCTTTTTTCAAATTCTAATCCACCTCGACCTGCTACCTTGAGGCTTACTGGTAAAGGAAACTCATAATGAACCCAGTCCTTAGATTTTAACTCAATCTTATCCCCCTCTACCTCGCCAGTTTCCCAACTCACATCTTCTGGCTTATAGTCCGCTATTAACAAATTAGCGGTAGTTACAACAACAGGTAAAAACAAAATGTTGGTAGGGTCGGAATTTAGAAACTTAAAAATCTCTTTATGAGCTGGGGCAAATGCTTTCAAGGCTTGGTTTGCTTGTTTTAGTGAATTATAAGCCATTTCAGATTGTGTGCGACTTAAACTGCCAGTGTTTTCGTTAAACTGAAAGGTCTGAATTGCTTTGTCAAAAAACTTCATTCCATCATAGCCTAACGAAGGGAAAAAGATATTTTTTTCGTAATTTAAGGCGTTTTGATTGGTGTCATAATAGACAAAGGGGTATATTTCTTCTCCCGTTGTTCTTACCTCAAAAACCCAATGTTTTTCTCTTGGATCTGATTTTTTACACTCAATACACATGCATAATGAAGTATTATTTGTAATTTTGGCTACAGCAAAAACATCTATTGTGCCTTCAAAAACTTGAGGAATTGTTTCGTTGACAATGTTCATAGAGGAGTAAGGATACTCTCGTCTTGAAACAAATTGAGGGTGTCTATCAAGGGCTGTATGTATTTTGCGTTCCAAAAATATACCAGTCTTGTTCAAATACTCTTTTATTCCCGCTAGCACTTTCGGGTCTGTCATGTCATTACTTCCTTACTTCCTTTTATACTTCCTTTTATGGGGACCAATCTGGGGACGGTCCTCAGTTTAGTTGTTAAAACAATCCAAATAACACAGATTTTTATCTTGCTCCGCCTGGTAGAAAATGTCAGAACCTTATTACAACTCTTCTAATATTTCTGGTATCGTTACGTTTTCACCGCTAAAATGACCTTCACCCTCTTTTATTATTAATTTCCCATCGACCTTTTCTGATAAATATCTTGCGTGTTCTAAAGGACAATAAGGATCATTATCTGAATGAATAAAAATAAATTCTTTTGCGTGCTTTTTTATCTTTTCGAAATTAAAAGGCTTTATAAATAAATCAGCCAATGCTTCCCATCCGAGATCATTCATAAAAGATCCTACTAAAAAACATTTCTTGACAATTAAATCTTCAGGGAACGCTTCCAGAAGACCTAAAATCTCAACAGCTCCTGAGGAATGACCAATAATTATTGACTCACTATTAAATCCCCAGTCTTTATTTGCAAATAAAAAATTGTTGTATCTTTCAATATCTGGTTTTTCTGCATTTGGCAGATCAGGTACCCAAACTTTGTACCCTCTTTTCTCTAATTCCTTCTTAAGCCAGGGAAACCAATTTGAAGAAGAATCAGCACCCGTCCCATGCAAAATTAACGCATTTTTCACTAAGTGGATTATATCAGTTCTACCGTCCTATTCAGATACCACGAAAAATGGCTGGATTTCAACGTTTCTAAGTGATAAAATAGCAGACACTCAGCAATGAGTATTCCCCTGTAGCTCAATGGTAGAGCAGGAAGCTGTGTTAGCAGCTTCTGATAGAAATATCAGAATGAAAAGTGGGTGAACTCAGGGAACGGTCGCCTCAGGCGACTAATCCTGAGCCAAGCCCGCCGAAGAGGCGAGGAAGGTGCAGAGACTAGGTGAGTACACCTTTAAGCGCCCACCACCTAAACCGTAAGGCATGGTGATGAGATAGTCCAAAAAAGTAACTTCAAGGTTCGAGGTTCGAATCCTCGCGGGGGAGCCA
>CAZDTO010000018.1:0-17589 GCA_964508395.1 uncultured Gammaproteobacteria bacterium | reverse complement strand
GAACTTCTTTTTTTAAATCCATCATAGACCACATAAAAAAAAGCTGGGATGAAAATAATTGCTAGGAGGGGATTTAAAAGAAAAGGATATATTTTTGTAAATTGGAATAAAACGGGAGCTTGTCCGAAAAATTCACCGGTATAGAACACCGGCAAATTTCCCAATGCGACACCGGATTCATAAGACATACTGTTTCGAAATTCAGCAAAAGAGATGAACGTGAACGGATTGGTTATCATATAGATAAAGATTGCAAGAAGCAGGAAGATAGAAGCTGTAGAGATAAACATCAGTAGCTTTTGATGCCAGGGTATATGTTTGCGTGAATATGCGTAAATATACATCGCAAGCATTGGTAATGGAAGTAATATAAGGCTTGTTATTTTTGTAGCAATAAGAATGCCAAAAATAAGAGAGGCTACGAGAGTTTTATTTAGCGACGAGTTTTTAAAAAGGAGTGTGCACATATGGAACAGAAAGAGGCTGAAGAATGCAGTTGATATTTCAACAGTGCCGAAATGCGCAGATTGGATAAGGCCAGTGCTAAATGTTGCAAGACTCGCTGCAAGAAGGCCCGTTTTTCTATCTACCAGCTGTCTTCCAACAAGATATATAAGTGGAATAATGCCGACTGAAAAAAACGCTGATAAAAAACGACTGATGATGATTGCTTGCTCAAAAGTTACGTGATCCACCTTCGCTAAAGCTTCGGCGGACAAGCAGGTGATGGGTGGCAGATGACAGGTAAAGAAAAAGTTTAAAATTAACCCGGTGAAATAAGTTACGTAGGTTGACAGGGAGCCATAGGCAAAAAAATGCGGATTCATCTGATCTGGAAAATGCAACTGCGTTACGGATGATGCAATATTTCTTTCGTCTGGATGAAAGTAATAGGGAGCGCCCCAATTTAGATTATAAAGTCGAAAGAAGGAGCCAATAATGATAAGCAATAATAGCAATATATGCTGCTTATTTAAAAAGTTTTTGATACTATTTTCCATTTGTCATTTATCATTTTCCATTTATTTCGCAATTGATCAATATCTAAATTGATAAATCAATGTTAGATGGAAATTGGAAAATGGACAATAGGTTAAATCGAGGTTCGATCACGGGATGAGAGGAAGAAAAATAATCCGCCGCTAAGAAGTGCAATTGCGACAAGAAGCCCAAAAACTAAGAATGAATCGCCCGGCTCAAGTGACTCGCTAGATGGTTGAATGGTTGGTGATACTCCCGATGCAATTGGTGTAGGGGGTAATTTAGGAGTAGGAGTGCGAGTTGGCGTCGGCGTTTTTGTTGGTGTTGGTGTTCGTGTTGGTGTGGATGTTGCTGTTGGTTTGGCTTGAGCTACTAAAGTTTGTGTAGGAGTTGGAGTTTTCGTTGGTGTCGGAGTTGGTGTACTTGTGGCAGTTGGACGCGGAGGAACAGATGGCTCAATAAATTGTGATCCCTGGGCAAAGACGGTAAATGATCTTGTTATTGTTTGGACAATTCCTGACACGTTTTGCGTTTTGATGGTTATTGTATGGTTTCCAGGTTCAAGAGGTGAACTTGGTCGGTATGACCAGTTTCCGCTGCCATCTGCTTTTACAGTGGCTTCCACAGTTTGCTCTGATTCAATAATAATTTCAACATTTTGATTTGGCAGCGCTGTTCCCTCAAACCGTGGTTGCTGATCAGCAAGAGCTTCTTGGTCTTCCGGGGTTATAATTTGCGGATTTTCAATTTGAATGCTGGTCTTGGGTATTGTTGGGAAGCCAACATACGTAGTATTCTGGTTTGCAAGAGGAACAGGGCTAAGAATGAAATTATAATCTTTTGACAGAACAACGGTAGGTACAGGGTTTGTTTTTATTGGGTTTAAGGTCAGAGTTGAGGTCAGGTCTCCGTCGGTAATGCGTAGAATAGAGGGTTGATCAGTATCTGTGAAAAACAGGTACGTTTGCAGATTTTCAGTTCGTACGCCAGTGAGTGATATATCATAACTTCCGGTAGAGTCGGTGATTTGTGAAATGACCTGTGAGTTTTGCCCCTTAAGATATATGAGCGTGCCTGCTGAACTTGATCCATTGGGGAGAAGCACTTTTCCCTCAAGTGATGGCAATGCTTTCTTCGCTTGGGCGATACGTGAACCAGTCTTAATGGTAAAAAGTTTGTTGCCATCAGCAAAAAACTCCGTACCCCCTGAGATAATGGAGAAGAAATATGTTGTTTCCGGCTCAAGCCCTTTTACGGTAAGATGATGGGCCCGGTACGGTTTAGGGTTTTTTTCATCCCGGTCATCAAGCGCAGTTTTACCAAGAGATTCTGTTTTTCCGATATTAACAAGTCCCGTAGAGTCAATAGCGGTTGTATATGAAATAGTTACCGAACTGTCGGTGATGTTGCTTGTCTGTATATTTTGTGGAGGAAGGCCCGGGAGCGCTTCAATGGCAAGGCGAACCCCGTTTTGTGTAAGAAGAGATGCAGTGACAATGCCTACGAGGAGTAAAACTAGCCCAAGAATTGTTGGAATTCTTTTATCCCAGAGCGTTTTCGTCATATTGATCATTGCGCTGACGGACTTGACTCAAGTAGTGCTTCACCGGTCGCTGGTTGAGCTTTGATGGATGGGGGTGTAGGAGAGGGTGTTTGGACTGCTCCTGCAGGGAGTTGATAGGAAGGTGTAATATTTTCTCTTGTTTTGAGTTCTTCAATGATTTGTTCATTGAAAGTTGGGTCAAGCGGAGCAGTTTGTGTTGTCTGTTCTTGTGTGATGGTTAAAGTTGCTGATTTATTATACAAATTGAAAGCAATCCATCCGATTATAAGAATAAATGTATAGATAAAGAGCAATAGTAATTGTTGTTGTTTCATATTATCCGTTATGTTTTAAAGTAAGCCCGCCCCTTTATTTGCAGAATGCGGGTATTTTCGTCAAAAAGAGATACTGCTGATTCTTCACGCAGGATTGATACTTGTTCAATTGTAATGATTCTATCCAGTAGAATGGCTCTGCTAAGAAAGTGCTCTAAGTCAGCATAGATTCCCCGTACTCTGACTGAGAATACAAATGAGCCTTGTCGGTTTTTTTCTTCACTTTTTGTTAATTCCACCTTGGACACCTCAAGTCGTGAAGTCGTTAGATTTGATTCCTGCGCTATCGTTACTATTTTACCAAGCAGAGGAAGCGCTTCTGGCTCAGTGGGTACGGCAGCCAGCACAAAGGGGGTGTCATTTTTCAAACGGTTATACTGGCTCGCAAGCTTATCAAGAACCTGAATTTTTTTTTCAAGTTTTTCATTCAATAGTTTAGCATCAATCAACTGCTTTCTGATCGCAGTGATTGTTGAAATAGTAGGATTAATAACAAAGAGGCCAAAAAACGATAAAGCAAAGAGCGTTAATATTATAAAAGAGTAGTCTTTTGTCTTTTCTCCCCGAACGCGCAGTTGCATCTTGAGGTATGCAAGATATGTTTTTTTCGGAATAGTATTCAGGAGATTTTCTTTAAGATTCATAACACGGTTTTACCAAGAGCAACTGCCTTAATTGAAACAGAAATATCAATATTTATTCTTGCTTTTGATGAATCACTTTCAACTCGTCCTATATTAATTGTTTCAATTCTGTCATCTTCACGCAACAGCTTGACAAACGAATTAAATAACCCGATAGATGAAGTGTAGGCATTAATTCTGATTGTATTTTTCTCAAATACTATATTGTTGAAGACAAGATAGCCACTTGCTGTTGCAATTGTCTCTACAAAAAGATCTCTGTTTTTCTTGCTTGAATCATGGATTGTCTCAACAAGCGATAGTCGTTCATGGAGATTTCGATATGAGTTTTCTTCCTCCTTTCGTTCTTGGATAGCAGCTTGTCTTTCTTTGATTTGTTTTTGAACTTTTTCCAGTTCTCGATCGAGAGTATAACGGTACACGAGTGCGATAAGAGCAATTGTTTGAACCGCAATTATGATAAATCTTCCATAAGTGAGCAGCCATTCAAGAAATACATTAAACCCTCCTGTTTTCTGTTGTTTTCGCAATAAATTAATAGAGGCATCTTTTGCCATGTTGATTTTAGTCTAGATCGTTTTGAAAGGTTTGTAAAGAAGCTGGGGAATGTGATATACTCATCTCAGTTAAAAGTTCAAAGTTAAAAATTAAAAATTGGCCTAGGCCAATTTTGAACTTTGCATTTTGAATTTTTAATTTTTTTTATGGCTGATCAGAAGTCGCGGTTGTACCCACTTGATAAAATTCGCAATATTGGCATTATTGCGCATATTGACGCGGGAAAAACAACAACCACAGAACGTATCCTTTTCTATACAGGCAAGACTTATAAGATTGGTGATATTGATGAAGGTACGACACAGATGGATTGGATGGCCCAGGAAAAAGAGCGGGGAATTACAATCGTATCTGCTGCTACAACAACATTTTGGACTCATTCGTCGCTAACCTCCCAAGGAAAAGAAGATCTATATAGAATCAATATAATTGATACTCCGGGTCATGTTGATTTTACTGCGGAAGTTGAGCGTTCACTGCGTGTTCTTGATGGAGGTATCACTGTCCTTGACGCGGAAGAGGGAGTCCAGTCACAATCAGAAACTGTCTGGCGGCAGGCTGATAAGTATAATGTTCCCCGTATCTGTTTTGTCAATAAGATGGATAAGATCGGGGCTGATTTCCTGGCAACAATCAAAAGTATTGAAGACAAACTCGGCGCTCATCCTGCAATTATGGTCCTTCCGATAGGTTCTGAATCTGGTTTTCGAGGCACTGTTGATTTGCTCATGAAAAAAGCATACATCTGGGGTTCTGATGAGCTTGGCGCAAAGTACGAGCTTACAGATGAGATTCCGGAAGAGTTAAAAGATCAGGTTGAGGAGTATCGCCATAAACTTATAGAAAAGATTGCAGAAACTGATGACGTACTTCTTGAGAAGTATTTATCAGGGGAAGAACCAACTATCGAGGAGCTGAAGGCTGCTCTTCGCAAGGCGGTTATTGCCTATAAGCTTGTGCCGATTTATGCAGGATCAAGCCTTCGGAATAAAGGCGTACAGCCTCTTCTGGATGCTGTTGTTGATTATCTTCCCTCCCCTCTTGATCTTAAGGAAGTGAAGGGAATTCATCCAAAAACAGGAGAGGAAGAGATAAGAAAACTCACTCCGGAGGAATCACTTGCAGGGCTTGCATTTAAGATTCAAAACGATCCGCACGTTGGTAAGCTGACATATTTTCGCGTTTATTCAGGAAGAATAAATGCTGGAACATATATCTATAACAGTACAAAAAATACTAGAGAGCGTGTCGGAAGATTGCTATTGATGCACGCTAATCAGAGAGAGGAAGTAAAGGAGGCGTATGCTGGTGAAATTGTCGCAATTGTGGGACTGAAAGAGACCACAACGGGAGATACTCTTTGCGAAGAGACAAATCCGATCGTTCTTGAAAAAATTACATTTCCCGAGCCGGTTATTTCTCTTGCGATAGAGCCTAAGACAAAATCAGACCAGGAGAAATTAGGTTTGTCTCTCAAGCGTCTTATGGACGAAGATCCGACATTTCGGGTTAAGACAAACCATGAAACGGGACAGACAATCATTTCCGGTGTTGGAGAACTACAGCTTGAGATCATGGTTGACCGGATGAAGCGGGAGTTTAATGTATTAGCAAATGTCGGTGCCCCGCAGGTTGCTTACAAAGAGACTATCGTAAAGACGGCTGAGGCTGAAGGAAAATATATCCGGCAATCAGGCGGCCGCGGGCAATATGGACATTGTTTCCTGCGTGTTGAACCTAAACCCAGAGGGGAAGGTTATGAGTTTATTGATGCGATTAAGGGGGGAGCGATTCCGGCGGAATTTGTTACCTCTATTGAAAAAGGAGTTAAGGAAGCAATGGAAAACGGTGTGCTTTTAGGCTACCCGTTGGTTGATATGACGGTTACAGTGTATGACGGTTCGTATCATGAGGTTGATTCTTCGGATATCGCATTTAAGATTGCGGCAAGCCAGGCTTTGCAAGCTGCCACAAAGAGAGCAAATCTGACGCTGCTTGAACCGGTTATGAAGGTAGAGGTAACAACTCCATCAGAATTTATGGGAGATATTATTGGTGACCTTTCAGCAAAAAGAGCACAGATCTTAGGAACAGAAGAGCGAGGAAAAGCAACAATAATTTTGGCTATGGTACCTCTTGCTGAGCTTTCAGGATATGCAACAACGCTTCGAAGCATGTCAAAAGGCAGAGCCAATCCATATATGGAACCAAGTCATTATGAAGAAGTGCCGCGCAATATTATTGAAGGAATGCTTTCTAAATCCACGTTCACCGGCCGGGTATCTGCTGCATAAAACTTCCGATGTCATTACTAAAAAAGATATTGTATACTCACCAGTATGAGAAAGAGAGCAATTGTTAAAAAGGGAAATTTGTGTTCGGCGTGCGGGCGGTATTATGACCGGCATGTTGCTTGTGACGGACTGATCGTTGAAGACGGAAAGATACTTCTTATACTTCGAGGGATGGAAAATCATAAAGGGCGGTGGGCTTTAATCGGCGGATATCTTGACTGGAATGAAACTGTTGAAGAATGCATTATACGGGAGGTAAAGGAAGAAATAGGTGCTGATACGGAAATTGTAAAATTTTTCGGAGTGTATTCAGACCCTAAGCGCGATCCGGGAGATCTTCAAAATGTCGCAATTGTCTTTATACTCAAGCTTCTCGCAAGAGAATTTATTTTAGAAAAAGATGAAGTGTTGGATCTTCGTTGGTTTCCACTAGATAAGCTTCCTGCAAATATGGCATTTGATCATAGGAAAATAATTGAGGACTATATAAAAGATAGTTAAAAATTCAAAGTTCAAAATTAAAAGTTACAGTGCAAAGCTGAAAGTTTTTTCTTAACTTTTAACTAATAACTGCAACTTTGAACTTTGCATTTTGTACTTTGAATTAAATTGTTATGCACTTGTTTGCACAACTTCTTCTTAATGACTTGGAAGAGTCGAGAAATGAACTGGTGCGTTTATTCAAACAAATGACTCCAGAGCAGTGGAAAAACAAAATTCCTGAGAATAATAAAACTGTTCACGAGTTAGCCAGCCATATTCTATCTGATTCCCAGCGGCTTGCAATTTTTGCCCCAATTGTCGGTATGGATGAACTGTTTCCAAAAGCAAACACATCTGGTCAATATGATTGTGTTTGGAGTGAAGAAAAGATCACGCTTTCACCCGAAAATATTCTTGCAGGGAGTGCATATGAAAGAAATAAACTAAGCACGCTTCTTACGTTTGTCAAAGATAAAAAGCAGGCAGAAGCACTCTATGAAAGTGATTTTCAAACTGGCTGGCATGAGCGGATGCATTTTTTTGACCTTCAACAGGCTTTAGCGGCAGGGCATGAATATGTGCCAATTCTGCAAGACTCAAAAGATATCACTGAGCAATTAATTAAACAGCTTGACGTTATGGCTATTTTATATGGTGTTGCCAAAGGCCAAATTGACGAAATTTCTCAAACCAATAAGACGTATAGACAGGAAATAAAAATGCTTTCGCATGGGAAATTCATCGATGCGATCCATCGGTGGCTTGATATTTCAGATCACACACCACGGTTAAAAGGAAGCGCAGATATAATGCAGCAAATTCATCATATTCATGGTCTACGAAATGACATGATAACGCACATCAGCACTTTACAGAGTGAACAACTGGAAGCGTTAATTGATGGAAAGTCGCTCGTGAAGAGATTACAAAAAATTGTCTTAGATTTTCAAGCAAAGATGCGCCTCTTTAAAAAAATAAACCTTCGTGATAGTTGGGCGCGGAAGACTGGCCTCTGATATAATTACACCATGGCTAAATTCTATTTAACGAGTGCAATACCGTATGTCAATGCAAGACCGCATATCGGTCATGCGCTTGAGTTTATTCAGACAGACGTGATTAATCGATACCACCGTGTCCGCGGGGATGAAACCTTATATCTTTGCGGCGCAGATGAAAACGCGCTCAAAAATGTGCAGGCGGCACAAATAGCAGGAGAAGAGGTACAGGCATTTGTTGATAAAAACGCCAAAAGCTTCGAAGAGCTTGTAGAATTATTGAATGTTCAGCTTGATGTGTTTCAAAAGGGGAGCGATGAAAAGCACCATGCATCATCACAGAAACTGTGGGAGCTCTGCGATAAAGCTGGCGATATTTATAAAAAAAATTACAAGGGTCTCTATTGTGTTGGCTGTGAGGAATTCAAAACGCAAACTGATCTTACAGCGCAGGGTGAATGTCCGGAACATCCTGGTAAAGCTCTTGAGGAAATCGAGGAAGAAAACTATTTTTTTAAGCTCTCAAAATATCAGAATCAATTATTAAGATTGGTTGAATCCGGTGAATATGAGATTGTTCCGGAGTTTCGCAAGCACGAAGTAATTGCTTTTATCAAATCAGAGCTTGCTGATTTCAGTATTTCGCGAAGCAACCAACGAGCAAAAAATTGGGGGGTGCCGGTACCAAATGATGCCTCACAGCGAATTTACGTCTGGTTTGACGCTTTAAATATTTATCAAAGCGGTATAGGTTTTAACACAGATGAAGCAATGTATGGTACATGGTGGCCTGCTGATCTGCATGTTATTGGCAAGGGGATTATTCGATTCCACGCCGTCTATTGGCCGGCAATTCTTTTGTCAGCAGGACTAAAACTTCCTAAGAAACTTTTTGTCCATGAATATTTCACTGTGAATGGGCAGAAAATGTCAAAAACGATTGGCAATGTTTTTGATCCGGTGCCGCTTTTAAAGCAATACGGAGCAGATCCATTGCGGTACTTTTGCCTGGCAAAATTTTCACCTTTCCAGGATGGCGATTTCTCAGAGGATAAATTCAAAGAAGCGTATAATGCCGACCTTGCCAATGGGCTTGGCAATCTCGTCTCCCGTGTCGCAAAGCTTTGTGAAACAAGTGGCTATGTACATATGGGGAGTGCGACACATGAATCATTTCATCTGATTGAAGTTGAGGAATATTCGCAAGCACTAGAAGAATTCCGTTTCAATGACGCACTCAGTTTTGTTTGGAAAAAGTTTGGCGAGCTTGATAAATATATTAACGAAGAAAAACCCTGGGAATTACTAAAGACAAACGACTCGCGACTAAAAGCCATTCTTGCCCATATTGTTGATCAGATTCAAGAGGTTGCAGTTCTCCTTGAGCCGTTCCTTCCCGAAACAGCACAGAAAATCGAAGACCAATTCAGAGGACCAACAATTAAATCCCAAAAGCCACTGTTCCCAAGAATTGAATAGTAATAAGCAGATATAGAAGAACATCGTGAAAGAAAATAAGTCTTATATGATTGATGTTCATTGTCATCTTAATTTTAAAGCCTTTAACAATGATTTAGATGAAGTTATTAAGCGTGCTTCTGAAGCAGGAGTTGAGAAGATTATCAATGTCGGAACAAAAATTGACTCAAGTAATAAGGCAGTTGAGCTCGCAGAAAAGTATGAAAATCTTTACGCGATCGTTGGTATTCATCCGCATCATGCAGATAAACTGACCGAAGGTCATCCTGGAGTCCCGCCGGGACGGGACGATAGGATCTCAAAAAAGGGAGATTCTATCGCTTCGCTCCAGAATGACAATTATGATGATTGGATTTCGCAGTTAGAAAGTCTTGCTAAACACCCGAAAGTAGTCGGCATTGGTGAGTGCGGAATGGATTATTTTAGCTATAAATCAAATGATATTGTTGATCCCAGCCTACAGCGAGAAGTGTTTATCAAACAAATAGAACTTGCACATAAGCTGAAGTTACCGCTTCAAATTCACAATCGGCATGCAGGTAAGGACATTTTGGATGTTCTCATAAATCATAAATCATATCTCCTAAATCCTCCCGGAATGTTCCATTGCATGTCCGGGAATATTGATTTCTTGCAAAAAGTATTAAGTCTTGGGTTTTATGTTGGTTTTGACGGCAACATTACTTATGAAGGTAAAGCGCCGGGAGAAGAAACAGCTCTTTCTGATTTGGTTGCGTATTCACCTCTTGACCGTATGGTAATTGAAACAGATAGTCCATATTTGACTCCTGTTCCATATAGAGGAAAGAGAAATGAACCAGCCTATGCTATAATGGTTAGTGAACACATCGCAAGCCTGAAAGGCTGCTCGCCGGAAAAAATAAACGAGCAAACGACAAGAAATGTTTTTTCTGTTTTCCCAAGAATTGTATGACTGATTTTTTTAGCAAGCTCTTCGCGCGTTATCCGATCAGGATGCGTCGGCTCCTGGAGATGCTTCCCGGAATTCTTACCTGGACAATCATCTTATCACCAATTTGGGGATCATTTTTTATGCCCCTTATTATCGCGTATAGTATTCTTTTTTTTGATATCTACTGGTTTTATAAGTCATTCTCGTTAACATTTACCGCATATCTTGCTTCACGGAAGATAAGACAGGCAGAGGCGAAGAACTGGCTTGAAAAAGCAAGAGAACAGCCTCATTTTGCGGAGGTAAATCACGTTATTATAATTCCAAATTACAAAGAGAAAGTTGAGAAATTGAGATTTACACTAGTTGCCTTAGCAGAACAAACATTTCCCCGTAAACAAATGTACGTTGTCCTTGCGATGGAAGATCGTGAGAAAGAGGCCAAAGAGAAAGCAGAGATTTTGATAAACGAATTTCGGGAGATTTTCGGCGATATATTTGCGACATATCATCCAGATCTTATTGGCGAGGTAAAGGGAAAATCTTCAAACGAGGCATACGCAGGGAGGGCAACTTATAAAAAACTTTTTGAACAAGGAAATCTTGATATTAATTTTGCGACCGTTTCATCTGTTGATGCAGACTCTATCTTTGACAGGCAGTTTTTTTCCTATCTTACACATTCTTTTTTGCGTGATGAAGGACGATACAATAAATTTTGGCAATCTGCTACTGTATTTCACAACAACATTTGGAAAGTTCCAGCTCCAACACGAATAATCACATTTTTTGGAAGTTTGTGGCGGATGTCTCTTCTTGTCCAGGGTGATAGGCTTATTACGCAGTCAACCTACTCACTCTCTTTTAAGCTTCTTAAAGACATTGATTTTTGGGATGTTGATGTTATCCCTGAGGATTACAGGATTTTCTTTAAAGCATTCTTTCGGCTCAAAGGACAGCTCTGGGTGGAGCCGATTTTTCTTAAAACTTCAATGGATGCTGCCCTATCAACAACTTATATACGAAGCTTAAAAAATAAATACCATCAGGAGCGAAGATGGTCATGGGGAGTTTCAGACGATCCGCTTTTTATCAGGTGGTGGCTTACTGTCCCGGGTGTGCCGTTTTTCCGCAAGACGCTTCTTTTATACTATGTATTACTAGATCATTTTCTCTGGCCAGTCAATTGGTTTGTAATTACAGTCGCTGCCAATATCATGCCGTTTATCAATCCCTCCTTTTCACGGACTGCGCTGGGATACAGCCTCCCGAAACTCGCAGCTATTATTCTCACGTTTTGCCTTGGAGCAATTGTCATCATGATTGTCATTGATTATAAAAATAGGTCGGAACATCTTTCTCCTTCACTCAGAAGACAATTGTTGTTTCCTCTTGAATTTATCCTTATGCCGATTGTTGGATTTTTCCTCTCTGCGCTTCCAGCTCTTATCTCTCATACAAAACTCATGTTTGGGAAGCGGTTGGAGTATCGAGTTACTGAAAAGGTATGAAGCGAGACATTTGGTTTCTTCTTGCTGTTTGTTTTTTCTTCTTTCTCTTTAGGCTTCCATCTCTTATTGAGCCGTATTGGTATGGTGACGAGGGTATTTATCAGGTCGTAGGAAGTGCGCTTAAGGATGGCAGAGTTCTCTATAGAGATATCTGGGATAATAAGCCGCCTCTTCTTTATGTGATGCACGCGATTTTTGGTCCTGATCAATATTCAGTACGGCTTGTATCGCTTCTATTTGGTATGGGCGCAGTGATTGCTATTTTTTACCTTGCCAAACAACTTTTTAAGGACTGCGCAAAACAGTTTCAGATATCAGTTATCTCAACTGCTTTGTTCGCATTTTTATTCTCCATCCCATTTCTTGAAGGAAATATCGCAAACGCGGAAAATTTTATGCTTTTACCGATCATAATTGCTGCGTTGCTTATCATTTCTCGCTTCTATTTTTTGGCAGGCTTTATTCTTGGCATTGCATTGCTCTTTAAGATTGTTGCTGTTTTTGATATAGCTGCGTTTGTAACTTTTATTACAATTTCTAAAACATTGGTCGCAAAACAAAACAAGGGTTTTGCGGTAGTATCACTACTTTCAGGAAGTGCTCTACCCTTTGTGGGAGCAGTCATATATTTTTGGATGCAAAATGCACTTGGTACATTTTTTGAAGCAACATTTTTTCAAAATGTTTCATATGTTGGATATAAAAATAAGTTTTTTATTAGTCAAGGACTCCTTATCACAAAAACGATTCTGTTGTCACTTGCTGTTGGAGCCGTTGTTTTAAAGAGAAAAATATTGTCAGAACCGGTAATTTTTGTTTTCTTATGGCTTTTCTTTTCACTGTTTAATGCATTTTTTTCGCAGCGTCCATACACGCATTATGTTATTGTTCTTCTGCCAAGTTTGTCGCTTGCAGCAGGAATCATATTCTTTCTTAAGAAGAATAGAAATATAAAGATCATAATAGTGGCCATTGCATTTATTATTACCATAGTTCAGTTTAAGCTCACTCATCCGCAGAAAATGCTTGCATACTACCAAAATTTTATCGAATTTATCACACATGAAAAAAGCGTAGAGGAGTATCTTGGATTTTTTGATAGCAATACACCCAGAGATTATTTTGTATCTTATTATCTAAGAACTCACACAAAGAAGGAAGACGCTGTATTCATCTGGGGAAATAGCGCACAGATTTATACGTTAGCTGATAAATTACCACCGGGAAAATATACTGTCGCGTATCATATTTCAAATAAGAGTGCACGAAGTGAGACAGAGCAATCTATGATGGTAAAAAAACCACGGTATGTCGTTGTTTTACCTGATTCGCCTTTTCCGTTTTATCTTACAAATTATACGGAGAAACTTACGATTCGCGATACAAAAATTTATGAACGTATATTTTAAGACAATATTTTCCGATAAGATTCTCAAGCTGAGCACGCTTTGCTCGATAGGTTTGCTTGTTGCCGCAATAGTATATATACTTTTTGTTTATCGATCTCTTCCGCCCTACATTCCGTTGTACCATCAGATGCCCTGGGGCGAAGCAAGGCTTGGTGCAAAAGAACAGATTTTTTTCCCATTTATTCTTACTCTTATTTTTGTAATAATAAATTTAGTTATCGCTATCACTTTTTATAATAGAATGCCGTTGGTGTCTCGTATCATAAACAGCACGAGCATTGTGATTACGCTTCTGGCATCAATCTTTCTTTTCCAGTCAACAATGCTTGTTTTATAAAATGTTGATGAATGATATCTTGACCACTGCTTCTGTACCGTTTTTTATATCACTTCTCATAACTATACTTATCACTCCTTTGTGCATAGTACTTCTGAAAAAATATAAGATTGTCGACGATCCAGCACAAAGAAAGCATCCGGGAGTTATTCATATAAGTCCAATTCCAAGAGGAGGAGGAATCCCACTTTTACTTGGTGTTATTATCTCGATGGTATTGTTGCTTCCTTTTACTTATCTAACAATTGCCTTGATGTTATCAGCAATGATTGCGCTTATTGTTGGTGTTGTCGATGATGTCTATAACGCAAAAGCGAAAGATCTCCATCCATATATACGTTTTGCCTTTAATGGTATATGTGCTGTTATTGTTGTTGCAGCTGGGGTAAGTATAAGCTTTATTACAAATCCTCTTGGAGGAATTATTCATTTCGATGCAATACAATTACCGTCTTTTTTACCTAACGTCACTATCTCCCTTGCCCATATAATTACGCTTATTTGGATTGTTTGGGTAATGAATATGTTGAATTGGAGTAAAGGTGTTGATGGGCAAATGCCGGGCATTGTTGGAATCTCTGCGATTATCATTGGCATCTTGAGTCTTCGTGCTTTATCAGTTGATCCTAAAGTGCTTATCGAAACAAAACTTTCTTTTATGATTGCCGGAAGTGCGTTTGGATTTCTTATTTACAATTTTTATCCGGCAAAAATTTTCCCAGGCTATGGCGCAACATCTTTGTATCTGCTTCTTGCAGTTGTATCGATTCTCTCTTCCGCCAAACTTGCGACTGCACTTCTGGTTATGGGCGTACCTGCTGTGGATGGATTATTTACCATCGCACGACGGTTATTTACCGGTAGATCACCGTTTCTGCATGATAAAAAACATCTACATCATTTGCTTTTGGCGTTGGGTGTTGGACAGAGGGGTGTTGCAATTGCATATTGGGGTTTTTCGGTAATACTTGGTATTCTTGCTCTTACGCTTGACAGCCGGAGCAAACTGTTTGCACTTCTTTTACTCATTATTTCACTCTTCGGATCGTTACTTTTTTTACATTTTATAGTAAGATATACCCATGAAAAAAATGCTTCGTAATTATCTTCGCCTGTTACGACCACGCCAGTGGATAAAAAATCTAGCTGTTTTTGCGGCCATTACATTTACTGGAACGCTTTTTGATTCATTGATGTTTGAAAAGGTTTTCTATGGATTTCTTGTCTTCTGTGCTGCTTCTTCTGCCATATATATCATAAACGACATATTTGATATTAAAAAAGATAAGCTCCATCCATTCAAACGATTTAGGCCTCTTGCGCATGGCGATATATCTATTAGCGTGTCTCTTGTTATAGCCAGCGTTCTTGCGGCGGTTGCAATTACAGGGAGTTTTTTCATAGAACCAGCTTTTTTTCTTATCACGATCGTATACTTTATCCTCCAACTTTCTTATTCTGCACTTTTGAAACATATTGCGGTTATTGATATTCTGGCTTTAGCAGGAGGATATATTCTGCGGGTTTACGCGGGAGAAATGATTAGTGGTTATCATATCTCTGTCTGGCTTCTCCTTACAACAATTTCCTTATCTCTTTTTCTTGCTATTGGCAAGAGACGATCTGAGTTAACTTTAATATCAGGTTACACAAGTGAGCAAATAGCTGCTACAAGAAAATCATTGTCACATTATTCAGAGAGGCTGTTGGATGTCTATGCATCAGTATTTGCTACATCAACCTTTATCTCATATTCGCTTTTTACATTTCTTGAAAATGCGAGAGGAATGAGCATAACAAACGATCTCTTCCTTCCCGAATTTCTGCCACTCTACCTTAAACGCAAGTGGCTTATGATTACCGTCATCCCAGTTGTATACGGTCTTATGCGTTATCTGCAGGATATTTATGAAAAGAAAGAAGGGGAAAGTCCTGATAGGGTACTTCTTTCTGACAGACCACTTCTGTTTACTGTAATGCTCTGGATAGTCTTAGTCATCGGCATCATTTATTTTATTGGGGGATAATGTCAGTTTTGATTTTCTGATGAAGAAGATTCTGCAGATGACGTCGCTAGCACATCATACGAAGGTATTCCAACGGCAAGTTGCATGACTGCTGTAAGCTCGTATCCATCTGTTGTCAAAAGAGCAGTAGTTTTTTCCTTATAACCATCTTTTCGGATTGTTAATCTGTGCTCTGTTGCCGGAACAGCTTTAAGAAGAATTGGAGTTTTGCCTAGAGATTTGTTATTGAGAAGTACTTCCGCATCGTTTGGTATAGAAATGATACGAATCTGTGATGTATTTTTATCGGCAAGTGGGTTAAGTGAAACAATGCTTGATTCTGATCCGCCGCCTAATGCAAATACTCTATCAACCACCGTGAGTAGGCCCTTTTGGATAACCACCTTTTCTTCAAAATAATTCAGCCTACTGTCATTTGGCACAAGACGAATGACGTATTCACCTCGTGAGATCATGTTGCCGGCGTCGCATTTACAGATCGGCGTTTTTCCAATAAGTTCTGAATTAAGATATACGTCACTTGGTGGTATTGATGTTATCTGCAGTGCCCCTTTTTCAAAAAAACGGAACAGAAACAATTGGTATGTCAGAAAAATAATGATTCCAATTGCGAATATGGTAAAAATAAAATAGAAGAATTTCCCCATACATCATAATGCACCAGATCCAGTGTGCTATTGTATCGCTGAGACTGCGTTGAAACGCTCTCTGACAAAGTTTTTATCAAGCGAGAGTATAAGCCAAGCTGCTTTTGGCCCGTAGTCTTTTCCTAGAAGAGTTATATAGATTGCCGCAAAGGCGTCTTTTGAAGGAAGTGGTACTTCTTTTGCCCATCCATAGAGCTGTTTATGGAAATCTTCAGCCAGCCATTGTTGGTCAAGTCTGATAGCTATTTTGCGCAAAAAATTCTTCTGATCACCCGTTAATTTTTTTGCTGCCTGCGGAAGATCCTGTGATACAGCAAATCTTTCTGAATCCGGTGCATATTTATCAACCCACACTTTTGCATATTTTTCCCATTCAGTAAGTTCTTCCCGCGTGATTCGCTCTTCCATATTTGGCATTTGTACCCATTGGCTAAGCATTGAAAATCGAAGCGATGGAGGTTTTTTAATTGTTCCGGCCTGAGAAAGTTTAAATAACCGGCTAAGATCTTCGTCGGTACTGATTCCCTTGGGTGTGAAGTAAGCTTCTGCTGCTCTTTGATAATCATCAAAGAGGTTGGGGATGACATCAGTATCGGTTGGCGAGAACTCTACCGCATGATTAGGCTTTGTCTTTATCATAAGAAACCGGACAACTTCAGGCGGTAATACTTCCAGGAGTTGTTCCGCGTTTAATCCGACACCTTTCGATGATGCCATTTTTTTGCCGCCGGATAAGAAAAATTCGTAGGGAATCTTTAAAGGGGGTTTTGCTCTGAAGACGTCGGTTAGAATTTTTATAGCGATATCGTATGAACCTCCCGCTGATGCGTGATCTTTGCCTGCTCCTTCAATAGTCACGCCAAATGTCCACCATTTTGCAGCCCATTCCACTTTCCATGGCATTTTGGCATTTCCCCCAAACGGGCTTATTTTCCCCGTTGCACCGCATCCGGATGCCCATTTGACGAGCGCTTTCTCACAGGTAAACATTACTTCTCTGCCGTCCCAGGAAGTAACTCGCGTCGTGCCAAGTTTTCCGCACTGCGGACAGATAACTTGCAGAGGAAACCAGTCCGCAGCAACAGGTTTTTTATACATTTCTTCATATACTTTCCGTATACCTTCAACGTGGTCCAGGACAAATTGTATCGCTTTGTCATAGACCCCCTTTTTATAATAATCGCTTGCGTAATAAACCTCCGCCTGAATGTTAAGCTCGTCAAAAAAATGTAGCATCTTATTACTATAATATTCACCAAACGATCCATTGCCGTTTGGCGCTGGAGCAAGGAAAACAGGAATACCAAGGTATTGACTATGGGATTGTTGAAGTTCAGGGGGAAGACCGTCGATCGGATCAAAGTCATCAAATCCAAATGTCCATTTTACCTCTGCGCCTTTTTCTTTGAGAATCCGGTACAGCGTATCGT
>CAZDTO010000017.1:11950-17759 GCA_964508395.1 uncultured Gammaproteobacteria bacterium | reverse complement strand
AGTACAAGTGTACGTGAAACGCTCTCTGTTGTACTTAATTCCGACGTTGCCCATGCGTTCCTTTTTACAGGGCCCAAAGGGCTTGGAAAAACATCAGCGGCGCGGATAGTGGCGAAGATGGTTAACTGTCTCGCGAAGCGAGATCTGGCTTCGCCAGATGAGCAAAATTCAAAATTCAAAATTCAAAAGTCAAAAATACAAGTAAAAAGTAAAAAGTTGGACGAGAAAGATGCTAATAACCAATTGGAGCCCTGCAACAAATGCCAACAGTGCGTTTCTATCACCAATGGTACGAACATGGATGTTTTAGAACTCGATGCTGCATCCAATCGCGGTATTGATGAGATCAGGGCCCTGCGGGACACCATCAAGCTTTCACCATTCCAAGCACAGAAAAAGGTTTATATCATTGATGAGGTGCATATGCTTACAACAGAGGCATTTAACGCTCTGCTAAAGACGCTTGAAGAGCCGCCATCCCATGCGATGTTTATTCTCTGCACGACCGAGCCGCATAAAATACCAGCGACTATTATTTCCCGATGCGTACATATCCCATTCACTCATGCTTCAGATGAGGAGCTAATTCGTTCTTTTGCGCGTGTTGCGAAGGGAGAGAGCCTAGTCATTGATACTGAAACGCTTCTGGGAATTGCAAAGCTTGCCGATGGAGGTTTTCGGGATGGCGTTAAAATTCTTGAAGAGTTAGTTGCATTTGCCGGTGGTAAGAAGATTACAAAGGAGCTTCTTGAGCAAAAATATCAAATATCAAATATCAAATATCAAATATCGGAAATGATTGCATATTTAATTGATAGAGATGCAAGGGGCGGTATTCAATTGGTTGAAAAATTAATTGAACAAGGAGTGGATATGAGGTACTTTTCAGAGCAGTTACTACAAGAGCTCCACGCGCTGCTTTTAGTAAAGGTTGGAATCCACCAAATATCAAATATCAAATATCAAATATCAAATATCAGAATGGAAGATTTGCAGAGATTATTTGAACTATTATCCAGAGCGCATGGAGAGATAAAGTACGCGGTTTTGCCAAGTCTGCCACTTGAGTTGGCGATTGTTGAGTGGGCTGTGTTGTTTCGTCATTCTGGTAAGCCGGAGGCGCATCCAGAATCCGTTGTTTCGAAAGGAGATTCTGGATCTTCTACCAGAATGACAGAAGAAAAAACACAAAAAACAAATGATAATACAACTAATTTTTGGCAACAGTTTATCGAAAAAACAAAGTCATACAATCATTCCATTGCAGGCGTGCTTCGAAGTTGTAAATTAAAAGAGTATAGTAAAAAAGGCCTTGTCATCCAAACACCATATACTTTTCATAAACAAAAACTTGAAGAGGGTAAGGCGCAGGATCTTTTGGAGAAAGTTTATCAAGAAGTTACTGGAAAGAAAGGAAGCGTTGTTGTAGAATTAAGTAATAAATAATTTTTATATTGTTGAATTGTTTTATTGTTAACAATTTAACAGTTTAGCAATTTAACAATATCTTCGAGAAAAGTAAAGAGATGTAGTTGAATACAGATTTATAAATAAGGTGGAGGGAGGTGTAAGGTGTTATGTTTAATCCATTTGGGCAGATTGGGGAAATTAAAAAAATGCGGGATCAGGCAATGATGATCCAGCGGCAATTGCAGGCCGAGGAGATTACCGTTGAAAAACATGGTGTACGCGTTGTAATAACCGGAGATCAGAAAATAAAAGAGCTTAATGCTAATGGAAAGAATGATAACGATATTCGGGAAGCAGTCAATGAGGCAGTTAAAAAATCACAGGAAGTTGCTGCAAAAAAACTTCAGGAAATGAGCGGCGGCTTAGGAGGATTAGGCGGTTTGTTGGGGGGAGGAAAGTAGCATAATTTTCAATTTGAAATTTGAAATTTTCAAATTAAAAATTAAAAATTGAAAATTATAAAACTTGTGCTCGCAAGAAGCATAATGTCATGTTACAATGACTGATAATGAAGATCTTCAGTGGTGCCTCTAATAAACCCCTTGCCGAGAAGGTAGCAAAGTTGCTCAATATGTCATTATCTCCAATAGAACATCACACTTTCCCTGATGGTGAGCAACGTGTGAGGCTTGAAGAAAGTGTTGTTGGGGAGGATACAGTTGTTGTCCAGCCAACAGGGATCCCGATTGATATCAATTATATTGAGCTTTTTTTTACCATTGACGCGTTGAAGCGAAGCGGGGCAAAATCTGTCACTGTAGTTATCCCGTATTTGGGATATGAAAGACAAGACCATGTGTTTAGAAGCGGCGAGGCACGCTCACTGGAAGTCGTAATCCGTACAATGGAAAATATAGGCGTAGATAAATTTATCGCTTTTGACCTCCATTCTATTAAAACGGTCGAGATTTTCAAAAAACCAATTACCCATCTTTCTGCACTTTCTCTTTTTGCAAATATTATCAAAGACAAACAGCTTATTGACGCAGAAACCGTTTTGGTATCCCCTGATATGGGTGGTGTGCGCCGTGTCCGCATGCTTTCAGATATGTTGCGAACAGTTTCTGTTGCTTCAATTGAGAAAAACCGGGATTTGGAAACTGGAAAAATTACGGCTAGTGTGATTCATGGAAATGTAATGAGGCGTGCAATAATTATTGATGATATGATTTCAAGCGGTCAGACAATTGCGCAGGCAGTTACAATGTTAAGAGAGAGGGGGACAAAAGAGGTTTGGGTTTTTGCTACGCACGCTGTCTTTTCTCAGAATGCGAGCACGCTATTGGAAAAGGTTGAAGTAGAAAAGATATATGTAACAGACACATTGATTGTCCCAGAAAATAAACGATTCAGAAATCTTGAGATACTTTCTGTAGCAGATATGATTGCGGAACAGTTCAAAGTACAAAGTTAAAAGTTCAAAGTTACAGCTATTAAGTTCAACGTTAAGCAAAAACTTTGAGTTTTGCACTGTAATTTTTAACTTTGCGTTTTGAATTTTTAACTATGATTACACATTCATTTTATTTTATTTCTGTTGTCATTCCGGCGTATAATGAAGAAAAGTTGATAGGCAGAACCGTTGACGCATTAAAAAATCAGGATTATCCAAGAGAAAAGTTTGAAATCGTTGTCGTTGATCATAGATCTACAGATAAGACATTCGAGGTTGCCAAACAGCATGGCGCAAGGTTATTGTCATACACAGAGGATGGTGCAACAATCGGTGCTACACGTCAGTACGGATCAGAAGACGCAAAAGGGCCGATTTTGGCATATGTTGATGCTGACTCACTCCCGGGGCAGGACTGGTTGCGGCGCATCGATGAGCATATGCAGGATGATGCGGTTGTATGCATTGGCGGTATTGCGCTTCTGGATACCAAGAACAGAACTGCGCTTTTTATGAACAGTTTTTATAATTACTTTTTACAATTCAATCAATTTTTTGGCAAGACATTGCCATGGGGATTTAATATGGCAGTACGGAAAGACGCACTTTTAGCAGTCGGGGGATTTGATAAGCGGCTTAAGACAAGTGAGGATTGGGATCTTGCCTTGCGACTTGCGAAAAAATTCGGGAGAAAAAGCGTGATATATTGTCAAGATGTAAGAGTGATTACATCAGCCCGTCGGTACGAAAAACCATCAGCGCTTTTGCCATATTTTATTTATGGCACGAAAAATTATATAAATGTCGCGCTTTTAGGAAAAAGCATTGCCACAAGCGCATACCTGCCGCATACATGAGAATCCCCAAGGCTATTCAACATTTAATTGAGTCATTTGAGCGATTGCCCGGCATTGGGCCGAAGACCGCACAGCGTTTGACATTCTACCTTCTGCATGTTCCCCAGCAAGAGCTTGACCGGTTTGCCGCATCAGTTCAGGGTTTAAAACAAAACACAAGGGTTTGTTCGCAATGTTTTAATGTAGATGAGACTGATCCATGCAGTATCTGTTCTGACTCAATGCGTGATAATGCTGTAATTTGTGTTGTAGAACAGTCGTTGGATGTTTTGGCCCTTGAGAAAAATGGCAAGTATAAAGGGTTGTATCATGTGTTGCATGGGAAAATTGATCCACTTAATAACATCGGGCCGGATGAGATTTATGTTAAGCAATTATTTGAAAGGGTAAAGGGTGAAGGGGAAAGGGTAAAAGAGATTATTCTTGCGACAAATCCGACGATGGAAGGGGAGGCGACGGCGATGTACATTAGTAAAAATCTCAAATCTCAAATCTCAAATCTCAAAATTACGAGGATAGGGCGGGGATTGCCGGTGGGAGCAGATATTGAGTATGCTGATTCAGTCACGCTTGAGCGGGCGATGGAGGGAAGAAGCGCGTATTGAATTTAATTCTGTCTAAGGCAATTTGATTTTATCGTTAAGACTCGGAGCTCTTAACACAATTAATTCTGTATTCTCTGAAGCTTCAACGTCTTTTACAACGGTTTCTGGCCATACAACGTAAAATTCTCCTTTATGTAAGATAAATTTTTCTTCATTTATTGTCACTCGTACCTCGCCAGATAATATGATATTTATTTCAACCGAAGCTTTGTGAAGATGTTTGTCCTCTGGCGCAGCGGATTTGTTTGAAATGTCTTGCCAGGCTACCTCAACTAAATCTGATTTTAACAACTCCTCGTCAGCGAAATGTCCAAAAAACCACCCTTTAGATTTAGAATAGTCCGAAACTTTTCCGACCTTGTATTTTCCTTTATTATCCATAGCTGAAGTATACCAGGAAGTTACTACATAGTATCTTAACATACCATATTCCATTTAGTACTAGAACGATTCGGATCCGATGTAGGTTGTTATTATGGTAGGAGGGAAGTTAAATTAGTTGACAACCACTTTAATGATATATATCATTAAAGTGGTATGACGCAGGTTTCGAGATACCCGATACATAAAGACGTTGAGAGGCGGATGTTTGAGATTTTCAAGAAGAGTATATCGCAACTGCACTCCTCCGAAGACATAGAAGATTTCTTAGATGATTTTCTTTCACCTGTTGAGAAGATTATGCTCACAAAGCGTCTTTCAATAGCAGTTCTCCTTGCTAAGGGCTATACCTATCCATCAATCTGTAGAATATTACGCGTTACTCCTCCTACTATAGCCAATGTAAGTATTGCATTAAAGTATGCTGGAAAGGGTTATCGTAAAATGGTTGATAAAATCCTACATGATGAGAAGATAGACGATTTTTGGCAGAAAATGGAAGATATGCTTGCTAAAATTCCACCTTCAAAAGGGAGCGATTGGAAATACTATAGAAGAGAATATTATAGAAAGAGAAGAGAGAAGCAGCGAGCATTTTAAAAATTCTGTAATAGTTTTATCGTATGAAACGAAGAGAAGTTAATATCTATTACCACTTTAATGATACATATCATTAAAGTGGATAACGACTAAGCCTCTTGATATTTGATTATGTTATGATTCGTTATGATTATGATTCGTTATGATTATGATTACGAAAGAACAGATATTAGAAGCATTAAAAACTGTTATTGATCCGGAGTTGAATATTAATATTGTTGATCTTGGGTTGATTTATGATGTGGCAATTGATCAAAATACAGGAAGTGTTGAGGTTACGATGACGCTGACTACACCGGGGTGTCCGCTGTCGATGGTATTTGAGGAGTGGGTTCCAGATGCAATTAAAAAAGTTGACGGCGTTACGAATGTTCATATCAATCTCGTCTGGGAACCGCCTTGGGATCCGGATAAAATCTCAGATGACGCGAAAGAAACCTTGGGAATAATCAAGTAGTTTCCCTAGGTGCTCTAGCTAATTCACCTCCCAGGTGATCGAGTGA
>CAZDTO010000017.1:0-11850 GCA_964508395.1 uncultured Gammaproteobacteria bacterium | reverse complement strand
CAGGTGATCGAGTGAGGTGACAGTTGGGTCGTATTTTGTTACACTTGTTAAACTATGGCGTCGCTTTCCGGGAGTTTTGAACGAGGTGTAGAGCAGATTGCTCAGGGTGCAAAAAAGAGCATGAAGCAGCAGGCAACTGCGATAGTTCAGGCGGGCAAGTCGCAATTTATTCCTCAAAAGTCTGATATTGAAGCTGGCGAGGAAGGAGTAGCTGGCAGCCAATCGGGAAGTTCATATTCGGATCAAGCTCAGGCATTGGAGCAAGCTGCCGTGTCAAACGCGGCTACGCATCAACAAAAACAAGGTTTATCAATTGGGCAAAAGAAGCCTAGTCCTTTTTATCAGCGTCAGATTGCAAAAGGGAAGACACCGCAAGAAGCAGCTAATTTAGACAAAATCCGAAAAGAATTGCACGAACAATATTTTGAGAAATTAATAAATCCGCCAAAAACGAAGGAGGCCGCGTCAAAGGCGGTTGAGAAGAAAAAGGAAGAGATGATAGAGACAGAAGATAATAAAGAGAAAGAGAAGCTCCCGCCGCTTCCGGTGCAGAGGAAGCAGAGAAGGATCGAGAGCTTGCCTGGGAGCGGATAATAGCTGTAAAACTATATTGACTATAGGATAATAACTTGCTAAAATTTTACTATGTCTGAAAGAGGTAAGATAATCATGCTTCCATTAGATCGAGCTAGAAAGCCTATTGAAAGCCACAAAATAGAAGGTCGACTAATTCAATTTCCTCAAAACAGAGTAAGAAAGCCCAGAGAAGATGGCAACGGCAAAGTGCAATTTAATTACTATGGAATTGAGATTGGTTCAATCGATGAACTTTTGGATGACAGCAGACTTGCCATAAATGGCGTTCTGCTTGGCGAGTATTTAGAAGATCATCAAAGAGCTTTACTTGATCATCCCGAGGCGAATGCCAGATTTGTAGATTCTACATTAACACGCGTTTTTTATGCGCGGTGTGCCTATGTTGGACAAATGATGGGAGAGCAAGAAGCAAAGCGAGTTTTAAGAGAGATTGCAGCAAGAACACTTGATAAGGCAGATACGCTTGAGTCTGCAGATCAGTTGCGAGAAAGTGTTTTTAGCATGTGGCAAGTCGCATTTGGTGCCGCAAGGGCCGGAAGAATTCTTGAGCGAAGAGAGCTTGAAAGAGCTGAATTGGTCACACAGGATAAAGCCCCTCAGTCAAGAAAAGGTCATCTAACAATAATTAAAAAGCTTCATTCACGCTTCTGTGGTAAAATCTGAATAGAAAGTCAAAAGTTAAAAGTCAAAGCTCAAAAATACAAGTAAAAAGTATTTAGTTTTGAGTTGTAATTTTGCCTTTTGCATTTTGAATTTTTAATTTAGATTATGTTGAGGATATATAACAGCTTATCTCGAAGGATAGAAGACTTTAAACCACTTCATCCATCCAAAGTTGGTATGTATGCTTGTGGTCCGACTGTTTATGATTTTGCCCATATTGGAAATTTTCGAACATACGCCGTTTCCGATTTTCTATTGAAGACATTGCAATATAATGGGTATGAGGTGAAATACATAATGAATCTTACCGATGTTGGTCATCTTACCGGTGATAATCTTGGCGATGCGGACATGGGCGAGGATCGGATGGAAAAATCAGCGGCGAGGGAGGGAAAGTCTGCATGGGAAATCGCTGCGTTTTACACCGAAGCGTTTCTGAAAGATTTTGCCGCACTCAATCTGACAAAACCGAAATTATTTGCAAAAGCAACAGATCATATCAAAGAACAGATAGATTTGATTAAACGGCTTGAGGAAAAAGGTTTTACCTATGAAATATCAGACGGCATCTATTTTGATACGGCAAAATTTCCCGAGTACGGCAAACTTTCAAATCTTGATGAGATTAAGGCGGGTGCGCGGATAGAAATCAATCCTGAAAAGAAAAGTCCAAGAGATTTCGCATTGTGGAAGTTCAGCGTTCCTCGTCATTCTGGCTTGTCCAGAATCGATTCTGGAGTCGCTTCGCTCCCCAGAATGACGGAGACACCCAAACGACAAATGGAGTGGAAGTCGCCGTGGGGAGTCGGGTTTCCGGGGTGGCACATTGAGTGTTCTGCTATGAGCATGAAATATTTGGGAGAAAGTTTTGATATCCATACCGGCGGGGTTGACCTTCGTGAAACACATCATCCCAATGAAATCGCGCAAGCGGAAGCTGTTACAGGAAAACCATTTGTAAAGTATTGGGTGCATCCAGCGTTTGTTCTAGTTAAGGGTGAACGGATGAGCAAAAGCTTGGGAAATAATTACAAGCTTTATGATTTAGAGGAACAAAAGTATGATCCTTTGGCTTTGCGATACTTGTATCTTCAAACTCACTACCGACAGGAGATGAATTTTACTTTTCCAGCACTAGACGCGGCACAACAAGCGCTCAATCATTTACGTTCAATCGTCTCTGAGTGGGACAGCCCAAAGATAGGCTGCGCGGAATATGAGAAAAAGTTCCTTACTGCGATTAATGATGACTTTAACTTTCCGGAAGCACTTGCCATTATATGGGATCTGGTAAAATCAGATTATCCGTCATCTGCCAAGGCACAAAGTTTATTTAAGTTTGATGAAGTTTTAGGCTTGAATCTATCAGACATAAAAAAGATTAGGCTTCTTGAAATTCATGAATTGCCCCAAGAAGTGCAGGAATTGGTAAGAGATCGAGAGAAACTGCGCAAGGAAAAAAAATATATGTTAGCTGATCAGCTGCGCAGCAGGATCAAAAAATCAGGTTATGATGTTACCGACACGAAAAGAGGAATAGAAATTAAAGAGATTTCAAAATAGCTTCAACCTACAGCCGCTTTACCATCTTGCGGGTTTAATAACTATAAGATATAATATAGTATAAGATATTTATGAAAGAGATATTATCAAAAAATATTAAGGGGACTCAGGAATCGAAAGCTTCCTGCCAGCCATTCTCTGAGCAAGAAATTAAGGCCTATGCAGAGGGTTGTCAATTGCTTGGTGAAAATCTTAGTACGGTTGTTGATAACGTTATTAGCAAGGGAAGAAGACCGACAATTCTTATTCCTTCACGGGGGGCAGTACCAATTTTTCTTCTGGCGCTTGACTACCTGCGTGTCGCAGATAGCAAAAACAGACTTATTGATCCTTCAAGAACTGAATACTATCCGGGAGGGATTTTCCCTTATCTTTCTGGGGGAAAAATTCAAGAACGCAGAATGAATGGATCAAAAGACGTAGCTTTGCCAGATGTTGATGTGGTCCTTTATCCATTTACCGCAGATGTTTCATCAGCCTCATCCAGTAGTGACGGACGGGAGCTTTCCCGAATACTTCGCAGATCGTGTGCAAGAGCGACTGTCGATCTTTTCTATGGAGATAAGACGTCGCTTGACTTGAAGTGGAATGCATTTTTGCTTGGTAAGATGAACGACATCTCTTTTGATGATTTTCACTCAAGTCCGCAAAATTTAATAAAAACACTTCATACTATCGCTCCTTCAGATCGCCGGCAAATTATTCTTGTCGACACTGTGATTTCTGGCAGAGCATCAACTGATATCTCGGAAGCGTTTGCTAATCTTGGTCATCCGGTAGTGCCAGTTTTAGCTATTGATACATCAAGGGGAGAGGCGCGTTATCAAAAGACATATAAAGATCGCACGCAGCGTGCATGCTTTGAGGTTTCCGGCTATTTCGATCATGAAAGGTCTGACCTGCAAGAATTTGAGTTCCCATTGATATCGGAAGATAATGGAGCTGCTCTTCTTGGTGTATCAGCATTGAACTTTCGTGATTTTAACAGACCAAACATTTTCCACAAAGCTGATGAGCGATTTGCCCAAGATTTTATGCCTCAGAGTTGCCTATGGACAATTCCTCCGCGTAATTACCATGTGCCGCTTTTTCAGGCATTTCTTGAGCGTTGCGCTGCAGAGATGAGTGGAAATTATGTAAGCAATATGCCGGGATGGTTGCAACATGCCGATGGCATAAGGCAGGCAATGAGAAGTCGCAGCTCTGATTACCATAAATATATGAAAGGGCTTATAAAAACAGGGGGAGAAGTATTAGCTACAGATACATCATCTCATATTATCTCAGTTGGTCTTGAACAAAATGATGTTGGCAGTTGGATTAGGGAATTTTCACGAACCGCTTTTGATGCTTAATGTCTTCTAAGTGCAAAAAGAAAACTGCCTAGAAGATAAAGAAGTAGAAGCTGCCACATCAAAATAGAGATGAGTGCGCTGCTTAAGATGGCTGCTAGGATTTCCCGTTTAAATCCGTGAACATCCAAAAGGATTGATCCGATTCTCCCAATCATAAATAGAGCTGCAAGTCCATATAGAGGTGAAAGAACGACAGGAAGAAGAATCGGATTTCTTGTGACCTGTCTTACTGATTTGTACGGTGAGATAGTCAGACCAAGGAGTGTCTTAGTCCAGATGTATGCAATAAAGATAAAAAACACCGGACGCTTCATAAATTTTAAATTTTCAATTTTAAATTTTCAATGAATTTTTAATGTTTTAAAATTTAATTTTCATTTCAAATTTCGAATTTTAAATTGAAAATTAGCGAAGCAAGCCGAATCCTCCAAAAATCTTCAAAACAAAGTCAGTGTAGCGGTAGCCTAGGATAAGTCTAAATAGGAGGGTTAATAAAAACGAGAGTGGAATAAGGATTCGCCAGGGATGTTTTCCCAGCCAAATGCCAACAATAGCAAAAAAACTTGACATGGGTATTTCGTTAATAAGTGCCTCCTGCTCTTTTGCTCTGCTTTCAAGCTTGAGGAGAAATTCCCGTTCGTTCATAGGGAAAGCGAGTAGGCTTTAATAAATTGCTGTCTTGCTCTAAATAATAAAGACTCAGTCGCTTTAAATGATAGTCGTAGTTTTTCTGCAATTTCCTTCACTTTCAGCCCCTCTTCATAATGAAGCCGCAG
Organism: uncultured Gammaproteobacteria bacterium; assembly: GCA_964508395.1. Taxonomy (GTDB): domain Bacteria; phylum Patescibacteriota; class Microgenomatia; order Levybacterales; family UBA12049; genus CAZDTO01. The sequence goes on along the minus strand of CAZDTO010000017.1, from coordinate 6,896 downwards.
AACAATTTGATATTTTTCAGATAATACGTTGAATGCTTTTTCTATGCGTTCATGGATTTTTTGTTTCTCATAAATAAATTCCGGCTCATGAACTTCGTTTCTTATGCTCTCAAGAAGGGGAAATTGCGAGAAAAGGAGAGATTTAATTTTTTTCTTCCTGTAGAAATCAACTGATTTGTTGTGTGCTATGCGATAAAGGTAGGGAAGAACGCTGTTTGTGTTACGAATAAGCGGCAGTGAATCAAGCGCGTCAAGAAAAACGTCCTGCATAATTTCCTGCGCGTCCTCATTACGCGGCAGACGTCTTTGCAGATAGGAAAGGATTTTTGGAGAATAGGCAAGATAGAAAGTGCGTATAGCTTTTTTGTCGCCCTGAATAATGGCATCAATAATTGATGTCATGTAATAATTATACATTAAGGAACTAGATTTTGCATCGAATGGTTATGAGGATTTATTAGACTAAATAATAAAGGCTACAAAAGGCTGAATTTATGTCGTTGAGAGATTTCAAAAGCCCGGATGACAGACGAGAAGAAATTGAGAAAATATTACATATTTCATTAGCTACAATAGGATCTTATACTTCCTCACTTACGATTGCTTCAGAGAAAAATTGTGAAAATATGATTGGGGCGGCGCAGATTCCGCTTGGGGTTGCAGGACCACTTAAGATAGAAATAAGTGATAAGCAAAAAGCAAAAAGTTATTTTATCCCTTTGGCTACGACGGAGGGCGCTCTGGTTGCTTCGATTAATCGGGGGTGTAAAGCAATTACAGAAGCTGGCGGTGCAATTGTGGACGTTAGTAAATTCGGTATGACGAGGGGGCCGGTGTTTTATACAGGATCTATTAAAAACAAAATTAAACTCTACGAGTTTGTAAAGAATAAAGAATCAAGAATCAAGAATCAAGCAGAGAAAACATCGAAGCACTTAAAATTAAAAAAAATATTAGTTAAGAGTTTGGCAAATTATACTTTTCTCCGGTTTGTATACGATACAAAGGATGCGATGGGGATGAATATGGCAACGATTGCGACACAAGCTGCTGTTGAATTTATTGAAAAAGAAACAGGGATTGCCTGTTTGAGCATTGCGGGCAATTTTGATATTGATAAGAAACCGGCATGGATCAATTCGATTGAAGGAAGAGGGCTGAAGGCATGGGCAGAAGTTGTCCTTAATAAGGGAATTGTTAAGGACGTACTGAAGACAACGCCGCAGAAGTTTTTTGATGTTTGGTTGGCAAAGTGCATGCTCGGCTCTGCAGTAAGTGGCTCAATTGGTTTTAATGGACATATCGCAAACGTCATTGCTGCAATCTTTATCGCAACAGGTCAGGATCCGGCGCATGTGGTTGAAGGATCGCTTGGGATAACAACAGCAAAGGTGTTAGACGACGGAAGTTTATATGTCGGCGTATTTCTTCCATCTCTTTTAGTTGGTACAGTAGGAGGAGGAACAGGGCTTCCCACGCAGAAAGAAGCGCTTTTAATATTGGGTTTAATTAATAATCGTCATTCTGGGGAGGAACGAAGTGACGACTCCAGAATCGGAAAGAGAAGATCCTGGACAAGCCAGGATGACGAAAAAGATGGTACGGGCAAAGTTGAAGAGTTTGCGGGAATTGTCACAGCAGCGTGTCTGGCGGGGGAAATATCCCTTATTGCAAGTTTGTCAGAAGGAACACTTGCCAAATCACACCAGCGACTTGCAAGAAATCCGAATACCAAAACACGAAATCCGAAACAATGACAAAAATTTAAATGACAGAAATCCGAAACAGTTTTGAACATTTGATCATTTGATAATTCGAATTTATTTCGAGTTTCGATATTCGTATTTCGAATTTTATTTATGGTTGGTATTGTTAGTTACGGCGTATATATTCCAAAATATAGAATTAAACTTGAAGAAATCGCCACTGCATGGCATAAAGAACCGCGCGATATTTTATCGGGACTGCAGGTTAATGAAAAAGCAGTGGCAAATCTTGATGAGGATGCAATTACCATGGGGGTTGAGGCAAGCCTTGCCGCGTTTGCGGCGATCCAGGTTTCACCGGTTGGAATAGACAGTGTGTTTGTAGGTTCAGAGAGCCATCCGTATGCAGTCAATCCCTCATCAACGAAAATTGCAGAATATTTAGGAATAGGTCATGATTATCTTGCCGTTGATCTTGAGTTTGCCTGTAAAGCCGCAACAGCTGGCTTACAGGTGACACTTGGGCTTCTGGAAAGCGGGAAAATCGACTATGGATTGGTAATCGGCAGCGATACCGCCCAGGCAAAGCCGCATGATATCCTTGAATACACATCAGCGAGTATTGGCTGTGCTTATATCCTGGGAAGGAAAGTTGGCGACGTGATCGCTGAGGTGAAGGATATGCTTTCATTTTCATCAGACACGCCTGATTTCTGGAGGCGGGATGGAATCAAGTATCCTTCACATTGGGGGCGTTTTACCGGTGAGCCTGCGTACTTTACTCATGTTTTATCAGCAGCAAAGAATCTCCTGACTAAGACGAAAATGAAACCTTCTGATTTTGATTACTGTGTATTTCATATGCCAAATGGAAAGTTTCCCAGAGTTGTTGCAAAAAAGCTTGGCTTTACTGATGCTCAGCTTGCAACCTCATTAACAGTTGATCTTGTTGGTAACCCATACACCGCGTCGTCGCTTCTTGGTTTGGCAGCAGTATTAGATATCGCAAAGCCAAACCAGTCAATTTTTCTTGTTTCCTATGGTTCCGGCGCCGGTTCTGATGGGTTTGTTCTTAAGACAACGAAACAGCTTGCGCGTTTCCAGAAAAAAATTGTACCGGTTGTAAAAAAAATAGAAGATAAGCAATATATCTCGTATCTAGAATATTTACAGAAGACAAACAAGCTATAAATTTTCAATATGCTGAGGTCGATACGAAAATTTTCTTGTTTTCAGCGCGAAGAAGATCTAAACTGCATTCCGTACCTATTATCCGCTAGTGAAAACTGCGAAAATTTTGTATCTCCCCGCATATTGGATATTTGTCATTTGAAATTGGTATTTATTGGATACTTATGAACATATTTGTTCTAGGTGGGGCTACTACAAAATTCGGAGAACTTTGGAATATATCGCCACGTGAGATGGCCAGGCAGGTTTTGACTGAAGCTCTTGCTCTTTCGGGTATTGAAAGCGGGCGAGTCGATGCATTATTTGTCGGCAACATGCTCTCAGGTATTTTAAGTAATCAAGCCAATCTTGGATCGTTTTTTGCTGAGGAGCTTGGTCATCCAGTTGCCGCGTTTCGGATGGAGGCAGCATGCGCCTCGGGTGGAATGGCCTTCCACAACGGGGTAAATAGTGTTCTTGCCGGCCGGTATAAAACAGTTGCAATTTTAGGGATTGAGAAAATGACCGATCATGGGCAAGAGCATGTCGCAAGTTCGCTTATGGCAGCAGGATCTGATGAAGAACGCCAAGCCGGGGCGACATTTGTCGGTCTATACGCGCTTATGGCGCAGGCATATATGCAGCAGTATGGCGCAACAGAGGAAGATTTAGCCGCTGTTTCAGTCAAGAATCATTATCACGGTAGCCTAAATCCCAAAGCGCAGTTTCAATTTACGACAACGATTGAAAAAGTTATGAGAAGTCCTAAGATCGCAGATCCTTTAAAGCTTCTTGACTGCTCGCCTCTTTCAGATGGCGCTGCGGCAGTTATTATCTCAAGTGACCCTGCGGTAATTCGCAAAAACAAAAAGCCAGTTCGTGTCGCCGCATCCTCTATCGCGTCGGATACTTTGAGTCTTCATAATAGAAAAAAATTTACATCTCTTGAAGCAGTTGTTCGTGCGGCAAAGGTCGCATATAAAGAAGCTCAGGTTTTGCCCGATGACATCGATGTATCTGAAGTGCACGATTGTTTCACTATCGCTGAAGTGATGGCTGTTGAGGATCTTGGTTTTTCAAAAAAGGGAAATGGCGCAAAAGATATCGGCGGCGGGAAATATATTCTGGGTAAAGGCACAGCAGTTGTAAATCCATCCGGAGGGCTTAAGTCATGCGGCCATCCAGTGGGAGCAACGGGTATTAAACAAATTGTTGAGATCGCAGAGCAATTGCGTGGAGAATCTGGAGAAAACCAGCACAAAGGTGCAAAAGTCGGATTAACGCATAATGTCGGAGGAAGCGGGACAATCGCAGCAGTACACATCTTTAAAGTTTAAAGTTCAAAGTGCAAAATTCAAAGTAACAATTCAAAATTTAAAGTTTTTATGATTTTAAATTGAAAACTGTAATTTTTAACTTTTAACTTTGTACTTTTAATTTGTATGATTACTACACCTGTTAAATCGTGGCGCAGAAGCAAGAAGGTAGCAAGCCTTCTTGGAAAAGAAGGCAAGATTCTTCATTTAACCTATATTCGGGTTCCAAGCAGAGAATTTGTCAAACAAGCGCCTTATCCTGTGGTGATCGTCGCTCTTGCCAATGAACAGCGGATGATTGGTCAGCTTGTTGATTGGGGGCAGGAAGACCTGGTTTCCGGAAGAAAAGTTATTGCCATTCTGCGGCGGATTACAACAGATGACGCTGAAGGTATTATCTCCTACGGCATAAAGTTCAGACCTCTATGACAATTACGGTTTCTGCCCCCGGTAAAATTCATATGCTCGGCGAACACGCGGTTGTCTACGGTAAGCCGGCACTTTTGGCTGCAATTGATAAACGGTGTAGAGTTTCAATTAGTCCGCGGAAAGACAGCAGAATAGAAATTATCTCCAAGAACTTTAAAAAAAGCATCCTTTTATCACAAAGTCAGGTTTTTGATAAGACGCGTAAGGCGCAGTATGAATGGGAAAAATTTATAAACTCAGGCGATACGAAGATTCTTTTTTCAATTACGCAAGATGAACTTGATTACGTAACGATTGCAGTTGGAGAGGTGCTACTCTATTATTCTTCGAATGATTCTGTCATTGCGAGCGAAGCGAAGCAATCTCAAATAAGAGAGATTGCCGCGTCTCCGGCAAAGCCGGATCCTCGCAATGACAATTGGATGATTAAAGGCTTTACGCTTACCATAGACTCAGATATTCCGGTTGGTGCGGGCTTAGGGTCTTCGGCTGCGGTTGCTGTGGCGGTCGCGGCTGCGATTTCGTTATTTTTTCCCCCTCACCCAGACCCTCTCCCGCAAAGGGGAGAGGGGATTCCTTCTCCCTTGATGGGAGAAGGAGCGGACTCCAAAGGAGGAGCTCGCCTGCTTGACAGGCGTGGACAGGATGAGGGTGAAAGGATTAAGAAAACAATCTATGACATCGCTTTTCGTATTGAGCAGAAGAAACATGGAAGACCTTCGGGCGGTGATCCGGCGACAGTATTGCATGGGGGACTGGTCTGGTTTCGGAAAGAAACAGATGATCTGAAGATAATACAGTCTGTTCCATTTACAATACCAAGAAATATAACTAAGAATTTTTATCTTATCGATACTGGTAAACCAAAAGAATCAACAGGCGAGATGGTCTCGTTTGTCAAAAAACAGTTTGACGGACAGCCTGAAAAATTTCAAAAAATTTTTGATGATCAAGAGCAGTTAACACGCGAGCTTTTAACGGCAATAAAAAATAATAACAGCACTCTAATGATACGTATCATTAGAGTGGGGGAAATAAATCTGGAAAAGCTTGGCGTTGTTTCACCGTTTGCAAAGAAGTTAATACGGGAGATTGAGAAATCGGGCGGAGCTGCGAAAATCTCAGGTGGAGGGGGAAAGACGAAAGGAACGGGGATGCTTCTTGTATATCATAAAAACAGAAAAATACTTGCAAGATCTATAAAGCCTTGTAATATGCCACTGCAACAGGTAAAATTAGCTGTTGAAGGGTTATCTTATGAATAAAATTACTGTTTCAGCACCGGGGAAATTAATGTTACTTGGTGAGCATGCGGTAGTTTACGGCAATCCGTGTTTGGTGACGGCGGTGGGGCAGAGGATGTTCGTTACAATTTCAAATGTCAAATTTCAAATGTCAAATTTCCAAAAAATTAGGATCGACGCACCAGATGAGAAGATTTCTGGATATGAAAAACCGATGAGGGAGATTGGAAAAGGAGATATTCCCAAGGGAGTGAAGTTTGTTGAAATGGCGGTGAAGAATTTTATTGAGCTAATGAAGGTTCAACCTTCGCGCAAGGTTGAACCTTTTAAAGACGGGATAGAAATTGTCACAAGATCGGAGTTTTCTTCGCAGTTTGGGTTTGGGTCGTCGTCTGCGGCGACGGTTTGCACAATAAAGGCACTGGCGGAATTATTCGGTGTTAAACTTTCTAGAAAAGAAATCTTTGACCTTGCATATAAAACAGTTTTGGACATTCAAGGCAAAGGGTCGGGATTTGATGTGGCAGCTGCAGTGTACGGCGGGACGTTGTATTTTGTAACGGGAGGGAAGGTTATTGAATCTTTAATACACAGTCATCCTGGAGAGAACGAAGTGATCGATAGGATCTCAAAAAGCCCTAGAGATTCTATCGCTTCGCTCCAGAATGACAAACACAGGAACAGTTTGCCATTGGTTGTTGGCTACAGTGGTATGAAGGCGGATACGGTGACGCTGATAAATCAGGTTGCAGAGAAGGCAGAGAAATATCCGGATATTGTTGATAATATTTATAAACAGATTGCTGTTATTGTTGATATTGCTAAAATTGCTTTAGTAAAAAAAGATTGGGCTACGCTTGGCGAATTGATGAATATTAATCAGGGATACTTGGAGGCATTGGGGGTTAGTACTGATAAATTATCGTCAATGATTTACGCCTCAAGGAACGCGGGGGCGTATGGAACGAAGTTGTCGGGAGCAGGCGGGGGAGACTGCATTGTCGCTTTAAGCGAAAAGGGGAAAGCGGAAA
>CAZDTO010000016.1:0-18334 GCA_964508395.1 uncultured Gammaproteobacteria bacterium | reverse complement strand
ACAACTGTAGCTTTCCTGTCACCGCTGACTGTTATGGAGTCGACTATAAGGTCGGGACCTTCTGTTTTGTTAGGTACGACCTGTACACTTTCTCCAAGGTCACCACTTGGAGATGCTGGTTGGCTTGAAGTAGTATCCAGCGTATTTTGGATCGTTGTAATCGTATTTGTTGGAATATTCTCAATGCCTACCTGAGAAACAATCTCTTCAATCTTTGAAGAATCATTAAGGGCAACGACCATTCCTCCGATCACTTGTCCGGTTTTTGTTTTAACCTCTTTTACCTCGCCCTTTTTGCTATCAGATGCTTGTGCACCAATACTGTCGACAACCGCTTGATTTCTGATCTGATCGGAAAGGGCTTGTGTAATAATTCCCTCAGCTTTTGTTTTGTCCGTCTTTGCAACCTTATTAGCAAGATCTCCTACTTCTGCTACATCCTCTCCATAACTTTTCAAATGATCTGCTGCTTTATCAAACTTTCCTTTTCCAATCAATGCCCCTGCTTCGGCAATTTTCTCATTGGCAAATTTATTCTTCAGCTCTGCCTTTTTTGCATCATCAAAGGTTAAGACCGACTGAATTCCCCGACCGATATCTTTGAAGACATAAAAAGGATTGTCGGGAAGAAGACCGGCTGACGCTGTGGCAGTTTCGGCAACTTCAATTGTTGCTGCAGGCGTTGCTACCTCTTCTGATTTGGAGGAAGTTATCGGCAACGGCCCACTCCAGACATTATTAAGCTCGCTTGTTTCAGTCAAGCTATTTTGTACATCAGCAGTAACGACAATTCCTTGCGCATTAGCTGGAATAGGAGACAGGGCAATTTCAAGATCAATTTTATCTGATCCTCCCAAAAAAGGCCTATTCACCTCATCCAGAATCACAAGGTTGCGTGTGCTACCGATGAGATTGCCATCGCCGTCTTGAAACTGATAGGTAGCCCAGACAGTACTTATCCCCAACCCTGTAAGCGAGACTGGGGTATTACTGATATTTCTAAACGAAAACACCGCATAATTTCCTTGAAAACCTGCATCGATAGTAAGATCAGGAAAAGAAACGTCGGCAAAGGCTGCCGTAAAAGACCCGCTCCAGACGTTGTTTCCCTCATCGGACTCAGCGATTTGATTTGGATCATCAAGTATTACTCGAAGGGAAGTTGCCTCTTGAGGAATTGGATCAAGAACTACATCGATATTAATATGATCGTAGCTAGGTTTACCGATCCGAGTTTCCCCTGCGCCCTCAAGAGAGGATCGATTGGTCTCACTCAGAAATACAAATGTGCGAGACGAACCAATTGCTGTTCCTCCCTGATTGAGAAACTGGTATGAGCCGGTAACCGAGGATATTCCCGATCCCAAGAGCGAAAAACTACCACTCCCCATATTGCCAAACATAATCCGTGCTTTATTTTGCTCAGATGATCCAGTCGGAAATGTAACCTGCTCAAGTATAAGATCAACCGGTTTTGCAGCAACTTCAACAACGTTGTCAATCTCGCCTTCCCACGTATTATTGTTCTCATTGATTTCTGTAACTTGGTTTGGTTGATCAATGATAATGACTAGTTTCTCCGCACCTGAAGGAACAGGATCTATGGGAAGCACTATCTCTGCACCCTGCCCTTCACCGATGACTGCCTGTTTTGTTCTCAAGAATATGGGGAATGATTTTGCCGTGCTGATAACATTTCCGCTCGCATCCTTAAATTGATAGGTTCCCCGCACTGTATCTATTCCTAAATCAGTCAGATTAATTGAGGTTTTGCCTTCATTCGTGACAGTTATATTAACGGAGTTGGTACGCACATTACTTGGAAACGTCACATCAACAACAAGATCAATGCCATCCGGTCTATTCGGCCGCACAGTGGCAGCATAAACAAACTGAAAGTTATTTATAATAAAAAGAATGGCAAAAAGAAGAAAAATTGCTAGAAGAAGGCGGGGCAGGATTTTAACCATTAGATATAGTTAAGGCTAAACAAGGATGATTGTCAAGGGTGACACTTGCAAAGAGCATCGAAATGATATAACTTAAAAGTTGAATACCAACACGAGTTTAGCAGCTTTATCTTACCTGCGTCATTCTGGTCGAAGATCCAGAATCTGATTCTGGATGCGCTTCGCTTACTAGAATGACGATTTAACATATTCAGTTACGAAACTCGTAATCAATAATCAGGTGTGAAATCTAAAAAAATTGTATTAATATCGATTATCATTCTTCTTTTTATTGGTATTTTATTCTGGTTATTTTTTTCTTCAAAACAGACAATAAAACAAAATGTACAGTCAATTTCTGCAGGTGGAGTCGAAGGATATCCCATGTATACAATCTCTGTATCAAATGACTGGCTAGTAGACCATGATGGAGATGACGGAATTGATAGGCTAACAATCAGTAACAATGGCTACGCAATACGTATTGGCCAGGAGCCAGGTGGCGGCATCCAGTGTCTTTATAATGAAAGTGGACCGGAAGTTGAATATCCTCTTAGTAACTACACCTCATTTACTGAAATTACTACCAATGAGGGTGCTACTTTACGAAGGGGTATAGGATTTAAAAATAACTTTGAGTTTTGTGAGAATTTCGGCGGTGAGTGGTCATCTCCTACCGATGTTGGCTATATACAATATATTGTTCCAGAAAATCCAGATGGGACTATCCTTAAAGAGATGGATGCAATAATTTCCTCGCTTAATACACAATCTCAATGATTTAAAAATAATGGTTACGCAAAAGAAGAAAAAGACATTGCCGAAGTTATTTATTTTGCTTGTCTTGGGTATTTTTCTTATCCTTGTTGCTGGATTTTTCCTGGGGAAAGACAAAATCAATATATTCCTCGCTGATTCATACGTTTCCAAAATCGATAAGGAACTTCCCTCGCTTCGCAAATTCCATGTTACTATCTACGCCATACCTGATGTAACGACTGAAGCAAATGCGTATGACAAAAAAGGAGATGTCAAAAAATTATTTGCAGAGTTTTTTGCCAAGGATTTTCGGGTTGAACGTGAATACTACTATAACAATGGTAAACTGCAATTCGTTCATGAACTTACAAAATCCCGCAACGAGCAGTTGCAGGACTACATAAAAACAGAAGAAAACTGGTTCTATTTTGATGGCGACAAAATGATTCTATGGCTTACCGGCTCCAAAAAAGAAAAAAAGTCACATGATGAAACGTACTCTGCACAGGAACAGGACGTCGTACAATCATCACAAGACCTCTTGACCGGAATTACCCCAAGGCTTGCATGGAAACAAACAAATCCAGTTCCGCTTTCTTCATTTCTGCCGGGAAAAGTTTTCTACCACTACTGCGTTACATATACTGAACGAGGAACATTTGAATCAGAAGGAAGGTTACCAACGTCAGAGTTTGATGGATTTGATTATGGTAATCCCAGTATCGGAACATGGAAGATTGAGGACGATAAAATAATCATTTCCGATACAAAGCTCACTGCTGTAGATACATTTATCAATTTAACATTCGAAGAAAAGGAAGCCAACATAATCGGCCATAATAATAAGGGCACATGTAGCATAGAGATTGCCGATAACTACGATACATTGGAAGAATTTGATAAAACGCGTGTATGGTCCAAAAAGTAGTCCCTGACTAACGTTTCTCCTTCTGAGAATACGTATCGATAAACGCGATTGTCTTCTCTCGCTCATCAAGCGCCTCCGAAGCTGCATGCTCTAAAGAGCTGAGGAGAGCTTCAAATACTTGCTGGTCTGCCATTATTGTTAAGGCATGCAAGTGTCTTCTTGCCAGACGGACATGTGTTTGTATGATATTACAAACCTCAATAATCGTTTCGTGCCAGAAGACATCCTGCAGTTTGGGGGTCAATGTGGAAAACAGCAGTTTTGCATTTTTTCTGGACGTATTCTTCTGATACATCTTCAAGAGCAATACGACAACGGGAGTAATATGGCCCATCGTAAAATCTTTCTGCCAATCATGCGCATCATCATTGAGCTGTCTAGCTATGAGATAGTGTGTAAAAAATGCGAGAAGATTTTTTATTTGAGGAGTATTATTTTTGTATCCGAGTAAAAACAGTATCACCGCTGGTCCTAACGCATGCCCCAACGATTTCTGCGCAAGCAATTTATGATCTCCAAAATTTGGGAGATTGAAACTTTTCAAATCTACGTATTTATTACTCAGCTTTATTCTGCAGTTTATAACTTCCCACGTATTGCTCCATTCAATATCATCCATCGTACTCTGGAATAGTTCGTGGAATCCTGAACCGTCTGGCAGTATACCATTGAAAATTTTTGTTAATTCTCGAAGAGCAATGTTGGCAATTGCAAGTGTTTTTGGATCTCCTTCTTCATCCCAAAAATTGTCATAAATAGTATATGCTATCCAGCCATAGGTGTTGGCTGCTCCAAGCAGAATCAAAAGCTTTTCAGATAGTGATTTGTTATGTTTTCCCAAGGACAATGCAAAAAAATACGGCAAAAGAGTAATCTGATTTTTTTCATCCATTTTTGCGGTCATTGCCAACATATGTCCTGCTTGAGTACTTATTTCTTTAGGCAGTTGATTAAACCGCTTTTTCACTTGTGCCATGACTTGCTTGCGAATTTTTTTTGCTTTCAGATCATAAGCTCTTTTTGTATTCAATTTTGGCTGTGTAACTTTTAAATATTTACTAATCGCTTCAAGACAAAAAGCTGTCGTAAGCGCAGATGAACCGGCATAAAAGGTCTTGCCTTGCCGTGCAGGGTCTATACAAAATCCACTCGCTTTCCAAAAACCCCTTGTTTGTATATGCAATAAATCAGAAATGCTTTTTTCAACATTGTATGGAAAGCCATTCAGATTAAGAATCGCAGAAATGCGCAAAGCACTGCTCAACGGATCGTTAAATTTCCTGCTGTTTCTCTTGTTTGCAAGCATTTTTATTAATTGCTCACGCTTATTTCCTTTATAAAATCGTGAAATGAAATAAATGAGTGGAAAAACTGTCGGATAGTACGGCGAACTCAGGTCATTTTTTATACGAGACTCTATAAATATATGGAGATTTGGCAACTGAATATCTTGCAGCGAAAGAAAATAAGCGATGTTGCTATTTACGGCTACATCTATGTCTTTCCACACAGTTGGTGCTTCATCTTTTACAAGCCACGTGCGGTACGGCCCTCCCTCTTTCTCCTCTGTTGCTGTCAGAAGCATTACAATCTTGGCCATTGCCTTCCCGTCAATCAAGCTTGGATTATATTGATACAAAGCGGACAATGAACAGAATGTATCATCCAGATCATCTGGATATGGTTTTTCTTTTGCTTCTTTTGAGCCTTTTGCCCAATAGTTAAACGACCAATAGTCACTTTTTTGCTTAAGTAAAAAATGAGCAGCTTTCTGTTTTATTATTTTAAGAACGGGCGTTTCTTCAAGAGTAATGAGAGATGATAAAATAAGCGCTGTTGCGAATGGAGAATGAAATGAATGTGCTTTTTGAAAATTGAAACGATGTGGTGAAGAGAAGCTTACAAAGCTCCCATCATCTTGCTGCTGAGATTGTAAATATGTAATGCCAGATGCTATTGCCTGAGTAAACATTGAAATAAATTATACCCTTCTTAACGGGAATGTAATAGTAACAGTAGTCCCTTCTCCTTCCTTACTCTCAAGGATACATGAGCCTTTAAAATCTTTTTCGACAATAGCTTTGCAAATATACAATCCCATTCCCATTCCCTTATCAGGAGCCTTCGTGGTAAAGAGAGGGTCAAAGATCTTAGGCTTATCACCCTGCCTAATCCCGATACCCCAATCCTGCACCTGAAGCTTTACTGTATCTTTAATTTTTTGCACCCTAACTTCTATAGTCTTCTCCTTTCTTCCAATACCTTCATATGCGTCAATCGAATTCAAAAGCAAGTTGGTGATAAGCTGATTAAACTTTATCGGATTACCAAATGTTTTTATGTTTTTCTGCAATTTGACCAATACCCTTATATGGAATTTTTTGGCTTTATATTCAAGCACATCATCTACCTGAGTAATTTCTTTGTTAAGTGAGAACACCTGCAACACCTCCTGGCTTTGCATCTGTTTTCTTGCCGCGCCTACGAAACTTTCCAACCTTTGTGTACCGGTAATTGCACGTTGTAAAAGGATTTTCGCATCTGAAATTTTTTGCTTATCCATTGTTTTATTTTGCCTATTCAATCGATCCAAGTTAAGCGATACAAGATTTATTGGATTTGCTAAATCATGGAACAAACCGGATGCAATCCGCCCAAACTGCGCAAATCTTGATAATTGTGCAATCTTCTCTGTCTGTGCAATCTGTAACTCCTGCGTTCTCCTCTCAACAAGTATCTCCAGCTGATCTCTTTGTTTTTTCACTGCTGCTTCTGACAATCGAGCTCGATTGAGAGCTTTTTCCATTTCTCGATTGAATAACCACGATACAATAGCAATAATAAAAAGGGTAGCGCTAAATAGTATTGGGTCAGTAGAGGAAGGTAACTCCTTCTTCCACGATTCATCGACGATAATACTACCCGATCGTTGAAAATAGACAAGTACAATAAGAAGCAGTGATATAGTTCCCGTAATAAAAAATGCAAAGCGAGAACTAATCAATATGCCTGACATAACAATAATAAGTGCGTATGTGAGTAAACTTTGTGGCGCATCAGCGCCCCATGCATACCCGGTGTAGAACGCTCCTAACAGATAAATAGCCACTAATATATAGGCTCCCCAATTAGCTTTACCAGCACGAGACAGCAGATAACCGACAAAAAAAATTAAGAAAATTATCCAGAGGCCAAGGTACACCCACAAGTATGTTCCCCATTCAGAGGAAGTAGTTCGCAATATGCTAAGTGAAGCATTCGTGACTGCGATAGAAGAGAGGAATAAAGAGCCAACGAGTAAGATATTTACAATAAACTCGCGCCTTGCGATATCCTTGTTTTCTGAATTAGGAGAAAACAAAAATCTTACAAGCTTATTAAGCTTAATATAACGCACATTTCACCACCTGTCCTTGTATAATGGGCGCATTATACACACTGCTTAAGCATATTTCAGGTTTCTTGATTAGGACAGGATATCAACAGCATTCCCACGGGCCGAATGAACTTGATGCTGAAACTACCGCTAACTTAGATAGATTAGTTTTATTCCTTACAGTTTTGTCCGTCAATGCTTTTTTAATTAATGCTTTCACTTATATCACCTCCTCTCGTTTATTACAAGTAACCGTTTCAAGCTTCAAATTTATATCCCAATCCGTGTACTGTTTTTATGAGTTGCTTACCAAAGGGCCTATCAATCTTATCTCGCAAATATTTTATGTGCACGTCAACAACATTGGTTAAAGCTTCAGAATCACTTTCCCAGACATGATCTAAAATCATTGAACGGCTAACTACTCTTCCCGTATTGCGTATTAAATACTCGAGAAGATAATACTCTTTTCGTCGAAGTGAAATATTTTTAACTCCTCGCTGAACAATTTTTTTATTGAGATCCACTGTAAGATCATCGATAGAAAGAAGATTGGACGTAATCACCTGATGCCGTCGCCTAAGCAATGCCCTGATTCGAGCTTTTAGTTCTCCAATGATGAAAGGCTTTGTCAAATAATCGTCAGCTCCAAGGTCAAAAAGAGAGATTTTGGTATATATATCGTGTTCTCCGGTCAGGATAAGAATCGGTAGTTGTAGATTCTTTTTTCGTATGTTTCTGCAAACCTCTTTACCATCTTTATCAGGTAAACCAAGGTCCAGCATAATAAGGTCGTACTCATTGATGTCTGCCTGATATTCTCCCTCTTCTCCCGTAAAGCTGATTTCCACAATATAATCTTTTTTTAATTCCTCTTTCAGTGTTGCTGCGGTTTCTCTGTCATCCTCAATGAGTAATATTTTCATGACTTAGGACATAGTATAGCAATATTATTAAAAAATAATTAAATTAATTATATAATTAATCCATATGCAAACTGTCCACCTCCTGATATACAACGTGAGAAATTTCTGAAATGGCGTTTTCCTGCTTAGAAATATCTTCTCCCCGAGTCATAATGCAGAGCAGATACGGATGGTAGGGGTAATAGACAATACCGCAATCATGGAATTGCTTTGTCATACTATTTTCTATTGAGCGCTCACCAAATTTATGCGCCACAACAATATTTTTTGGAACCCCTCCTTTTATCCCATCGGGAGGCCTCACTTGAGCAAGAAGCCTCAGAGCCCGATCAGAAAATTCTTTAGTCAGATATGACCCATTGAAAAGCATACGGAAGAAACTAGCATATTCTTTCACTGACATATAATCTTGATCTTGTTTCATGTCAGGAATTGCAATACGCATATCCTCATATACACGATTATAGAAATCACTGTCAATAGCCTCCAGCAGAGATTGTGTCGCTAAATTGTCCGAATAGACAATCATGCTTTTGATCAAATTATCAATAGTATAGGATTGCCCGTACGTCAAAGTATTTGTCGGTCTGATATTTTGTCTTATAATTTGTTCAAGTGAGCCATCTGCAAACAGTATGCTTTGTTTCAGAATGCTGTTATCTTGCTCTGCCTTTTTGTAATACGCGATAAGAAGCGGCAGTTTCAAAAGACTGGCTGGGGTAAATTTATAATCCTCATTTATCCCAAACCACAAACCATTGTTTAAGTCCCTAAAGTAAATGGCAATATCACCTATTTTCTCCTCCTTAACCTTATGATTTACATATTTCTCTATACTGTTTTTGAATGGAGCGATCTTTTTTTCGCTTCGGTCTTTTCCCGTATCACATTCAAGTAGTGGATTAATATAGGCGTATCCTCCCTGCCTTATCTGGACGCCTCCGTAAATTGAAGTTGTACGCTCTTTCAAAGCATTAGCAAAAAATCCTGCCAAAAAACCAATAAGAATACAACTGATCAATAGAATTATTTTCTTCATCAAGTATTAAGTTAGATATACAACTCCATACTTAAATAATCATTAAAAATACTTGGAAAAAGTAATTGACAAGTAGTACAATGCAGGACTAGCATGAGAAGCAGGCAGGATAATATGAACAAAATGATTGGCAACACATTGGAAAAGACGCTGCGGGATTTGCAGATTCTTTTGGGTAAACCGCAGAAAGAACTAGCTGGAAAATTGGGATCCTACATAAGTTTCTTCACGCATCTTGGCAGGCCTCTGCAGGATCAAAAAGGACAGAATGTCCCAAGAGAACTTGAAGCAATCAAGAATAATGGCGTAACATGGATCGACATTATCAATCCGACAAGACATGAGATAAGTCTGCTTGCCCAATCCTATCCCCTCCATCCCCTCCACCTTGAAGATGTGCTCTCTCGATTCCAACCGGTAAAAATTGAGGATGAGAAAGAATATCTTTTCTTATTATTCCGCCTCCCTTCCCTCCATGCAAAAGATGAAGAGAAAAAAACCATTACTGATCAAATTTCTATTTTTGTAGGAAAAGAATTTGTCGTCACTATGCACTCTGACGCAACGGATAGCATCTCGGAGATATTTACTGCCTGTAAAACTAATCCAAAAAAACGTGAAGAATTTATGCGAACATCAACCATCTACCTCTTTTACCGCCTTCTTGATGTTTTATCAGACAATCTTGCCCCCCTGCGAAATCACATAGCCCACGAACTTGAAGAAGTAGAGGATATTGTCTTCAACGACAAAGTGTCTGCAGTCCAAATTACGGGCAAACTACGACGTGAAATTACCAGAACGCGCAGAGACATCAACGCCTTACGAAAAATAATTGCTGAATTGCCGGCACATATTTCCCGCTTCACATCAGAGGATTTGAATGTATATTTTGACAATATAACAGATCGTGTCAATAAGACATGGGATGCGCTTGAGGAAGCAAAAGAGATAGTTGAAATCTATAAGGATGCAGATTATATCTTCAGTACGGAGAAAACAAACCGCATCTTAACAGTCCTAACTGTAATTTTTACATTTTCTATTCCGGCAACGGTCATCGGTGCATTTTATGGAATGAACATACGTCTGCCGGGTGGAATAGAGGCTGGCAATTGGACTTTCCTTGGACCATATACGACATTTATTATGATACTTTTGATTTCGATTACCATAATCCTGCTTATGGCATTATACTTCCGCCGCCGCAACTGGTTCTAAAACAAACCTACACCAATGTAGATAACTCAAGCACTTTTTTGTAGACATTAATATATTGAGAAATCATATGTTCGACAGCGAAGTATTTCAAAACTCGCTCACGGCAATTTCTTCTCATTATTAAGTATTCTTTCTTAGACATCGAAAACATTCTCTCGCTGGCTTCGATTAGTCCGTCAAAACCTGTTTTTTTTATGATAAAATCTCCCCTGATATCATCAGGCGAAGGGTTAACAATAAATCCTGTCACTCCATCTTTAACAATTTCAGGCACAGATCCGCGGGCAAAACCAATAACCGGCGTACCGCAAGCCATTGATTCCGCCATTACAAGCCCAAACGGCTCCTCCCAACGAACAGGAAATAGTAAAAACTTTCCCTTTTGGTAATGCTTTGCCAGCTCATGTCGAGGCACGTTATAACGGACATAAACGTTACCATCATTGGGAAAACCATTTTTATAAATCTCCTTGATCCATTTTGGCGATTCTTCTTTTATAAGAGGAAATAATTTTACCTTCCTACCAGTTTTTTTAATATAACGCATGTAATGTTGAACTAATTCAATTCCCTTCTCTCTTATCGCACGGCCCAACCAGAGTGCATGTTCACCGCCTTCGGGATCAAATTTCCATAATCTTTTTGTATCTACACCATGATGAATTGTTGAAATATAATTCAGATCAGGAACCGGTCTTCTTTGCGCGTCTGATACAGAGACAAAATAAATATTTTTCAGATTACGAAAAAGTGTAAGGTACTTTTTAATGTATTTCTCTTCAAGAAAGCTTCCATGCATCGTCACAATAATCGGTTTTTTTACAAAAGGTGCAAAAGGCAACACAACATCGCCATTGCCGATGTTTACATGATAGAGATCAAACTGATCCTGCATGCCAAAAGCTTTTGAAACCAAAGCAAGCTCAAATGTTTTGTGGTGCTCAAATCCAATATCCTTATCAGAAAAGGATGCGCGATAGTTAATGCTTTCAAGAGGAACAGGCAAACGGGAATCCCCTGAGGCAAATGCAGTAATTGAAAGATTATACTTTTTGGCCTGTCTTGCCAGATGCGAGATAAGGACGTAAACAAATATCTCTGTTCCCTTTTTTGTATATTTACCTATCGATACGCAGTTTGAATTTATAATAGCAATCCTCATGTACTCCAAACCTACTTCCTATTATACTACTGATTAATTGAGATAAATACATTGCCGAATCCATAAACAAATATTACACGATCGGATAATAAATGTCATGATACTTTTTTATTAATATCAATTATCTGTTTGTGTATGATACTATAAATTTATGTCTGCTCCTGCCCAAAAAAGACCGCCGGTAAAAGTCGCCTATTTCTCCATGGAGATGATGCTCAAAACGCATATTCCAACATATGCTGGCGGCTTAGGTGTTCTCGCTGGAGATCTGCTTCGATCCTGTGCTGATTTAGAAATTCCCGCAGTTGGCATCTCGCTTGTCTACAATGGCAAAGCATTTAAACAGTTTTTCAATCCCGATGGCACACAGAATTTTGTTGAGATAGATTGGCGCAAAAACGACCAATTCACTAAAATGCCCCAGCAAATTGTATTAAAGATAGACAATCAGGATGTGGTAGTGGGCTGCTGGCGCTATGATATTGTAGGATTTTCCGAATTCGTCGTCCCGGTTTACCTTCTTGATACAGACCTTTTTATAAATGACCCCTGGAAGCGTCACATTACAGAAAATCTGTACGGAGGTGAATACTCTGCCCGCCTCTGTCAGGAAATTGTGCTTGGCATTGGCGGCATCAAAATGCTTCGGGCGCTTGGGTATGATGATGTAGAGACATACCATATGAACGAAGGTCATAGCACGCTTGCTTCACTTGAACTTCTGAAAGAGAATAACTACAAAGATGAAGATGTAATAAAACAGTGCGTATTTACTACCCATACGCCGCTTCCTGAAGGCCATGATACGTTTGACTATGAGACTGCCTACCGGTTTGCAGGCGCGTATCTGCCCTTGCATATTAAAAAACTTGCTGGCGAGGACCGGCTAAACATGACGCAGCTTGGCCTAACCATGAGCAAATACAGCTTCGGCGTTTCCAGAAAACATGGCCAGGTATCCCAAGCCATGTTCCCTAGTCACACGATCCATTTTATAACCAACGGCATACATCACCGCACATGGACAAGCTCAACAATGCAGGATCTCTATAATGAATACCTACCGGGCTGGATTGACGATCCGGCGATTCTAAAAAAAGCAATTGCAATCCCTGATGACAAACTCTGGCGAGCCCACCAAGAAGCAAAAGAGGTTCTGATCAATTTCGTCAATAGACATTTAACATCTGCAATGACGTTTGAAGGAAAAATCCATCCAAAACCTGAAGAGCTCTTTGATGTCAATACGCTCACCGTCAGTCTTGCCAGAAGGCCGGTCCCCTACAAACGGCCGCTTCTTATTTACAAAGATCTTCCACGGCTTGTACGTATAAGCGCAGGCAGAATACAGTTTATCCAATCCGGCAAATCACACATAGATGATCCCGCAAGCCAAGAAATCGTCCGGCAAATTCTTGAGTTTTCCAAAAAACTAAGAGGTATAGTACGAATTGTCTATCTTGAAAATTACTCGCCGACCATCGCACGTATGCTTGTCTCAGGAACTGATGTATGGGTAAATACCCCCATCCGTCCTCAGGAAGCATCGGGCACAAGCGGTATGAAGGCCGCGATGAACGGCGGACTTAACTTTTCGGTACTGGATGGCTGGTGGGTGGAAGGATATGAGATGAATCCTCAGGCCGGTTTTGCAATAGGTCCGTACCAGGACAGCATCACTCCTGTGAACAACGATGATACGGATTCCAACGATTTTTATGAAACGCTAGAGAAACAAATTGTTCCTTTATATTATGACAACCGGACAGCATGGATTGACCGTATGAAACAAGCGATTACCTTAGGCGCTTTCTTCAACACCCACCGCGCTCTTTCTGAGTACATGGATAAGGCGTGGTAATCCTATTTGTATTTGGGTGTATTTGGGGACGGTCCTCGGATCTATTGTTAAGACAATCCAAACAATCAATAGTTATACAGCTCCCCTTAATCTAAACTAGTAAGACATGCTAAGCAAAACTACGCCTGTTTTAGGCTGTAATGTCAATATATTCCAGGACCGTCCCTTAAACCTTAAACCCTTATTAAGAAACTCCCACGTCATTGTGGGTCTATCGGTTAAAAACATATGTACAAATACTTTTGCTGACATTTCTATTCCTCCTTTCCTACACATCATAGAAAGCCAATGTATATTTTCAACCAAAATAATGTAAGAAATTTGAAAGAAAATGAGTTTATCAACTCATTCAGAGGGGGCAATACTTGATTTGCCTACATGCCGTGCGTCGGCAACCGAGATGTTTCCTTTTGATATATCCCAATAAAGCTGTGCTTTTGCAGCAAGCTTTTGAATAAGGTCCCTATTAAGAAATTGCGGTAAGACAGGATCATTCATCATTCTCCCTATCTCATCTTGGTAGTTTGTAATATTTGCTCCAGTCGTGAAATAATATACATCATAATCATCAGAGAATTGTAGTTTTCGGTCAGCGTCTATATCAGTTATTGAAAAGGTGTGTTCAAGCCCCCTTGCAACACCGATCAAATGAACAAGAAGATTAACATACGGATCAAACATATATTCGCTGCTACTTAGCCTGCCTTCAATTCTTCTTGGATAACCATGGCCATATAAAGAACCTCTCAATCTGACGCCAGAATCAAGCCCAACAGACTTCTGATTTTCTTCTTCGACCTCTTCGGGCAGCATTACCAATGGCAGAAACCGCTGGTATGAGTCAATAATTCCTTTTTTAATAGCCAGAACAACCCTATCGCTACATAAAAGATTAAACCCAGAAGCACTTGTCAATGAACAATGAAAGTGCTGGCTATGGACTACAGGACGCGTCATTCCTCCTCTCCTTTGAAAATAACTCTGCAGTGAACTCATGGCCGTAGAGTACCCCAGAACATCTGATGGTCGAGTCCGTACTTCGGCAAAAATTCTCCTTACAAGCGTTGGACATTCAGCGTAGAGAACGTCTGCAATACCACCTTTCCTGGTTGTTTTATGTATTCCACCCATTATTTCCCTAACTGCTTTCAGATGCTTCCTGCTGTAATTCGGGTTTACTTTTTCGTCATCAGCGTTTCCATATCGATGTATACTGGGATCAAAATCTTGGGAAAATAGTAATAATTCAATTTCAGAACCAATACTCAAATTTGGTTTGATTTCAGTTGACGCTAGCGTATAGGCCACGCGTTCCCCAACCTTGTTAATTTTCTGTTCAATTAAAGTACACGCGTCCATTAGATCCGCGCCCAAACTTTCCGTTGGCGGACGCATAAAATACTCAATTCCGGTATTTTCAGCAGAATACTTTACTACTTCTTTCACAATATATATTATAGGATAATAATGTTCAATAATCAACTGTGGACGTGATATCTCTATATTTATCGTGGTTTCAACTGATCAAGATCAGAAAGAATTTGTTGCGCATGCGTCAGCGGATTTACTCCTGCGTAGGTTTTTGCAATAGCCCCTTTCGGATCAACCAGATAGGTATTTCTATTCGTTCCCATGTATTCTTTCCCTAGAAGCTTCTTTTTCTCCCACGCGCCAAATTGCTCAATCACTTTGTGGTCAGGATCTGAAAGAAGAGGAAAGGCAAGGTGATACTTATCAGCAAATTTCTTATGTGAGGCAACAGAATCTTTTGAAATGCCAATAATGACAGCGCCTCTTTTTGCGAATTTTTGTGAAGCATCGCGAAAATTGCAAGCTTCCTTGGTGCATCCAGGCGTATCATCTTTTGGATAAAAATAAATAACTACCCACTTCCCCGCATAATCTGAAAGCCTATGATACCTCCCTAATTGATCCTGCAAATGAAAATCCGCCGCATTCATACTATATCAATAATTTTACTACACAATAAGAACTTTTCGCAATATAATGAATATCCTGCACGCTGTATTGACAAACAGAATCGATGCTATTTTAAGACTTTCCCCTCCCCAAAGGGCGATGATCTTTCAAAAAGCTGAAGCTGCATCAAATCTATACCGGGGCATTCGAGCCTCGCAAGTATAACATCAGCCTATTGTCGACTTCTACCGTCTTAGAAGCATTACAACAATCCACAACGATGTCAATTCCCAGAATGTACGCAACAGATATTTTGGACGGAAAAACTGGGAATGGCCAAACCTGCGCTCATAGTGATGGATTGACACCTGCCGAAAAGATGCGCCTGCCCGCTGACTTTTCTTGACGAGCTCAATACAAATTGACCCGCTATTACTTCTCAATCTTACCTTCTTAAGAATGCTTTTCCTTATGAGCCGGAAATCACAATCGACATCAACAATTGGAAGCCAAAAAAGCCAACGGGTAACAAATGAGTATATATTGCCGATCACAATACGATAGGTTGGATCCTGCCGTGCAAGCTTGATCCCGTTTACAAAATCTACATCCTCAGACATAAGCGCAACAAGGATAGGAAGCTCTTTTACATCGTACTGTCCATCCCCATCGGTGTAAAAGACGAGTCTATACTTTGCCGCTTTAAAGCCGCTGCGTAATGCTCCTCCATACCCTCTATTCTTTTTGTGGAATATGAGCCTAAGATCTTTATATTGTTTTGCCAAACTTTGCAGAACTTTCCTGCTGCCATCGCGTGATCCGTCATCTATCACAATCACTTCATACCGATCTGTAAGTTTTGAGAGTTGTGTAAACGCATCCGCTACCAGCTTGTCTATGCTTTTCTCATCGTTGTAACAAGGAAAAAATACAGAAATACCTTCTTTTGTTTTCTTCATCTTATTTGCTATAGTTAGCGCTAGACGCTTTTATACGTTATTTTTTCCAAAAAGACAATGCTGCAACGCATCAGAATAATCAATTTACTTCTTACCCTTGCCCTGGTTTATTTTTTTGTTTACTTTTTAATACAGGCAAATAATGCAATGCGGACCATACCATTCTATGACTTTGATGAGGCACATAGAGCGGAGACTGCAAAGAGAATGAAAGAATATAAAAGTTTTTTTGTTCCGTTAACCGGAAGCGTGTATGACAGAGTAGAAAAACTTAAAATTCCCTTTACAGATGACCCACATCTTTTCCTCTATTACCACCTTGAAAGACCACCGCTTATCTATATGCTTATGATTGTATCAACAACAATCTTTGGCGATACTGAATGGGCATACCGCCTTCCCTCTTTTATTATGGGTATGATTGCAATAATAGGATTTTTGGTATTTGCAAAAATAGGTAATAAAAACATACAACTCCTTGCTTTATATGGGGGTCTTCTAACATTTCTCACATCAGCTGATTTGTGGCTCTCATCACAATATGCACAGCTTGATACAGGCGTGAGCGCATTTCTCTTCATCAGCGTTCTTGCACTGACAGCATATTGTATGCAAAGGAAAACTTTTTTCATTATCACATCCGGCATTTTTTTTGCTCTGTCGGTACTTGCCAAAGGCCAACCAGGAATCCTTCTGTTATTTCCCTTACTTTATCTTGTATTCACCAAGAAGCTGTCACGATCTGACATCACAAAATTTCTCTATGCAGCGGGAGCACTTCTTGCTCCCTGGATACTTTATCTTCTTTTTACATTTGGATTGACAAACATACTCAACACATTTTTCGGCTTTGCGATAGCAACAGCAACGCAGCAAAACTTTGACCACACGGTGCCATTCTTTTGGTATATACGCTGGTGGTTTGTAACTTTGCGCCCTGGCTTAATACTCTTTCTGGTCCTTGCCGTATATGACAGCATCAAAGGAAAACTCAATCTGCAAAGAAAAATTCTTCTTATATATATTCTTGGAGGGTTGATCTTCTTCTCGCTTTTTGAAAATAAATTCTGGTGGTATGTACTTCCGCTTATTCCTGCCATGTCTTTCTATATTGTCCTATCGCTAAACGACGTTTTAAACGGTAGCAAAAACATGATTAAAATTGCATTTATCATATTTCTTGCATCAGCGCCAATATTACTCAATACCTCAAATATAATAAGCATGCTTTATGGAGGACTGATTACAGGAATTTGCCTTTTTATCATGTTTTCTCAACGCTTTGAAAAAACTTTCTTACAAGTGGGGGCAACTCACATCGCGCCATATCTTCTCTTGCTTTCATTTACGTCATCGCTTGTATTTTTTTCACAACACTTCCCCTATGTTGCCGCGCATAACGCAGCAGAAAAACCAATAGCGCTTATCTATAAAGACTTGCCGGGCATAAAATGTCTCTGGTTTAAAAATATGCCTTCTGAAGCAATACTTTTCTACAGCAATACGGGAAGCGTGCGGGAGTTTACAGAAAATACAAATCTTTTTTCCCACTGTCAAAATTACCTTATAGCGCCTGCTGATATTGACATTAATAATACAGCTTATAGAGACAACATCAACAAAACACACTACCTGAAAAATGCAACAGTGATCAAGGAAATAGGGAATCTTAAGCTTGTTAAATTACCATCCAATTAATTTTCAATTTGAAATTTTCAATCAAAACTAAATTTGAAATGTTTAAAATTAAAAATTTTGACAGAATTATTTTTTCACTAAACTAAGAAATTTCTGATAATCTCGTATATAATCTTTTGAATTATAAATGTGTGATGCCAAAATAAGAAGAATCGTATCCTTCTGAAAATCATGCATCTCATGCCAAACCATTTTGTCTATTAATACTCCGGTTTCAGGCTTGTCAAGCACAACCTCTTTACTCCTCTGACCATTATGCAACACTAGCCGAATACTGCCTTTTATACAAAATAATAGCTGTTTTGTTTTCTTGTGCGCATGGAATCCCCGGGATAATTTTGTATGCGCATCAAGGATAAAATATGCTCGTTTTATCTGAAAAGGGATATGGGTTGGATGCTGTGTAAAATATAGATAGCAGTCATCATTAATTTTGGGGATTTTGACCAGCTGCACAAGCGATTTTCCCATGAGTATTAAAAGTGTTTATTATCTTATGTAATTTCCAAACCCAAGTAAAGAAGCAAAATAAAAAA
>CAZDTO010000015.1:12441-18454 GCA_964508395.1 uncultured Gammaproteobacteria bacterium | reverse complement strand
TTGACCAGTTTCTTGAATATTTGGAAATCGAGCGGAATTGTTCGAAGCTCACAATTCGTGATTACCGGCATTATCTTGCCGTATTTGTTGACTGGTTTTTAGCTGTGCAGAGAGAGAAAACGATTACAGATTTAGATCTGTCGCTTGTTAGAAAGTACCGGGTATATCTGGCGAATAAGACAGACAAAAAAGGACAGACGCGGAAAAGGGTCACACAGAATTATTACGTGATTGCGCTGCGGTCTTTCCTCCGTTACTTAATTAAAAATGACATTAAAACCCTTGAGCCATCAAAGATAGACCTGCCAAAAACTGAGAGCAGGAGTTTAAAATTTTTAGAGCGTGACCAGGTTGACCGGCTTGCGACAATGCCTGATACTTCAAAAGAAGAAGGGATTCGTGATCGGGCGATTCTTGAGCTCCTCTTCTCCACCGGCCTTCGTGTTTCAGAGTTAGTAAAACTCAATCATAATCAAATTAATATTGACCGACGCGAGTTTGGCGTGATTGGTAAGGGTGGTCGGGCAAGAGTTGTCTTTATTTCAGACCGCGCAGCAGATTGGACGAAGCGGTATCTTGATAAGCGTAAGGATGTTTTCAAACCGCTTTTCATTCGCTATTCGGGAAAAGTCATAGAGGAAAATAATGGTGAGAAGATGCGTTTGAGCGCGCGCAGCGTTGAAAGAATAGTGAAGAAGTATGTCCGGCTTTCCCGTTTGCCAGTTGACGCAACTGTTCATACACTGCGTCATTCATTTGCAACTGACCTGTTAACCAATGGCGCAGATCTTAGGTCTGTTCAAGAGATGCTAGGACACAAAAACATTGCCACAACCCAAATTTATACTCATATCACTAATAAACAATTACGGGAAGTACATAAATCATTTCATAGCGGGAATAAATAGTACGTGGAAATGATTAATCAAAAAGGTTGGTTAAGGTTTGTTGGATAACTCCCATTATCATTTCTGGATTAGGCTTGTCTTGATCTCTGTAATATAATTGTTCAAAAAGAGCAAGTACCTCAGGACTTCTGCTTACTTTATCAAATACTTCTCTGCCTTCAGGGATAGTGAAATTAGCTTCCAGATATTCGACACCATGAATAAATACAGGTTCTTCAGCTATTTTTACACCTAGATCTTTTCCACCGATTGCTTTTCCAGCAAGAACTTTCGCGATTGCAAGCTCTATATTATAATCGCTATTTATGAAATGGAAAGACTCAGTAAGAACCCCTGGAAATTGGCGCTCAGTCATAATAGTATTATAGGGTATTTATGAAACTATGTCAATAGGAGGGAGGATAAATTATATTAAAAAATTTCGTAGGAAAGAGTGATGCTGGTACGGATGGTGCTTTCGCCGGGAGTAAGCTGTGTTGGTTCTCCTGTACCTCCATCTTTTAACATACTTGATTCAAGCGCGATTGGTGGTTGGTATCCTTGCGACTCTTGGACGTTGACGATTTTGCCAAGCCGTATTCCTGCAGCAGAAGCTAAGTTTTGTGCTTTCTCCTTGGCTTTCTTCACTGCATCCTTTCGCGCTTCTTGCTCAATAGATTTTTTTATATCCTCATTGAGAATAAATGTTATGCCTCCAACCATATTTGCTCCGTCTTTTGTGGCAATGTCGATTGCCTGGTTTGCTTTCTCAATAGGAGTAACTTTCACTTCAAGATTTTCTGAGACCGAGTATCCAGTAATTGTTTGTCCTCTTGTGTAATCATAGTCGGGGTAGACAGAATAATTTGTCGTTTTTATGTTTTTTTCATCAATGCCGAGTTTTTTAAGATCAGCGATCATTGCATTTGCAGCCTGATTTACCTGATTCTGCGCATCTTTTATTGTGGCTGCTTTTTTTGTTACCCCAAGTGACAGCAGTGCGGTGTCCGGGATTCCTGTAGCCTCTCCAACGCCTTCGACAGTAAAGAGGTCTGTTTTTGTCGTAGTTACGCTTGAAATACTAAACGGAATCGGTCCAAAGAACTTTGTAAATAGATAAAATATAACGAATACCGCAAGGACAGTAAATAATATCCCCCGCTCTCTGTGCAACATACTCACTATAATAGATTTATGGAGGTATTTTGTCAATGCAGGTTCATAATTGACTTCTAGGGGGGAATGTTATAAACTATAGGATATTATGGGTAAAGAATCTGTTTCCGAGCAAGAAGTGCTCCCCAAGCCAATTGGATATCAGTCTTATTTTGACCAAATCGATTTCTCAAGATCACATGAGATTCTTGCCTACCAGGGAACGCTTGGAGGCGTAATGCGTGATTTACGTAAGGAACTTGATAAAACTGATCCTGCTTCCCAAGACCCTTACACAAGAATATTACATCCCGCGAGGATTATCCGTGCTGTTCTTGACGATAAGGTGGTTGATCCAACGCCAAAATCCACAGACTTTATTCAACAGGCTGTTAAAGCTGGAATGGAAGTTTATGCAGGATTAGACAAAGCTGCTTTAAATAGTTTGGTAATCCTTGAGGACGATATACAGACAAATGGTAAAAGTTCGCTTTTTGATACTCCTCTCATTCAGGTTGATGATGTGTCGACGTGGAGAGCAATGAACCCGGCATATTCACGTGTATCAGCTGAGCTTTTGGCCAGACGGACAGAAGGGGTAAGTATACTCTTTATTCCCTTGGCTCATGGAGCAGTCGCTGTAGGTATGGATATATTCCTTAGATATATCTCCTTAAACGGAAGAAATGATTCGGTTTTCTATCCTGTTAGAGATTCAAGACATAAATTACACGATATGGGACCTCGACTAACGTCTGAAGGGATAGCTTATTTGAGAAGAGAAGCACAGGGAAAAGAAATTGTTATTTTTGATGAAGACGTTAATACTGGTGTTACTCTTAAAGATGCGCATTATTTTTTTGGGAAGAATAGTGTGATTGGAAGAGAACCAATTACACTAACTAATAATAATTATAGACAAAATCTTCCAGAAATTGACGTCATCATCGACGATAGTTTTCTATCAGATCTGTAATTTGATTGGCCTTCGTTATTCGCCAATCTTTACAGCGGCTACTGATGCGTAAAGTCCTGCGCCGAAGCCTGCGAAAACAATATTATCCCCATTATGAATATTGCCATGAGTTATTTCTTCAGCGAGTGCTTTTAGGATTGTGGCAGATGAGTAATTACCTTCCCGGACATTGATATACATTTTATCTCTCAGATTTTGCGGAAGAGACTCTTGTATCCGCGCGAGGACCGGAAAGCTTGCCTGGTGACAAAGAATTTTTCTCACCTTATCATGTGGAAGGCCTGCTTTGTCCAATGTTGTAACAATCATGTCAGAGACCACGGGTATTGCCTTATAAATAGTTTTTCCCTGCATGGAGAAATATTCATTTGTTGGGACAGGGTATGAGTGCGCAGGCTGGCGTATAGCTGAATAATCAACAGGCATACAAATGGCATTGCTAAGATGTGGAAGTTCCAAAGTTGTTGTTGCAAGCACCGTAATGTCTTTTCCTGGGCGGAATCGCAGTGCTGCTGCCATATCGCCTAAGATTGTCGGAGAAAGCGAAGGGTCCATCTCTCCCCTCTCTATTCGTGGTAGTGTCGGGGAGAAAATCTCAGATGAGATAAGAAGCGCTTCATCAAAAGAATTGTATTGCTGCTGATATCTTTGTATATGTGAGAACCAGTCTGCAAATGAGGAACAAGCCTTGTGCCAATCAAGCGCTTCAGGTAGCATCTTGCCCTCATCGTCAATAAAGCCTTCAACGCTTTCTGCCAGGTTTGTCAGATCTAATCTTCTTGCTATTGCCTGGGCATGGTTTTCTTTTCCTTCCAATCCAGCAATGCTTGGATAACTCGTCATGAATACGACCGCATTAATCTTATTGCTAGCTTGTTGTAAAAGTGGTCTTGCAGCTTTTTTACCAAGAGATTGGACAGTCTCATCTGGATCAGCTTGTGCCCGGACTTCAATCCCTGTTTTTTCAAAGATTCTTTCTTCTGTCAACGGGCCTGTTGACGTGACAATCCCTAAAGAGCCAAGAGTTCTATTATTCAGTCTTCCCTCTGGGATCTCAAGATGGATTTGTATTCCTCCAAGTTGTATCACCTCTGGGAAATGGGACATTTCGTAGTTTGGTATATAAGTGTCCCCTGCAAGCAAGCGTTCTCTTAAAAGCATAATTATCTATTTGCCAGTGATTGTAGCAGAAAAGAGAAGCTGGGGCGAGTGGGGTGATCAGCAGTTACACCACATACTCATTCCATGATTTAATTTGTAAGTCCTCTAAGCGTTTTTCGTAGATTGCTTTTATGAAAAGCTGAGCTTTTTCTAAGTCTGTATAGAGGGGGATGTTGTGGTCTACTGCTGACCTTCTAATGAAATAGTCATCGTCAAGAATCCTTTGTACGTGAGATTGGTTGATATGTATCACAAGATCTACTTTTCCTTTCTGGAAACACTCAAGAACATTTGGCGATTTCTTCTCGTATATTTTGTAAAGATGTTTTGCGGGAACGCCGTTTCTTTGTAGAAAGAGTGTTGTTTTTTCGGTTGCGAAAATGGGAAGATTTTGTTTGTGGATCATTCGTGCGCTTTCAAGAAATGCAGCTTTATTCTCGTCCCCTTCAAGCGTGAGAAACACCCCTTTTATCGGAATTTTTCCACCAACTGAAAGTTCTCCTTTGAGAAATGCTTCCTCAATATCTTCTCCGAAACACGCAGCCTCCCCTGTTGATGACATCTCAACATGCAGAATCGGATCGGCACCGGTGATTCTTGCAAAAGAAAATTGCGGAACTTTGACGGCAACGAACGGTGGTGTCCCGTTCACCTCAAAGGAGTCCATCCGGCCACCTTCGAGGTGTTTTGATTGCGACCCTGCGATGCCAAAAAACGCATCGACTGCAAGTTTAATAAAATCAATTCCTGACACTTTTGATATAAATGGAAATGTCCGTGATGCGCGAAGATTTATTTCAATGACAGAAACCTGGTTGTCTTTTGCCAGAAATTGGATATTAAATGGGCCGGTTATCTTCAACGCTTTCGCGAGTTTAGAAGTGACATCTTCAATTATTTGTTTTGTTTGTACATACACTTTCTGCGCGGGTAGTAAAATCGTCGCGTCTCCTGAGTGTACCCCTGCGTGCTCCACATGTTCTGAGATGATTGAAGCTTTGACGACACCTTTTTGCGCAACAGCATCTAGCTCTATCTCTTTTGCTGCCTCAATAAATTTTGATACAGTTATTGGATAATCTGTTGAGACAAGTGTTGCTTGATTGATGTAGCGTGTCAGCTCTTCTTTGTTGTGACAAATTCGCATGTATGTTCCTGACAGGACATAAGAAGGGCGAATGAGAACAGGATATCCGACTCTGTCACAGAATTTCTCAAGTGCTGATAAATTGAAGAATGTATTCCAGGCTGGCTGTTCAATATTTAAGGTATCAAGAAGCTTTGAAAACTTATTCCTATCCTCTGCCCTGTCAATGTCATCCGGATCAGTACCTAAGATATGACAGCCGTAATCCTTTAGTGATTTTGCTCGATTGTTTGGCGTTTGTCCTCCGACAGAAAGAATAACGCCGTTCGGTTTTTCAAAGTCATAAATATCCGTAATGCGTTCAAACGTCAGTTCTTCAAAATAAAGTTTGTCTGAAATATCGTAATCTGTTGAGACAGTTTCCGGATTGCAGTTAACCATGATCGATTGTTTACCGTGGTGTTTTAGTGAAAGTGCGGTGTTGACCGTTGTCCAGTCAAATTCAACAGAAGAGCCTATCCGGTATGGTCCTGATCCCAAGACAATGATAGCGTCTTTTTTTGTCGGCTCAATATCATTATGGTGTCCGTTGTAGGTCATGTATAGATAATTTGTTTTTGCTTTGAATTCTCCTGCAAGTGTATCAATTTGAAAAACTGATGGAATTACGCTAAGTTTTTTTCTCAGGGACCGTATCTGAAGTTCTGTTTGAGAAACGAGCTGGCCAATGCGTTTGTCAGAAAAGCC
>CAZDTO010000015.1:0-12341 GCA_964508395.1 uncultured Gammaproteobacteria bacterium | reverse complement strand
TCTTCATCAACAATATTTTTTATCCGATATAAAAACCACGGGTCAATACCGGTAAACTTATATACATCAGAAACACTTATTTCTTCATGAAATGCTTGTGATATGGCAAATATGCGGTCTGGAGTCGGATTCTCAAGGAGTTTTTTGATATCTTTCTTACCTTCGGCATTTACAGTACCTTCGGCACGCATCCTTTCGTTGACTGCTCCTTCAAATTCAAGATCAAGCATCCGGATTGCTTTCTGATATGTCTCCTCAAATGTTCGTCCGATTGCCATTACTTCCCCAACTGATTTCATACTGCTGCCGATTGTCTTATCTGCTTTTTTGAATTTATTTATATCCCAGCGGGGAATTTTTATCGTAATGTAATCAAGAGCTGGTTCAAAACAGAACTGTGTGGCTTTTGTTACTTTGTTTGTAAGTGTCGTAAGGTTTTTGCCAAGTGCAAGTTTGGCTGCAACATATGCTAAGGGATAGCCGGTTGCCTTACTGGCTAATGCCGAGCTTCTGGAAAGACGAGCATTAACTTCGATAGCATAGTAGTCTAAAGGATAAGAAACGGAGAGATTCTGGACGCGTGTACGTTGTTCACTTGCCAGAATGACGTCTTTCTGGGGAGGAGTGTTAACGACGACTCCAGAATCTCTTGTGGGGTGCTGTCTGGGGTTTGGGTTTAGGGCAAATTGGATATTGCACTCCCCTACAATGCCAAGAGAGCGTACAACTTTTATCGCGGCTGAACGAAGCGTATGGTATTCAAAATTTGTCAATGTCTGACTGGGTGCTACTACAATTGATTCTCCGGTGTGGATCCCAAGAGGATCCATGTTCTCCATGTTACAAACAGTGATGCAATTATCATCAATGTCTCGTACTACTTCGTACTCAATTTCTTTGTAATGATGAAGGTATTTTTCAACTAAAACCTGTTTGACAAAAGAGAATGAATTTGTGAGAAGTGAGTGAAGTTCATTCTTATCTCTTGCGATGCCTGACCCTTGCCCGCCGAG
The DNA here is from genome assembly GCA_964508395.1 of uncultured Gammaproteobacteria bacterium. Classification (GTDB taxonomy): domain Bacteria; phylum Patescibacteriota; class Microgenomatia; order Levybacterales; family UBA12049; genus CAZDTO01. The sequence goes on along the minus strand of CAZDTO010000015.1, from coordinate 11,328 downwards.
GGAAAAACCTGACCGGATCATTACAGGGTAACCAATTATGCGCGCAATTTCAATTCCATTTTTTATCGAGCGGGTGGTTTTGCTTGGCGGGACTGGAATGCCAATCGTTTTTAAATGTCCTGCAAATTGTTTTCGGTCTTCAGTAAGAAGGATTGCTGATATTGGCGTGCCAAGAACTCTGATATTGTGTTTTTTTAATATCCCTGCATGATGGAGCGCAAGGCCACAATTGAGCGCTGTCTGGCCGCCGAATGAGAGAAGAATGCCATGCGGTTTTTCTTTTTCAATGACTTTCGTAACAAAATACTCATTTACGGGCAAAAAATACACAGTGTCAGCGAGGAATTTTGATGTTTGTATTGTTGCGATATTTGGGTTAACCAAAACTATTTTGATTCCTTCTTCTTTTAGCGCTTTGATGGCTTGGCTACCAGAGTAATCAAACTCTCCGGCCTCGCCGATCTTGAGTGCGCCACTGCCGAGAACAAGGACTTTTCTATATCTCATATGAGTTTAGAATCTGGAATCTAGAATCTTGAATTACTTATGTTTATTTTTTGATGCACGAATTAAACCACTCAAAAGTTTATTGACGCTTATTGATTGTTGCGCTACGTCATTGAATGTTTCCTTAGATAGATATCCAACATCCTTTGCGATGAGAATTTGATTTTGGAGTTCAGTTATAGACCCCTGCGAAATTGAGTAGAATTGAACCTTTTCTCTATAAGATCGTCTACTAAAACCTTCCGCTATATTCGATGTAATAGATACAGCACATCTTCGCAATTGAGAAACGAGTCCAAATGTTTCTTCTTTCGGAAACTCTTTTGTTATTTGATAAATCATAAGAACAAGCTTATGAGCTTCGCGCCAAGTATAAAGGTCAGTAAAATTTTTAATCTTTAAAGTATTATTATTCATGATTCAAGCTTCAAGCTTCTAACTTCTCTAAAAAATAATCAAATATCCACTCCGTATCTGTTGGCCCCGGCGTTGCTTCAGGGTGAAATTGTACGGACATAAAAGGATGTTTTGTATGGATAATTCCTTCATTTGAATTATCATTGGCATTTATAAACCATGGTTTAAATCCCTTTGGAATTTCGCTTACCGCAAAGCCATGATTCTGTGTTGTTATATAACACCTGTTTGATCCTGCAAGGAGACAGGGTTGATTTTGACTCCTATGACCGAATTTTATTTTTTTAGTATCGCCTCCTGCTGCAAGTGTTAATAATTGATGACCAAGACAGATGCCAAGAAGCGGGATCTTTGCGGATAAAGCTTTTTTTACAGTCTGAATTGTTTTATCTGCCGTCTTCGGATCTCCGGGACCATTAGATATAACTATCCCGCGTATTAAATCACTTAAATCACCTGGGAGGTGATTTAGCTTTGCACCTAGGGAATTTTCGAATGGATCGAAATCCCATGGCACAGTTACCACATCGGCGCCCCGTTTTAGAAGGCAGTTAATCATGTTACGTTTTCCGCCACAGTCTATATATAATAGTATTCTCTTTTTATTTTGATTCTGGCTTTTGTGATAGGTTGGTTTTTTTGGTGAAACCCTAGCAACAAGGTTGTCTTTATTTGGATTGTAAAATGGAAGGTCTCGCTTGAAGATAATTTTTGCAAGCATCGACCCTTTGTCTCTTATTTTTTGTGTAAGAAAGCGCGTGTCTTTTATCTCAAGAGCAGGGATATTTTCATCCCGCAGCCATGAAGCAAGCGTCCTTTTGCTTTGAAAATGTGATGGCGTGTCGATATAATTACTTACGATAAGTCCAGAAACTTGCATGCGGTCTGACTCCCAAAAATAGGGATCTGGCACTCCGTAACTGCCGATGAGAGGATAGGTAAGAATAAGGATTTGCCCTTTGTATGAAGGGTCAGTGAGGCTTTCGGAATATCCAACCATGCCGGTTGAGAAGACGACCTCACCGGCCATACCTGTTTGAGCGCCGAAAGAGGTGCCTTCAAAGATAGAGCCATCGTGTAAAATTAACTTGCCAAGCATAATATAATTTTTAATTTTCAATTCGAAATTTGAAATGAAATCTAAATTTTCAAATTAAAATTTTTAAACATTGAAGATTCATTAAAAATTGAAAATTTCAAATTTTAAATTATCCTGTCTTCCCCAATACCATCGCAATGAGCGCCATCCTCACATACATCCCATTTCTGACTTGTGAACGAAGGTATACTGCGCGTGGATCTTTGTCAACGTCTGTATCTATCTCGCCTACTCTTGGCAGAGGGTGCATGATGATCATATGCGTGTTGCCTTTTTGCTTGAGAAGTTTTTGCGTAACAATAAATCTGTTTTTCACTTTTTCATATATTGCGAGGTTTTTGAACCGTTCTTTTTGCACTCTTGTCCAATACCAGAAATGCGCATTTTTTGGAATGTCATTTTCATTATCAATCTCAATAAGAGTAAGCCCTAATTTTTTATAATAAAAAAAATCCGCCTTTTTGAGGCGGAGTTCTTTGGGAGAAAGAAGATATATTCTGTTGTTGCTTTCCAAGGCGAGGCCTTGGAGAAGCGAATGGACGGTGCGACCATTGCGCAGGTCTCCTGCAATAACTCCAGTAAGCATATCAAGCTTGTGGAATTTTTCGTATATGGTGTATAGGTCAAGAAGACCTTGGGTTGGGTGCTCGCCTACTCCGTCACCGGCGTTAATAATCGGTACAAACTGCGCTTCGTCAGCCGCGATTTTAGCTGTACCTATATTGGGGTGTCGGATTACGATTGCGTCACAGTATGCTTCAAAGACTCGGATTGTATCCTCAAGCGTCTCACCTTTTGATACAGATGAAAATTGTTGTGGATTTTGTATTTCAACGGTTTCTCCGCCTAATTGTTTAACTGCCGCAGAAAACGAGCCAAAGGTTCTGCTTGATGGTTCATAGAAAAGTAAGGTTACAATATTTCCTTTTAGTAAATCAGATGGTCGGGCATGTTTTGCGATTTTGGACATCTTTGCTGTGATGGTAAAGAGCTTTTTAATACTATTAGCATCAAACTGCTCAAGTGATAGGATATCCTTTCCTCTAAAATTACCGTTTATTTTCCGGATTGAAGAGTTTGACATATAAAGGGGCGTATTTGGGATTTGAGTTTACAGATTATGCACTTTTTTGTCAACGAGCAGTTAATAAATATATAATTGACAGATTTTATCTTGCATGTATATAATCTTCTTTTGGTATGACTCCTGAATCTGATATTGCTAAACAGCGGTTTGAGCGCCCTTTTATTTCCAATATTTTGGCTGAGCGGTATCCCAGTACGCCAATGGTGGTCGTGTTTTCCCCAGAAAATAAAATAATCTGTGAAAGAGGGCTTTGGATAGCTGTTATGAAGGCTCAGCAAGACCTTGGCTTGAATATCCCTGAAGCTGCGATACAAGCGTATGAGAATGTAAAAGATAATGTGGATCTAGAGTCGATCCGTAATAAAGAGTTGATTTTAAAACATGACGAAAAAGCCAAGCTTGAGGTGTTTAATGAGTTAGCAGGATACGAGTATGCACATCTTGGTATGACTTCCCGTGATCAGTCAGACAACATAGAACAAATGCAAATAAAGCAAGGCCTTCTTATTATTCGTGATCATTCGGTTGCGGCTCTTGCTCGGCTAGCCCGTCTTTCACTTGAACATAGTATACAGGTTTACGCAGAGCGAACGCACAACGTTCCCGCCCAGCCTTCTTTGTTGGGTAAGATATTCTCAAATTTCGGCGAGGAGGCTCTTGTTGGTTTTGATCGACTGGAAACGCTGCTTGGCAAATATCCTCTGCGGGGTATAAAGGGTGCCGTGGGGACACAGACAGACCAGTTGCAATTGCTGAAAGATCAAGATAAGGTTGATGCACTTGAGCAGAAGGTAGCAGAGTATCTTGGTTTTAAAAACGTTTTGGGAAGCGTTGGTCAAGTGTATCCTCGCTCTTTTGATTTTGAAGTCGTGTCAACGCTCTATCAGCTTGCCTGCGGACCTGCAAGTCTTGCGCAAACAATGAGACTCATGGCAGGCAACGAACAGTTCACTGAAGGTTTTAAAAAAGGACAGGTAGGGTCAACTGCCATGCCGCATAAAATGAATAGCCGGTCATGTGAACGGATTAAAGCATTAAAGGAGGTTCTAGCTGGACACGTAATCATGGCCGCGAATGTGTCCGGAGAACAATGGTACGCAGGAGATGTCAGCGATTCGGCAACAAGAAGAGTTTTTCTGGCTGATTCGTTTTTTGCGACTGATGGAATTCTTGAAACCACATTAACAGTGCTTGATGATTGTGGATTTTATCCGGCAGTTATTCAAAGAGAGCTTGATAGGTATCTCCCTTTTCTCACAACGACTCGTTTACTCATGGCGGCAGTAGAGCAAAGTGTCGGAAGAGAGACAGCACATAAAATAATTAAAGATCATGCTGTCGCAGTTGCTTTATCAATGCGTGAGCAGGGAATAGGAAAAAATGAATTACTTGAGCGTCTGGCAAAAGATACCCGTCTGGGCCTTTCAAAAAAACAGCTTGAAGGAGCAATTGCAAATCCAATTGAATTTGTCGGCAGTGCACAGCGGCAAATAAGTAACTTTACCAACAAAGTCGAACAGATCGTGAGTAAATATCCCCAAGCAGCAGCGTATGTCCCTGAACCAATATTGTAAATTGTGATATGCATGAATATGTAGTTATACATTGACTTTTTGCAAGAAGCATTGTATTCTGCAATACATAATGGAAGGAAGAACTGAAAGATTGGCACAACAAGAAAAGGGTCTGGCGGTAATTATCATGGGTTCAGATGCTGATTTAGATCATGGTCAAAAAATAGCAGGAACACTCAAAATGTTTGATGTCCCTTGCGAAATTAGAGTCGCGTCAGCGCATAAAAGCATAGAACATCTTTTGCTGATTCTTGATGAATACAATCACAGAAATAAACTTGTCTATATAGCAGTTGCGGGCAGATCAAATGCTTTAGGCGGATTAATAGACGCAAATACTCAAAAGCCAGTTATTTCAGCACCTCCATATAGTGATAAATTTGCCGGTGTTGATATATATTCATCTTTAAGAATGCCATCTGGAATCGGAGCAACTGTTGCGGCAGAACCTGAGATAGCAGCGCTTGCTGCAGCGAAAATTTTTGCGCTTAATGATCCTCTTCTTGCCGCAAGAGTTCTTGAATACCAGAGACGGTCAACAGAAAAAGTCCTTGATGCAGACAGGAGAATAAGCAAGTTGAATCAACAGATGATATGAGCGCAGAAAACCTCAAACCTTTATTAAAGGAAGAAGGATTTAACAACCGTCCACAGCCGGTAATGTCATTATCGGAAATTATTCCTGGTATCGAAGAAAATTTTAAAGTTCATAAAGGAAAAGTAAGAGACAGCGTTGATTTAGGCGATCGCCTTCTTATCGTTGCCACTGATAGAATATCTACTTTTGACTGTGTACACCCCAATGGAATACCTGGAAAAGGTGAAATATTAACTCAAATGACTGTTCGTTGGCTACATGGTCTTGGCGTCCCGGATCACCTGATAACAGCTGATATTCAAGAATTTCCAAAAACTTTTAACAATGAATCCCTCAGAGGTCGATCGATGCTGGTTGACAAACTAAACATGATCCCAATTGAATGCATTGTCAGGGGTTATATTACCGGCTCTGCATGGTCTGAGTATAAGAAGACTGGAGCTGTATGCGGGATAGAACTGCCTGCTGGGCTTGTTGAGGCTCAAAAATTAGATAAGCCAGTGTTTACCCCGTCAACAAAAGCAACTTCCGGACACGATGAGAATATCGACTTTGAGAAGATGGAAGTTATTATTGAGGGACAGTTTCAGCATGTTGATTCGCATATGCTGTCAAAAAAAATTAAAGCAAGATCATTAAGAATCTATAAGACTGCGGCGGATTATGCTCTCTCACGTGGCATTATTATTGCTGACACGAAATTTGAATTTGGACTTGATTTCCATGGCAATTTGATTCTCGCTGATGAGGTCCTAACTCCTGATTCATCTCGCTTTTGGGATGCAAGAAAATATACGCCTGGAAAATCTCAACAAAGCCTTGATAAACAGTATGTCAGAGATTATGTTGCCTCAATTGGATGGAATAAGAAACCACCGGCGCCACCGCTTCCCCCTGAGGTTGTTGAGAGAACTGCTCAAAGGTACGAAGAAGGATTCAGAAGGCTTTTTGGTTGATTTTTCGTTCCCGAGGTGGATTAGGTAGGACACTTCGGGTATTGGTACATCTGCTAATTGGATTGATCCTCAGCAGCTTGTACGAGGTTTGAGAGGAGCATTGCGACGTTGACCGGTCCCACGCCGCCGGGAGTAGGCGTATAAAAAGACACAGTATTTTTTATCTCCTGCTCGTCATAGTCACCATGTAGTTTGCTGTCCTCTCCATGTAGGCCTACTCCGATAAGAACAGCACTGTTTTTTAGCATATTTGATGTAACGACGTTTGTTTTGCCTACGGCTGAAATAATAACATCGGCTGTTTTGGTAATAAATTCAGGGTTGGGGGTTTTACTATCAATTACCGTTGGAGAAAGTCCCCGCTTTGTTAATAATTTTTGAATCGGTCTGCCGGCAGTTTCTCCTTTTCCAAGAATCGCAATTCGTTGTGTATGGATCCAGTCTAAAAAAATGACTCCTTCACTATGTTTTCTTTTGTCATAAACAAACTTGAGCATCTCTTCAACTGCCAAGGCAACCGGTGGATCAAATGGTGAATCAGGATGAAATCCATCAACATCTTTTGTTGGTGATGTTTCGTTGGTTAATATTGTCCCACTGATATATGATGGCACCGGACGTTGAATAATGATGCCATGGATGGCTGCATCATGATTTAATACTTGCAGTCTATTAAGAAGCTCCTCTGTTGTTGTAGATGTTGCATATGAATCAAGAGCGACAGTGGCTCCAATTTTTTGCCCCCACTTTTCTTTCTGGGCAACGTATGCTTTTGATGCGGGATCATTGCCCACGAGCATCACAGCAAGCGTTGGAGTTATTCCATTTTTTTTTAACTCCCCTACTCTTTTTTCGAGGTCTCTGTAGATTTTTGTTGCGATTTCTCTTCCGTTAATTTTCATGTAATTTTGCTCGTTTGTTGGTTGGGTTTCTCTTTCGCCTACCCACATATTATTTATTGCGGGTGTTTACAACTGCTGTTTTTATTCCTTGGACATCCGATACCTCTGCTTGCGCATGTCGTATCATTGAGGCAAGTTGCGGCCTGCTATAGCCGTCAAGATAGCCAATCTCTTCAAGTGATCCAGGGATATAGCTTTGATTAAGACCTGCCTGTCGTAGGGCAATGCGTGTATCATTCATAAAGCTTTCAAGATTAAGATCTGACATTTGCAGTGAAGCACGAAGACTCTTAAAATCCTCAAGTCTTTCATTTCTAGTGCGGCTGAGTTTAGCCACAAACCTTTCTGCGTCCTCTATGGATACGCCAGTTGCGACAAGTGAGATTCTTGTTGCTTCAAATTCAAACCCCGTAGCGAATCGCTCTATATGCATTATTTCTGCATATTGCGGTTTTGTATGAGCCAGCATAGGCACTGCAATTTTTTCTGCACCACGGTAAATAACGTTACTAGCAAGCCCAATTGTCTGCCAATAATCCTGTTTATCATCATATTCCGGCAAGTTTCGTGCTATCGTAAGATATTGTGTTTCAAGCGCTCTTTCAAGTGAATGAGACCACTCGTGTACTGCGACTGCGCTTATTGCAGCGTTCATTAGCTGTTCTTGTGTGAGATTTATTCCGAGTTCCTTGGCTGCATTGCTATAGTTGTCCATCCGGTTTCTAATAATGGAAGTGCTTAGCGTTACTTCGGGACGTGGTTCGTGTTCTTCCGGAAACTTCCCGCTATCCCATCTTGAATCAAAATTTAGCCCTCCGTGTCCTTCATCAACTACCCTTATATCAGATGGTCTTGTCAGTCTGTCTGTCAACGCGATGACGCTGTCTGAGACTATGTCTTCCGCTTTTGCTTCTGATATAAATTGTTCGATATTTTTTTGTGTAGTTGCTTTTAACGTTTCAAGCGGAGGAAGGTCAAATTCCTGCGGTGGAGGGCGCGTGTTTGTCCTTGCTTCTATTTCACCCTTTGCGATTTCAAGCAATCTGCCATTATTGGTAATTCTTTTATCAGCATCGTATATATATCGGTTATTTTTATCCCGGCATTGCCACAATCCTTCCTCTATAATCCTTGCTAGAATCCGATAACCTGCAAAATCAGGAAGATGTTTTTCCGGTGAAGTTTCAGGCGGTATTGCGACATCACGCGTGATAATGTCCGGATCGCCGTCCTGTTTGATGCGGTTAAGAACACTTTCTCTTGCTTGTGGTTCTGGTTCGAAAACTTTTGGCCGTTCTGGAGGCTTTGGTGACACAAGTATTCCGGGACTTGATTCTGCTGGCTTCGGCGTCGCGATGCCTGGCGCCGCGTCAAAGGCGGCAGCCGCTTTTTCAAATGTCGAAATACCGTCTGTCATTGTGCCCCTTTCAATATCGAAACTGCTTCATCCAGTTTGTTTTCCTGCAAAAGTTTATGCACGTGATTGGTAATTGTTTTTTTCATGACTTCATGTTTATCATTGACGACTGACTGCGCCACTTTTGCAAGTTCTGGAAAGTGCTGGTCAAAATTTGATACGATGTTTTGGATTTGTTCAAATGTCATGTGAGGTTTGAGCGTATCAAGGACGAATTGAGCAATTTCCCGCGCGCGCTGGACAGTCATCTCCCCGGTCGTTAGCTTTTGCGCGATAATATCTAAAATATCCTGCTCAATTTTTTTTCGGTAATCGTCCGGATTCACGAATATAGTATACGATTAATTCTTCTGCGTACGCAACCGGGTCTTCTAGCTGATCAAGCATTCTAGGAGATGCAGGCGGGTGGATAACAAGTAAGTTTAGTGCATCAGCTGTATTAATTCCACTAGTTCCTAATTTTGAGATTATTTGATTAACAAAATGATGACCACAAGCAGTGCCTTGTATTGCCTGATTTTTCATAAGCTTGTCGTATTTCTTGCTGTTTTTATTATAACTCGGACTGTAAATATCTAATAATTTACTCCAGGCATCGACTCTTTCATTAATTTCTTTAAAATTTTGTTCTATACTATCTGATTTACTCGCATTCAAAAGTGTTTCTATCCATCCTTGATGTTCTTTATTTCTAGCGGCAACATTTTTTTCCTTTATTAATGTAGAAGCCTCCAGTGCTCCCCAAGATGCGACGCCCTCTTCAAAGATATAATATCCCTCCGCAGCTTCATAATCAAAGTCAGTATGATTGCGAAGTCCTTTTGCAATGTTACTTTGTATTTCTAAATAAATATCGGGATTTGTTTGATGAACAAAGGCATGCATTACCTCATGAAATGATGTAGTACGATTTCTATCATTTGGCCTTTCCCTTAATATACAAGTGTTGAATTCGCATGAAAAGTAACCGAAGTATTTTATTGAATCCTTGAGTACAACGTTGATTAGAGAAAATCTTTTCGTTCTTCTAAAATTTTCGTTATTTTTGTAGAGTGCAAGCCTGTTCCTAGGTGTTAATACCACTGTCTTTGGATGAGATGGGATAATGATGCCTAAGTGTTGTTCAAGAAGCGATGAGTCATTATTTTCTGTATAACGAACGCCTTTTAATTCCTTTGTTGCAAAAGGTTCTCTTTCACCTATCATGACCTATATTATAACAGATTGAGAAGGGTGAATCGAGGGTCAGTACTCACACCAGGTTTGTGGTAGCTTGACACATAAGTAAATTATACATACTATAATAGTATGCCATATCGCAAGACCCCTCTTGTAGCAGGTGAGATTTATCACGTCTTTAGCAGAAGCATTGCAGGAATTCCTATTTTTAGAAATATAAAAGATTATCAGAGGATGTTAGATGTTATTATGTACTATAGATTTGAAAAACCTCCGTTACGATTTTCCCATTATAACCGTTTGCCTTTTGAACAAAAAGAACATGTTTACAAATTACTTCTAAATAGTCAACCAATGCTAGAGATGCTTGCCTATTGCATTATGCCAAATCATTTACATTTTCTTTTACAACTGTTGAAAAAAAATTCTGCCTCAAATTTTATGAGAAATATTCAGAATAGCTATGCGAAGTACTTTAACACAAAATATCATAGAACAGGATCTTTATTCCAATTTATGTTTAAAGCAGTCATAATAGAAAACGATGATCAATTAATACACGTATCTCGATACATTCATTTGAACCCGGTAACTGCTTTTATCATAGAGATAGATCAACTCAAAGATTATCCATGGTCATCATTCGGAGATTATATATCTGCAAAAACAGAATCTTTTACTAGTACCAACGTTGTCTTACAACATTTCAAGTCAGTGAAACATTATAAGAGATTTGTTTTTGACCAGGTGGATTATCAAAGGGAATTGGATCAGATTAAACATCTTACCCTTGAATAATTTAGTTGTGGTAAATCCCGATGTGTCTATCTATAACAAACCTGGTGTGTTAATTGTGTTACATATCTTTCTTCTCAATAGTTTCAGTAACTAGTTTAAATTCTTTAGACATCGTTTAAGGCCTCTTTATTTTTTATCAAATTGTGACTAAAGGCAATTGGATCCTTGAGTTCTTCAAGTGTTGGTGGTTGGTTGGGCGGGTTGAGCACAAGCGTGCGTAGAGCATTGCCAACACTGATTCCTTGGCCAGTTAACTCTGACATAACCTTATTGACAAAATAATGACCGTAAACGACTGTTTGTATAGATCTATCCTTTACAAGCATATGATATTTTTTAATATTTCTAAGGTTTGGATTATTAATTAAGTCTTTCCTAAGATTGAACCTTTCCATTATAAGAGCAAATTGCTGCGTGATATCTTCCTCTGCGATGCTTCTATCAGTAATACGTAAAAGTTTTTTCATTACGTCCATATGTATGAATTCTCGGGTTTCTTTGTCGTTACCTTGTATGAGAGAAAAAGTTTCCCAGGATCCCCATGTGGCAATTCCTTCTTGAAATAAATGGTATGTCTCAATAGCTTCAAAATTTAACGGGTTGTTTTCTGGCTGTCTGATAACTGTTTTTATATAGTCAGGAATATCTGGATTTGCCTGATCTATAAACGCATGCATCACTTCATGCAATGTCGTTATATCGTCACTGCTTTGCGGTTGTCGATATAGAACACAGGTATTGGATTCGTTTTCATAAGTCCCCGCAAATGGTATTGATTCTTTATACAAAACGTT
>CAZDTO010000014.1:0-18832 GCA_964508395.1 uncultured Gammaproteobacteria bacterium | reverse complement strand
CTATGGTTTTCAGAGATTGATAAAGATGATATTCCTCTTGTCGGCGGGAAAGGTGCGAATTTAGGTGAGATAGCCAGGGCAGGATTCCCAGTGCCTTATGGGTTTGTTATTACCGCTGCCGCATATTTTGCATTCTTAAGACAGAATAAGCTGATGACAAAAATACGCCATCTTTTATCCACTGTGCATTTTGAGCGGCCTGACTCTCTTCTGCAGGTATCATCACATATAAAAAAAGAAATCGTGCGAGGTACGGTTTCTGACAAATTAAAAGAAGAATTGTTTTTATCGTATGAGAAACTTGGGGGAATTTTTCACAACGCACTTGTAGCCGTGCGCTCTTCGGCAACTGCAGAAGATTTGCCTACCGCATCATTTGCAGGACAGCAAGAGACATTTCTTAATGTAAAAGGTGAAGCAAATCTTTTGATCAAAGTAAAAGAAGCCTGGGCTTCTCTTTTTGAAGCAAGGGCGATTTTTTACCGGCATGATAAGCAATTTGATCACTTTAGAGTTGGCATTGCGGTAGTTGTGCAGAAAATGGTTGCTTCAGATACCTCGGGGGTAATGTTTACAATAGATCCAGTAACAAACGAAAAAGGGAAAATTGTTATTGAAGCGGTATATGGTCTGGGAGAAATGATTGTTCAGGGACGAGTAACGCCGGATCACTATGAGGTTGCAAAGAACGATTTTTTCATACGGCAAAAAGTTATTGAAAAGCAGACCCTACTTCTTAAGAAAGTAGATACTAGGAATAAAGAAATGCGTGTGCCGGAAAGTATTGCAGCAAAACAGAAAATTACCGATAAGCAGATCGCAGATCTTGCAAAATTAGGTAAACAGATCGAACGACACTATTATTTTCCACAGGATCTTGAATGGGCGATTGAGAAAGGAAAAATCTACATTGTCCAGACACGCCCCATCACAACTATGGAGAAAAAAAAGGACGAAAAAGAGGGGCGTAAACGTTTGCAGTCACTGCCACTTATTGTAAGTGGATCCCCGGCGTCTCCCGGTATTGCATCAGGACCAGTAGCTATCCTTAAATCACTTAAAGACCTGAATGCCGTTAAGACAGGTGATGTGCTTGTTGCACCTCAGACAAATCCAGATTATGTTCCTGCGATGCGAAAGGCTGTGGCAATTGTTACTGAACGGGGAGGGAGGACATCTCACGCGGCGATTGTGTCCCGTGAGCTTGGTATCCCTGCGGTGGTTGGTGCCAAAATGGCGACAACGTTGCTTAATTCTGGTATGGTGGTTACTGTTGATGGACTGCATGGAGATGTATACAAGGGAGGGCTACTAACGTCCACCTCGATGCTTCCTCTATATGGGAGAAAGAGCATGGGAGTTAAAACAGCCACTAAAATGTATGTGAACCTGGCTCAGCCTGAAATGGCTGATAAAATTGCACGACTTAACGTCGATGGCGTCGGGCTTTTGCGTGCAGAATTTATGATGGCAAATATCGGTACACATCCAAAGAAGCTAATTGCCGACCGGAAACAACATATATTTATTGATAAACTTGCAGAGCAATTGGAGATGTTTTGCACAGCGTTTGATCCACGGCCGGTTGTCTACCGAACTTCTGACTTTAAAACCAATGAGTACAGCGGGCTTATCGGTGGGAAAGAGTACGAGCCTGTTGAACCAAACCCCATGCTTGGATACCGTGGTGCTTTCCGTTATGTCAGTGATCCAGAAGTTTTTATGCTTGAGCTTGAAGCAATTAAACGGGTACGTAATGAAAAAGGTTTGAAAAATCTGTGGCTAATGATTCCTTTTGTTCGTACAGTACGCGAGCTTATTGCCGTAAAAAAACTTATTTCAAAAGCCGGACTTTATCGATCAGATAAATTCCGGCTATGGATGATGGTTGAGATACCATCAAACGTTGTGTTGCTTGAAAAATTTATTACGGTTGGAATAGATGGAATTTCGATTGGCTCAAACGATTTAACCATGCTTATGCTTGGCACAGATCGTGATAATAGCGAAGTTGCGCCGGAATTTAATGAACTTGACGATGCTGCAATGTGGGCTTTTGAGCACGCAATCAAAACAGCAATAAAGTATAAGGTAACCGCATCAATTTGCGGACAGGCGCCTTCTCTTTATCCCAGTCTACTTGAAAAATTAATTGAATGGGAAATTACCAGCGTTTCAATTGCTCCTGATGCGATAGATACGACAAGGCTTGCTATTGCAGAATTTGAAAAAAAACTTATAAAAGAGGGACGTAGTCATGGCAAAAATTAAAAGTATTCATGCTAGAGAGATTCTTGATTGCAAGTCTCGACCGACTATTGAAACTGAAGTCTTGCTTTCGGACAATACGGTGGGCATTGCATCATGCCCAAGCGGAACATCGATCGGCAATTATGAGGCTGTAGAGCTTAGGGATCACGATAAGAGCCGGTTCAATGGTCTTGGAGTACTAAAAGCGATTGAGAATATTGAGAAAGTAATTACACCAAAGATTATCGGTATGGACGTAAACCATCAGCAGGATATTGACCGGGTCATGATTGAACTTGACGGTACGCAAAACAAGAGCAGGCTTGGAGCAAATGCTATGCTTTCGGTTTCTATTGCGGTTTGCAAGGCTGCAGCCAAGAGTTCAGTATTACCACCATATCTTTATTTACGGGAATTTATAAGGGAGGAAAATATACCGCTTAAGATTCCGACACCGATGTTTAATGTCATAAACGGAGGGCAACACGCAGGCGACAATCTCAATATGCAGGAGTTTCTTGTTATTCCTGCAACATTTAAGTCCTATTCAGAATCGCTTGCTATGGGTGTCTCTCTTTATAATGCCCTAAAAGATTCTTTGACTCGGAGTAGTTTCGTAACGTTAACAGGCGATGAGGGAGGATTTGGTCCTGCATTTGCGACTAATGAGGATGCGCTTACTGTTATTAAACAAACAATAGGAGCTTCATCATATCGTCTAGGATACGATGTATTCATGGGAATTGATGCAGCTGCAAATAATTTTTATGATGACCGACAATATAAGATAAAGGACAAATCTATGTCGCTTTCGCCAAAGGAATTGATCGCTTTCTATGAAGAGTTGATTAAAAAGTACAATATTCTCTACCTTGAAGATGCTTTTTCAGAGGATGATTGGGAGGGCTGGTCAGGACTGTTCCAGAAAGTTGGACAGAGCGCAATTGTTGTGGGCGATGATCTCACCGTGACAAATCCATATCGATTACAAATGGCGGTAGATAAAAAAGCCATAGGAGGAATTATTATTAAACCAAATCAAATTGGTACTGTTATTGAAGCTCTTGCTGTAGTTGAGGCTGCAAGAAGTGTAGGTATAAAGATTGCTGTTTCCCACAGGAGCGGGGAAACGAATGATGATTTTATCGCTGATTTTGCTGTGGCAATTAGTGCAGATTATGTCAAGTTCGGGGCACCAGCGAGGGGAGAAAGAGTTGCAAAGTATAACAGGTTGCTGGAAATAGAAAGTCAACTTAAAAAATTATGATGTTCCATAATTTTCAATTTGAAATTTTCAATTTTCAATGAATCTTCATGTTTAAAATATTAAAAATTAATATTTCATTTCAAATTTTAAATTAAAAATTAAAAATTTTGATGGCGTATCTTATTCTTCTTCGTCACGGTATCTCAGAATACAACAAACTTGGTCTTTGGACTGGCCGTGATGATCCAGATCTTGCACCAGAGGGAGTCATCGAAGCTAAGAAAGCAGCAGAGACGCTTGCGGATCTTCCTATAGATCTGGGTTATACTTCTGTTCAGAAACGTCATAAAAATACTCTTAATATTGTGAAAGCCTATTTACAAAAAAAGACCATGCCGATAATAGAAAATAAGGCATTAAACGAAAGAGACTACGGTGTTTATACGAAAAAAAATAAGTGGCAGATACAAAAAGAAGTTGGTGATGAAACATTTCGTAAGATTCGTCGGGGATGGGATTATCCTATTCCGGAAGGAGAATCGCTCAAGCGGGTCTATGATCGTGTTGTTGGATATTATACAGCAACCATTCAGCCTCAACTGCTTTCCGGAAAAAGCGTCATTATTTCCTCATCAGGTAATGCGCTTCGGTCACTAGTAAAGCATCTCGAAAATATTTCAGATGAGGACATTACGAAGCTTGAGATTGCAACGGGAGAGGTCTATGTCTATCAGTTTGACGAACATGGAAATATCATCCACAAAGAAATCCGTAATCAGCACCCGAATATGGTTTAGGTTTACGATAAACTTAAAGCTAAAAACTAAAAGCGTAAAACCAAAGTTAAAAACTCAAAAGTTTTTTAAGTTTTAAGTTTTAAGATTTAGTTTTTACTTTTGCACTTTACACTTTGCGTTTTCAACATCTGAATTTATCTCAGTTCAATCTCAGCTCTTGAATTATTGATAGCAAACATGTTACTCTGAAAATAGATCATGCAGTACAAAGATTTTCAGGATTATTTCAATTGGGAAGAGAGGAAGAAAGATGTTGTATGGTTTAGCGATGGAAAATTTAATGCTGCGTATAATGCAGCAGATGTCAATGTTGAGCAGGGACGCGGCAACAAACTTGCCCTTTTGCATGAATCGGAAGAAGGATTGGTTTCCCAGTACACGTTTTTTGATATTGTCAAACAAAGTAATAAATTTGCTAATCTTTTAACATCACATGGAATAGTCAAAGGCGACAGAGTTTTTATTTTTCTCCCTCGAATTCCAGAACTTTATTTTTCCTTTCTGGGGATTGTTAAGACCGGAGCGATTGCAGGAACGCTTTTTTCAGCATTTCAGCATGACGCGCTGAAGGATCGGTTGGGCAACTCAGGGGCAAAAATTGTTTTCACGACGAAAGAGTTAGCGCAGCGGATTGAGCAAGTGCGTTCGGAACTTCCTGAGCTGAAAGATGTATTCATCGTTGATGATGAGCAGTTTAAGCAGGATTTACTTTTGCAGTCAGAACAGTTTGCCGCTCTCCATACAGAACCTGAAGATTTCGCATTCATGCTCTACACTTCTGGTACTACAGGCAAGCCAAAGGGGGTTGTGCATGCCCATGCAAGCATTATCCAGGGGAAAGCCAGCGCGAGACTTGCACTTGATTTGCAAGAGAACGATATGTACTGGTGTACTGCCGATCCCGGATGGGTGACCGGTATTATGTATACCATTTTGAGCAACTGGTCGCTTGGGATTACTACTTTTGTGCATGGGGGAAGGTTTGATGCTGAAAAATGGTACAGTCTTGTTGCAAAACACAAAGTGACAGTATGGTATAGCGCGCCGACAGCAATTCGTATGATGATGGCAAAAGGAGATGAATTAGTTAAAAAGTTCGATTTGTCATCACTACGCTATCTTGCTTCGGTGGGAGAGCCGCTTAATCCGGAAGCAGTAGTATGGAGTGAAAAAGTTTTTGGTAAGGCATTCCATGACAACTGGTGGCAGACAGAGACAGGTTCGATAATTATTGCAAACACTCTAGAACTTACCGTTAAACCCGGATCAATGGGTAAACCATTACCCTGGATTGCGGCAGATATTTTAGATGATGATGCCAACGCTGTTCCTGTTGGTAGTGAAGGTAATCTTTGCCTTCGGCCACCATGGCCTTCTATGATGCGGACTATTTGGCAGAATCAGGAAAAATACGATAGCTATTTTATTAAAGGTTGGTATTTCACAGGAGACAGGGCGAAAAAAGACAATGATGGATATTTTTGGTTTATTGGACGGGCAGATGATGTTATTAAAACTGCAGGGGAGAGGGTAGGGCCATTTGAAGTTGAAAGCGCGCTTATTGATCACCCCGCAGTTGTGGAAGCGGGAGTTATCGGCAAACCAGATGCGGTCAGAGGTGAAATAGTCAAAGCCTTTGTTGTCTTAAAACCCGGCGTCTCCCCTACTGAGGAGCTGAAAGGGGAGCTTTCTGAGTTTGTTAAAAAACATTTGGCAGGCCATGCATATCCTCGTGAAGTAGAATTTATTGATAAACTGCCAAAAACAAGATCAGGCAAAATCATGCGCCGGATTTTAAAAGCCAAAGAATTAGGCCAGCCAATCGGGGATACTTCTACACTTGAGGAATATTAAAACTTCCAAGCTTATCAAATTTAGGCTCTTTCAAGTTCCATTTTTGAAGACATTGAATTGCTACTGCTAGGTCTTTTGCCATTCGTTGTTGACTATTTTGAGATCCCTGAGTTGTTTTTGGCTCTCCTTTAAAATGCGTATAACCAATAAACCCATTTACTTCAAGCTGAAGTAAGATTTTCTCTGTGAGAGGCGTATCTTTTTGCCATTCCCCAATTATCCCCAATCCTTTATACTTATCCTTTTCTGTTTCTGGAGCGAATTCAGATAAGTCTTTCCAACTCATTTCATCTGCAGGAAGGTTGAAGAAAAATTCTGCGTTGGATTGCAAATTATCATACGCAACAGATACATCATCTCCATTTTGACGTAATCCCTGTTTCGCATCACTTACAAAAACGATATTTTCCCATAGACCATCTCGTTTTGTATCTTCGTACACATACCATGCACTGAACGAATATTTTGCGTTTGGAGTTTTCAGACTGCATTCTAAAAACACGGCGTCTGGATTTTCAGGAACTGGGTTTTCCTTAACTGTGATGAAGTCTACTGAGTCGTGCAGTTTTTTCAGTGCTTCCTCTGTCAGTAATGGAGTCAAACCAAGGCTGGTCAGTGCGTCTGGTTTCATATTTTCTGTTACGAGTGCGGTAAATCCATGGATCTGGTCTTGCAGAGTCTCAAATTTTGGTATTTCAATATGTGTTTCCGGTGTTTGCTGAGGTGTGGCTTCTTGTGCAGCTGTTCGACCTTTTTCTCCAAGAAAAGGGACGAACGCGAGCGCTGCTCCTCCTGCAGCTGCTTTTAGTAATTGGCGTCGTGAAAGCTCAACATTAACCGGCATAAACTATATCATCTTATAAACTGCGATTGTTGTTTTGTCAAGACTTATAGGATTTTTTTAAGAAAATCATCAAGCGCTTTTGGGTTTTGTGAGATTGTGCCAATCGTTTTTCCATCAATCACTTTCTGATCACTACTTCGAATAAATTCATAGTCAGGATTATATACTATTTGTTCTGGTGTGCTCTCTTCAAGTTTGTGGGGTTTGCCTAAGAACGGCACATCTGCAAACTGATGATCTTTTGGTCTCAGGTTGATATATATTCCTCTATAGCTTCCGCCTGTGAGCGAGTCCTGCGACTTACTATCAATATAGGCAATAAGTGTTATCCAACCTGAAGCATCTCCTTCGCTGTCTTGTCTTATATCAATAAAAGGATTTTGAACTATAAACCAACGGTTTACATCCACATCTCTATATCTGTTAAGAAAGTCAATTTCTTTAAGGTCAAACGGGCGGTCCTGAAATGAATCAGTGTCAATCTGAAGAGGAGTAGTAAAATCAATAAGAGCAGTACCTTCAAGATATCCATTAGGAAGCGAGGGGAGAAAAATTGAATCAGTGGTAATTTCAGGGTTAGCATCTGGTTTTAGCTCCTCTTGTATGAAATCTAGCCAGCCTTTATAACGACCGTAAGCCCTATAGGCAGTTGCCCCGAAAGCTGTGATGGTCAAAAGTGTTGAAACTCCCTTTTTTAACACACCCCGTCTTGTGATAAGATGTTTGTGTTTTTTATAAAGCTCCGGATACCGATTTTGTAAATTATCTTTTGGGAACAAGTATTGATGTGAATTTTGCACATTACCTTTTGGATAAAGATCATCGGAAGTAATTTCATCGTCTGGAATCGGATACTCATGTTCACGTGACATAGCCTTAGTATTATACAACTGCTTAATACATTGTCAATACAATATAAAATGGATTTTAGGTCTAGATATGAAACAGAATAACAAATTCACCTTGCGGCGACCTCTTTGAAAAATGATCAATAGAAATGTTTATAGACTCCCGTCTTACTTCTTCATGCACTTTTGTCAACTCACGGCAAATTACTATTTCAATATTGCCGAAAACTTCCTTAATCTCCTGAAGCGTTCTTACTAGCTTATGCGGTGCTTCTAAAAGAACAACTGTTGGTTGAATGTTCTGAAATGATTTAGATAATTGAAGTAAGCTAAGATATAGCTGTTTTCTATGTCCAGGTTTGTGAGGCGGATATCCTAGAAAAAGAAATTTATCCGTGGGCAATCCGGAAGAGACAAGCGCAGTGATCACAGATGATGGTCCGGGAATTGATTCAACCAAGATCCCTTCTTTAATACATTCTCTAATAAGTCTAAAACCGGGATCTGAGATCGCAGGAGTACCAGCGTCAGAGACGAGCGCTATGTTCAATCCATTTTTTAAGGCGTTAATAATTTCGGGGATCCTTCGGAATTCGTTCTGTTCATAATAAGAAATTAGGTCCGGGATTTTAATTTCTATATTATCTAAATGTTTTACTTGTGTATCATAAGTTAACTTATGATACACAGACTGTATATGTCGTAACAAAAGCCCGGTTCTTCTTGTATCTTCGCAAGCTATGCTATCTACGGAGAAGATTATTTTTATCGCGCGAATTGTAATATCTTCAAGGTTTCCAATCGGGGTAGCAACAACATAAAGTATTCCCATAATTAGTATTTTAACACAGAAGAAAGGAAGTTAGAATCTGCGGACGAGGCCGACCACGCGGCCTTGGACTTTGAGAGAATTAGGATATATGGGGTCCATTTTTGCGTTTGCCGGTTTAAGGACAATTTTTCCATTTTCCCTATGGAACCGTTTTAAGGTCGCAAGATTGTCATCGACTATTGCCACGATAATTTCTCCTTCCTGCGCTTCATGGACTTTTTCGATCACAACATAATCCCCATCATGGATACCGTCATCAATCATAGACTCTCCCTTAACTTGCAAGACGTAAGCGGTTTTTTTGCCGCTGATCATGGAGGCTGATATTTGAAATGTCGCATTAGGATCTGTGTGTGGTTCAAGCGGCTGGCCCGCAGCAATATAGCCCATGAGCGGAAGTTCTAGTGATGGGTGGGTGCCCAAAAGCGTTGTGGCCAGTTTATCATCAAGTATACGAAGCACTCTGGAATTGCCATCTACTTTTTGTATATACCCCTTGTCTACCAGACTACGTATGATTGCGTGGATCGTTGAGACACTTTTATGCTTGGTTGCATTTGCAATTTCCATAAGCGTTGGGGAATATCCGTAGTGATTTTGAAATTGAGCAAGAAATTCTAGTACTTCCCTCTCTTTTCTATAAAGTACTCCAAGCATATAATAATTTATACGATAATTCGTATAAATTTGTCAATAAGCGACAATTGATACTTTCTATAATAAAGTATATCAATATTTTTTTTAATTTTGACCTCTTGACAACGGGACTTTTTTTTGATTAGATGTATTAAGTTAATGAAAAATACAAAACACATTAGAGGTTTTACCCTAGTTGAGCTCTTAGTTGTAATTGGAATCCTCGCAATTCTTTTAGCCATTGTCCTTATTGCTATTAATCCAGCAAGACAGTTTGCTCAAAGTAGAAATACTCAAAGGGGAAGTGACGTTAATGCGATCTTGAATGCTGTGTATGCATATGCGGCTGATAATAATGGAAATTTACCGGCAGGTATCGATTCAACGGTAAAGACTATTACTTCCACGGCTGGGGCAACAAATGTTGATCTTTGTACTTCCCTTGTACCGCGATATATAGCAGATCTGCCTATAGATCCAACAACTGGTACTGAGGGTCCATTAAACTCAATATGTACTGATGCTGGTGCAACTTATTTCACTGACTATACAATCGTCCAGAGTTCTGCAACTGACAATAGAATTACAATTACAGCTCCACGTGCAGAACTTCAGAAAGTAATTGTTATCACTCGTTAGATTTATCTCCAAACGAACTCTAATATCCTTGTATTGACTTTTACCTTTTTTATTGATAGGCTTTATCAATATGAACCTTGCAAAAATACTGATTGTTGAAGATGATCAATTATTAAGAGATTTGTATGTTGAGTATCTAAAAAGTGAAGGATATATAGTTGATATTGCTGTTGATGGCGAGGAAGGTCTTCTTAAGATCAAGGGTGGGGGATGGGACCTTGTTCTTCTTGATATTATCTTGCCAAAGCTTGATGGAATTGATGTGATGAGACAGTTCAAAAAGCTTAACCGGCCAGTAAAAAAGCCAATCGTTTTGTTCCTGACCAATCTTGATAAGGATAGCGAGATAAAAGAAGCATTGAGTCTTGGAGATGGTTACTTGATAAAAAGCCAATTAACTCCCGAAGATCTCTTGCGGGAAATTCGTTCCTATCTTGCGAAGGCCGAAGGTACTGTAAGTGCTCAGCAGAGCACTGGATGAATCATCCCTCTGCCAGTTTCTTTTTGAAATAATCTACCCACGGATTCACCGCCGGATTTTGGTCATAGTGAAGTGCCAGATAAAGCGTCAGATAACTGCTGTACAACATTGTTTCTAAGAAATCGTCATAAAATGTAGATCCACTGGTTTGAAAGACATGAATTGAATGGTTATTTTTTTTCACGACGTCGATTGTTAGCATTACCCTAGTTTTTATCTTCTTTTCATAAGTGGGTGAATCAAGGAGGATAAACTGTAAGTTTGTTTTTGGGAACTGCAATCCTTCCATGAGATGGTGATTTAAATCTGGGATCAGGTAATAGCAGGAAAACGTTTTACTTGTTTCATTGAATTGATTTCTCATTATTTGTGCATTACCTGATAGATGTTGCGCTGCGAAAATAACCGGGACTTTATCTATAAATAGAGAGTAATCATGTAAGGCTTGTACTTTGATGTCTTGCTGTTTTTCCTTCAAGCGAATAATTGCATTCGCAATTTCTGTTTCCTCAATGCTTAATACCTTTATTTTTGAAAGAAGCCCTATTAGACCCAGGATTGAGTACCCTATGCCTAGCCGGGGGATACCCGCAGGGTTGTATCTGCCATCAAAAATATATGAAGGAACACCATTTTTAATGGCAAACTCTTCAAGCGCGCCACCTTTTGTCAAAACGACCATTTTTGCTCTTTTACTAAGTGCTTCCCGCGCGCATGATAGTACTTCTTCAGTTGAGCCTGAATAGCTGGTGAGAACGATAAGACTTTTGCCAGATACATAGGCAGGTAGGTGATAGTCGCTTATAAGCTCAATTGAGAAGGGCGAGTTTATTCCTTCAGTTGCCTTAAGGACGAGTGCGCCATAAATAGATGCACCCATGCCGCAGAAAACAATGTTGGAAATGTCTGAATAGTCAGTTTTGATTGGAAGCGCCATTACTTCATTCCATGCCGCTTCGCATTGTTGCACCAGCATTTCTGTTGACGCTACTGTATCCTGGGGATCTATTTTTTTAACTGCTTCTTTGTCATCAAAGTTTTGCATTTGTCCTTTCCTTTTTTCTTAATTCTTCTGTCTCGTCGGGTCGTTTGTAATCGTCTTCAAGTCTGTAGGTTGTACCTATTTCAGGTGTTGATACTTCAAATATATCACATTCCGTGATGCCAACAAGTCTGTGGCGTTGGCCGATCGCACAAGTAAATCCACTCTCTTGCTCAAGTTCTGTTTCGACAAGTTCGCCTCTATTATTGTCCCAAATAACTTTTGCGCGACCGTTTTTAAGAATCCAGCTCTCTTGCTTTTTATCATGGACTTGCAACGAAAGTCGTTTACCCGCATTAACATGAATTATTTTTCCTGTGTAGGGTAGATCAGGCGGCGTGAAAATAATTTCATATCCCCACGGTTTTTCAATTTTTTTGAGAAACGGAGTGTTGATAAATTTTTTCTTGTCAAACTGAGATAAATCAATCATTGCTTTGCGATGCTTTTTATTAATGATACCATTTCATCTCGCTTTTGTTCCATAGTGTTTTTATCAAGAGCTTCTACATTGAGCCTTAGGAGTGGTTCGGTGTTTGATGTACGGACATTGAACCGCCATTGCAAATAAGATACAGCTATCCCATCAAGTTCTGAAAGCGTCCCATCGCTGTATTTTTGTTTTAATGATTCCAAAATTTCTGGCGCATTGGTGACTTTAAAGTTGATTTCGCCGGATTCGTTGCTTCTTCGTAGTTCTTCAACAATTTGTGATAGCGGTTTTTTTTCTTCTGTAAGCACCTTCAAAACAGTTGCGATAGTAATAACCTGTGATTCTGCATTGCCACTTGCGTGATAATAATAGTGAGCAGATGACTCACCGGCAAAGAGAGCGCCTGTTTTGCTCAGCTGTTCGGTGATAAACGCATGACCAACTTTTGTAATTTCATATGTACCACCCGACTCTTCAACGATTTTTTTTGGTGTTAGTATGTAGCGAATATCAAATAGGATTTTTTCCCCGGGATGTTCTTTGAGCAATTCCCGACTGATAAGCGCAGTTATGATGGTTGCAGGTATAATGTTTCCTTTTTCATCAATAAAAAATAGCCTATCACCGTCACCGTCCGGGGCAAGGCCGAAATCAGCTTTTTCCAAAACTACACGTTTTTGCAGGTCAACGAGATTATTAAAATCAAGGGGATCAGGTTGATGCGCGGGGAAAGAGCCGTCAAGCTCAAAGTTCATCTGGACAAGCTTCGATGGATTTTTTTTAAAGAAGGCTCTCAGATACATTATCCCCATCGCATTTGCCGGGTCAGCGACGATGGTAAACGTTCCTAATGTAGGATTTTTGAGGAATGAAAGCGCATGATTGACTTCTTCCTCGACTACATCTTTTTTTTCTTCAATACTGCCTTTTTCGGCGACAGGGAGCGCAATATCCGCAAGGGACATTTGTTTGATCTCGTCCATTCCGGTTGATTTACCTATTTTAATAAGACCTGTAGGGCTATTTAGAACAATCTTGATGCCGTTATATTCTTTTGGATTGTGAGAAGCTGTGATTTGTATGCCTGCATCATAGCGGTAATAATAGACTGCAAAATAAAAGGTTGGTGTTGACGCAAGGCCAATATCGATTACATGGGCCCCTAAAGATACAAGCGTTCGTTTGGCGATATCAAAAAGCGAAGGGGAGGAAAGCCGCATATCTCTTCCAAGGACAATAGTAATAGGATGTTTGTTTATCTTGCCAGAAAGAAATTTATATGAGGCCTGAATAATTGATACAACTACATCTTCGTTTATTTGCTGCGGGTAGATTCCTCGGATATCGTATGCCTTGAATATTTTTGGATCTATTGTTCCCATGTCTATCAATGTTAAAGCTCGATGAGGAAAAAGTCAATCGAGATTCTTAAGGATGTTGAGAGTATTCCGGTTTTTTGACCAACTTCAATAGAATAGAGCTTATTATAACTTTCAAGAAGCTCTTCTTGTGTGAAACGAAACGCCTGTTGTTTTAACTTGCTTTTTTGCCATGGTTGCAGTCTTTTTAATTCATCAATAAACCCACCGTTATCATCCCTCATCGCCAGAAGGATACGGAATTGTCTAATCAGCAAGTGAAATACTAGCTCGGCTTCTGATGCTGCAAGGACTTTGTCAAGCATGCTGATTGATTTTAATCCAGAACCTGGAGCCAGGCTTTCAAGAAAGGTGAAAATGATAGGAGGGATACGAAACAATTCTACTTTCGCGTTTGCAAAACGCTTTAATGTTGTGCTCGGAATTTCTTTTTCTTCCCAGAGAACGATATTTCCTGCTTCAGGATTTCCTAATATATATGAGATGATGTCTTCAGCATGCGTTATTTTTTTTCTTTGCGAAAGCAGGTGTTCAATAAAAATAGTAGTCTCACTGCTAAAAATTTCTCCTCCCGTTAGCGCTTGTGCCAGATCAGTTATCGTAAGTGATGTAATTTGGAGAGAGATAGGAGCTTTTGCTTTGTTTTTCAATTCAACAAAGAAATTCCGTGAGGAAACTATATCGTTGCCGTGGAGAATGGTAATCATAAAGAAAAGCGCAAAACTCAAAGTGCAAAGTGAAAAACTAAAGTGTAAAGCTAAAAAGTTTTGACTTTTGAGTTTTAGTTTTGACTTTTGAACTTTGACTTTTAAGTTTAAAACTATTGGCTAAGCAATAGTTTTTTCTTGTACTCTTTAAACAGTGCGTTTACTTTTATACTTATTCTTCCTCCTTTGTGATGATGAGGCAGTAGCGCTCCTGAAAAGTTTTTGGGTATGTGCAGAAGCTCATGAATAAGGATTTTTTTCTTATTATCATCATCCAGCTTATCGAAATATTTTGATAAGACTTCAATAACATATGCAGGCTGTACTCCAAGCGCTCTTTGAAAAATCTTGGGAAAACCCCACGTGCGTGCGTATGCGCGCGCCTTTGATCCGTAGCTTCTGTAACAGTAAATACGTGACACATCAATATGTGTTAGATCTAGCGTAGTTTTGATATGTATAATTTCTTTGGCGATGTCGCCTGCTTCTTCCCAATTCATACTTAATTTCTATATTTTCATAATCCAGTAAAATGCATCTTTAGCAATGTTTGTAAGCGAGATATCGGACTCCATGTTGCTTGTTTCATTAAAATGTTTCACTGTATAATTCGGTGTTTTTATTATAGCAATTATAGTTTGAGGAGATATTAGCGAAGGTGAACCTGTTATTTTTTTTATGTCAGTGAATGTCTGATAATATTTGGTGTGGCTGTCATTTGTGCCAAGAAATGAAAAAGCTTTAAACGGTTCCGTGCCTGCCCTAAGTAGAAATGGTGTTACAGCGACGATATCTTTATCACTCCAGGCGGTAGCGAACGCCTCTTGATAAAACGAAGCAATCGTAGATTGGTCTATTTTATCATTTTTCCAGCCGGTTTCCGTGATAAAAATAGGCAAGTCCACTCCGGCAAGCTGTCTGATAAGATTTCGTTCGTATAGAAAACTCCAGATACTTGTTGGTCTTTTGAAATTTGGCGGTTGGGAGAAATCAGGGTTTGGATATGAGTGGCTTGCGATGCCGTCGATATTTTTGAAAACATCAGGATTGTATGAGTGGATTTGGCGTATAAAATTATATTGGTTGATTGACATATTACCGTTGCCGGCTGCGTTGTCAAGCCCTGCACTGATTATGAAAAAGTCATTATCTCTTTCCTTGAATACCTGCAGCGTGTAAGCAAGGATTTCAGTATATTCATTAGCGTTGGCGTCTCCGCCCCATTCATCGTCCCGGTTTACTTCATTGAAAACAACTATATATTTATTCTTAGTTGGCCAGTTTAAGTCTTCTAAAAAATTGGCAAAATCCAAGATATCAGCAAAGGTTGGTTTTTTCCATACAGCTGTATTGAAGTAATCTCCTCTAGTAGCTAGGCGAACAATCGGGATAAGATGCAGCCTTCTTGCATCATTCATAAAATTCTGCCATGTATCTCTATTTCTGTCACCTGCCTGTATCGGTATCGTGACATATCCCCAGTCACCTCCGCTGCTATTAATTAGTTGGGCTGCTGTGTCAAGTTCTGATGGGAAAAGAATATGAATGCCAAACTTATTGTTTGGTACCGATCGTGGATCTTCCAGAGCATCTGTTTTTGCCGGAGCAGTAAAAAAATAAAATGTGAGAATAAAGAAAAAAATGATAATACGCATAATATTTTATTATAGCATCCAGTGATATTGTATCCGGATATTCCCTCTTGCATAATTTTTAATAATTGCTTAAATTGGGATGGGTTTATGTCTAAGCAATTTTATACAGCTTTAGGTAAAATGCAGACATGGCCAAAGATTTCCGTTCACTTTCCATCGTCATTGGCATATGATGATGTGATACTTGTTCCACAAGTCTCAGCTATAACATCGCGCAGTCATGTTGACACCACAGTACGAGTGGGACCATATCAACTTCAAAAACCTATTATCTGTGCTCCTATGGATACGATATCAGGAGAAGTAATGATCCGGACATTGGCTAATTTGGGTGCAATAGGTACGCTTCCCCGGGGAGATCTTAAAAAACGGCTTAGTCTTTGTAGTAAATTTACAAAAGAGAATATTTCATGTATCTATGCGATTGGTTTGAAGCATGCGTTTGAGGAAGCACAGCATCTTAAAAAAGTTGGTGCGAAAATAGTACTTATTGATGTGGCTCATGGAGGACTGGCGACTGTGAAGAAAACAGCAGCAGAAATTAAAAAAAAACTTGGACTTTTTGTAATCGCCGGTAATATCGTGACATTTACTCAGGCCATTTCATATAAGCGTACTGGTGTTGATGTCGCTCGTGTGGGTGTGGGACCTGGAGGTATGTGCAAAACAAGGCTTGTTGCAGGTACAGGATTCCCGCAGTTATCTGCAATTTTTGAGACAACAACAGCTGGAATTCCTGTTATTGCAGATGGCGGTATCAGAGAGCCCGGACACTTCGCAAAAGCAATTGCAGCGGGTGCAATTGCGGTTATGATAGGATCATTGTTTGCTGGAACTGATGAAACACCGGGTAATGTCATTGAGGGAAAGAAGAAGATGGTTCGTGGACAAGCGTCTGAAGAATATATGAGGGATAATGGCATAGAGCCGGGTGAATTTCGTGCGTCTGAAGGTGTCAGTCTCACGGTGCCACTGCGCGGATCTGTAAAGCATATTATTGATTCACTTATGGGAGGTTTACGTAGCGCTATGACTTATGCTGGAGCAAAAACAATCAAAGAATTTCAGAAAAAGTCTATTTTTACCATTGCTTCTCAGGCTGCGCAGGATGAAGGGAGACCCTGGCTGAGAGGGATGTCGTGAAGGTAATTTTACGGGTTCTATTTTTTGTTGCCATAATTTTCAATCTTATTCTATCTTCATGGTTTGTCTTGCATCATGATGTTGTCTTTTCAGCAGAAGTTGCCCGTGATTTTTTTCTTCTTGATGAGCTGCATCAAAAAAAGATCGTTTTAATTGGTCCAAGCTCAACAACTGGACTTTTCCACGGACCATTGTGGACATATCTTAATTATCCTGCCTATGTTCTTGGCGGCGGAAATCCTGTTTTCGTCGGTTGGGGATGGATTGCCTTTGTCCTGTTCTTTCTTATTTCCGGATTTTATATTGCCAAAAAATTATTTGACTCAAGAACAGCTTATTTATTTACCCTTATGAATTCTGTTTATATGGTATTCCACGCGAAAAATTTTTATAACCCTCACGGTGCGATGTTGCTTCTTCCCGCGCTTTTTTTCTTTTTCATACGGTATCTGCAAACACTGCGTTTAAAATACCTCATTGTTCATATTTTAATATCAGGTGCGGTTATCCAGTTTCAGATGGCAATCGGTGTGCCCTTTTTCATTCTATCGTTTCTCTACGCGATTTATATAACTATTAAAAAACATAAGATATCCCATCTTTTAGCATACGGATTAATTCTTCTAACACTAATTAATTTCATCGTTTTTGACCTACGACATGATTTTTTATTATTAAAAAAAACCGGCAGTTTCCTTACATCAGCAGGGCGAGACCAGCCAGAAATAGTTTCGATGTTTAAACAGCGGATACAGTTTATGACAACCGGAGTTGAATTTTTGCGAACTGACCCGGGTTACCGTGATCTTGTTATTTTTCTTATTTTTGCATGCATAATTTTCATTCAAGTAAAAGATAAAAAATACAGAACTATATACCTGAGTTTTCTTTATTTTTATTTTGGATATTTAATCTTAAGTAATCTTAATGCCGGAGGTCTTTTATATTTCTATCTGTTTCCTCTTTTCCCATTTGTATTCCTTATCTTTTCATCAGGAATTACCTCGCGTTTCAAAAAAAGCTTTACCGTATTATTTTTTATCATTTTTTTTATGAATGTAGCTAACGCAATACAGGATACCAAGGCTGCATCATCCGGTATGATAGGAAAAGATGAAAACTCGTGGCTATTTCTAAAAAATATGGCATCAGATGTATTTAGCGGCAAAGAAAATGAGTTTGGCTATTTTGTCTATTCTCCCGACATTGTCGGATATAAACCCAAATACGCGATGCGCTATATGGAAAAACGCTCTACGAAAAAAACCTATTACTTTCAGAAAAAACAGGTAACGTATTTAGTTATTGCTCCTCCTGCCAAAGGCAATCCATACATGGAGGACAGCTGGTGGAGAATTAACTTACTGCACATAAAAAAGGAACCTGAATCAGTTAAGACATTTCCTAATGGCTACAAAATTGAGCGGTACCTTTTGTCCAAAGAAGATATTGCGGTGGCAGTTGAGTCCAACATCGACCCAGGCATCTTTTTTAGGTAAGAATATCTCTTTGACTTTCGTGGTAAGAAGTATTATTCTATGCAAGATGGAGCTTGAAGGGACTATCTGTATAGCCAAGATTTAAAGCGCGTAATGGGGGATAAAGGCCTTTTTATGTTTCTTGATCCTTCAACTTCTGCTTCTGACTGTATCTTTACCTTTGCCGGGTCACGCTGTAGAACTTCATTATAAGTTGGATATATACCAGTCAAATGTCCTGCAACTCTCTCTATTATCGTAATTCTTTCATAAAGAGTGGTAAAAACTTGCGGAGTATTATCCGGCAGTATGCCGCAACCATCTGCGATCTCCTTAGCAGCTAGAGGAAGGTTTTTATACCATGTGAAAAAAGGTCGCCATTCCATAGTGACCCTTGCCTCTGCATTCTTAACCAGTTCAGCATATGGCTTAAAACCATTTGGCAGCTTTACTTCTATATGCTCTGTAGACATACAGTGAGCCGGACAGCCTTACGTCGCTACGCTCCTCAAGATCTCCGTTCGCTGCGCTCACTGCGAGATTCGAAGCGAACCTACCTAAGTCTTCTACAAAAATCCTGTGCAAATGCACGAGATTTTTGTAGTGA
>CAZDTO010000013.1:0-19112 GCA_964508395.1 uncultured Gammaproteobacteria bacterium | reverse complement strand
CCGTACGTTTTAGTACATAAGGATGATTCAGAAGAAGTTTTCCGGGATTTCAAAGTGCCAGCGAAGTTTGAGAGTAGGTATTTTAAAAACATTGCAGGTGAGAATGACATGCTTTATAAAGTTAATAAATCTGAGTTACTTAGTTATTCTTCGAGCGACCCCGATGAATATCGGGGGAGTCGAGAAGTTTCAAGAGGCAATAGTTCTCGACTTCGCTCGAACAATAATGAATTCTTTGGTATTGCCCGTATCGCAGATGAGAGGATTATGAAAGTAAAAAAACCAAGAAGTGGGGACGACAAAGAGGCGATTGCCAGTTACGTTTCATACATTAAGCGACCAGCGAATGCAGCTTTTCTAAAACCAAATGTTCTAACGCTAAAATTCAGTACTGATCAAGGGGAAGTGGTTTCCCTTGCGGTAGCATATCATCCTTCATGGAGGATTGTTAAGGGTGAGGGGAGGATTGATAAAGATGCGTTTGGCAATATAGCGATAACACCAGAGAAAAGCGGAGAACAACAATTTGTCCTGTCATTTAGCCGAAAAACTTTGGAGATTGCCTTGCCTATATTCATAAGCCTTGTATTTTGCTTTGCCCTTTTGTACCATGAATCTATAAGTCGATTTTTAAGCCGTGTCTTTTCAAGACGATCTTTTGGCTTATCAGAAAATGACGATTAACAAGGCTCATACGTGGCTTCATGTCATCATCACGTTTTTTTCATGTTTTGCAAAAGCATTTGTATGGAGTATTGCCGGCCTTGCGTTTGCAACAACGGGAGGGAATATGCTTGCTTCACAAAGAGCGCCGTTTGATATTATTTTTGGAATACCGATGGTAGTTATCGGTATTGGGTTTATTGTCCATGGCTTTGTAGATATGAGTATGTGTGCATTTTCCCCCAAGTATAACAGGGCAGTTTGTTTTTTCTGCAGCAACAATATGCATACAAAAGCGTAAGGATTATGGATAAGGGAAAAAAAGGGATTGATTTGACAAACCGGTTTTGGGAAAGCAAGGTTGCAGAGAGAGCGCACCGGGCGTTTTTTTGGTGGAGAGGCGGAAGGTTAAACAAGACAACACTTATATTGATGTGTTTCGTAGCAAGCGCTAATGTTTTTCTTGCATATCCCTTGTTTAGAAAGGATGTTACCAGTGCATATAATTCTTCGGCCTTTGTAGCGGTTTCCGAATTGCTATCTGAATTGGGTATTGTTCACACATCGCTCTTCTTTTCAATTGTAACTGCTATTGCTATTTCCTTTGCTCCGATAAGCATGTACCTTTTTGTTCGTAAAATTGTGTTGCGTCATGAATTAACAGCGTTACTCGCGACATTGCTATATATCCTTCCGAATCCCTTATCGCCTCACTTTTTTCCTCTTGTAGGAGCAGTTCTCAACGGAGACGGCGCGCATGCTTTTGTCTTTGCGTTCGTTCCTCTCTTTCTTTTGTATGTTCAAGCATTTCTGTCAACAGGAGTAGTCATATGGGGAATATTTGCTATTTTGGGGACTGCAATCATTGCAATTCTTTCTCCGTTTGTTATGTTTAACCTGCTTATTTTTTACACAATTCTTGCTGTTGCGGAGGGATTCTTAGGTAACTTTCGTGTTAAGTTTGCACGGTTGTTGTTACTTCTTGCCTTTGCATTTGCTCTTTCATTTTTCTGGTACTATCCAACCATTATCACACAGATTTTTATCATGTCACATGTGAAAAGGACACTTATCGCCTCATGGTCAGTACTGCCCCTTGCAATTCCTGTGTTGCCAGTAATAGGGACTGTCTCATTTCTAGTTTTTGATGGCAGAGAGAAGCTTAAGCCGATATTTATAAGCTCTGCTCTTCTTGTAGCCTATCTTGCTTTGTATCTGGTAAGCAAAAGCATACATACTACAGGAATATTTACACCGCAAAGATATACTATTGAACTTGCATTCTCACTGTCGTTTTTTCTTGCGGTGATTGGCATTCTTTTAGTAGAAATGGTAATGCGGAATTATTTGTCAAAAATAAAAAACACTGGCCTTTTTTTACTGGCTATTTTTTTTCCTTCAATTATTTTTGGCTTTTTCGGATTACAACTTTTGTATTTAGGAAAACTTGCACGAGATTCAATTATAAAGGCACAGATAAGCAATACATTTATTCCGGGCATTGGCAACATAGAGCGAGTTTTTAGAATTGACATCTTTTTCATCGGGGCAAGTTTCATGTCGTTTATTGTCTTTTGCGTGCTTGTCCTTGCTTTATTTCGTTTCCCATTTGCCAAATACGCGGGGGGAAAGATATAACATACAGAAATGGAAGATAGAACCGAAATAAAATTATGCGAGAATCATTTGGCATCATTGTTCGAAGCAATAGAAAGCAATGACATAGAAAACATTAAAAAAATTGAACATGTACTTACGCGTCAAGAAGAGTGTGTCGCATGTACGTATCTTTTGAAAGCAGGTGAGCCTGCAGCAACAGTTCTAAGCAGGTATCTTGCGCAGGAAGGAATTCTTGTCGTTTCCCACGCCAAAGAGACACCGATGGACAATATAGTTTTTTGGCTGCTTCGTTCCAGTCTCTTTGCAAGCAGCATTTTAATAGCATTCGGTATTGAATCTATTGTAAGGCAGATAGCGCTAAGTGATTATACATTTGGCTTTCCATCGCTTGACTCACTTGGGATGATCGAGTTTATTGCGATTGGTGTGATATCTTTTTTGATCTTTCTTATAATAGACGACAGGTTTATAGATTGAAAATTCGTAAACCGGTCAAGGTAACGAAGCCAGTATCTGATTAGAAGTAAAAGTCCGATACTAATTTTCAATTTACAATTTGAAATTTTCAATGAATATTAAATGTTTTAAAATTTAATTTTTCAAATTTAGATTTCATTTCAAATTAAAAATTAAAAATTTTAAATTTACGTTTACCGATACGGGTATCGCAACCGTCGAACAAATATCGAAAAATGGAAAGAAAAAAATATATTTCGTTTATCCTATCATTTCTTTTTGCTGCTATAAGCATTGGAATAATCTTTTTTATTAACTATCAGATAATCGTCTCCTGGTTTGGTAAGAACGGACCTGCAAACATAGGTTCAATAGAAGTGTCATATGTCTCCATGGGGAAATTTATTGTTGATTTCGGCTTTCCATTGCCTTTTTTGACCAGACATTCATCATGGATGCCGTTTTGGTATTTCGGTTTTCCCTTCCATATTTTTTATACCCCTCTTCTGCCGATGCTTGAGGCATTTATCCATTTAATGTTTAATATTCCTTTTTGGCAGTCATATAGACTACTTACGGGCATTGCTTTCATTGCTGCTCCCATTGGCGTATTTTTATTGGGATGGCAATTGTCCCGCACAGTTATCGGAGGGTTGGTATCAGGCCTTCTTTATTCGATAGGCCCGACACTTTTTTATTTTTTGCTGCCTGAAGTGGCTTCGGATCGTTTCTCGGAGAATTTTTTTGATCCGCGCCGGTTTGTTATCCTTGCGCGGTGGGGAGAAGGACCTCATCTTTTTTCACTAATCTTTCTTCCTATCGCCGCTTTCTTTTTTGCCCGTCTCTTGAAGCGCTACCGTTTTCGTACCCAGGTGCTTGCCGCTTTGTTCTTGGGCCTTACTGCATTAAGCAATGCAATTGGTTTGTTTGCCTGTCTGCTTCTTTTTGTCGCCATGGCGTTTGTTGATACTGCACTAAGAAAAGAAGCGGTATGGAAAAGTTTCTTTTATTTTGTTACAACCGGGCTGCTTTCCCTGGGTATGATATCGTTCTGGTACAATCTTTCGTTTCTTTCCACTTTCTTTGCAGAAGGAGGAGGGACGACAAAGCTTGTTTTGTCTCTTTTCCCGTGGGGATGGGTTGGCGCAGTACTCGTGTTAGGCATCATGTATCTATTGACTGCTCGAATTATACGTGATTTTGGCGTAATGAGCGCTTTCCTTTGGTTTATTATTCTTTTTACTGTGGTTGGAGGATATTATTTTTCAGCACCTCATGAAGAGGCTTATAGGCGTATAGAACTACTTCCCCAGGCGCTCAGGTATATGACAGAAGTAGATTTGAGCCTTTCTTTACTTATCGGTGTGATCATCGGAAGGATGATTGATTATTTTGGGAGAAAGCGGAGAATGGCCTTATATATTGGGAATGTCATTGGGGTAGCATGTGTAGGAGGTATTGTTTTGTATGCAATTCCATTTTTTCCAGTGGCGCAAAACGTGACAGCAGGAGAGGTTGATCTTACAAAAACAGGTGAATATGAGATTGCACAATGGTTAGGTGATCATGTAGACCAAAAAAAAGTAGAACGAGTTTTTTTAACAGGAAATTATGGATTTTACCTTAACTATTTTACCAATATATGGCAGCATCGGGGTGGACTTTTTCAGGCAGCAACACATTTTTGGCCTGAGCATATTCACTATCAGATGGTAAACGGAAAAGATGCGCAGATTGTACGAGCTTGGCTTGTTACGATGAATGCAAAATATGCTGTAATTGCCGGATCACGTGAGCTCTATAATGAAATGACTAATAAGCAGCGGTTTGAAAACTATGAGGTTGCATATAGCGGAGGCACAGATACAATCTATGCAATTGACCTGAAGCGTCCATCATTGGCAAAACCAGTGACCTTGTCAGAGGCTGCTAGCCTTATACCTCCGCGGAAAGCAGATGATAAAGAGCATCTTTTTGCCTATGCATCCTGGGTTGAAGACTCAAGTCTTAACGACATTTCGTTTAGCATGGTAGACAATGATACTTATCATATCGAGGGCTTTATTGACAAGGGGGAGGGGATTTTGGTGCAGATGACTGCGGATCCAGGATGGCGAGCCCTTCGCCAAGCTCAGGGTAAACTAGAAAAAATAAAAACAGGGAGAGACCCATTAGGTTTTCTTATGCTCTATCCACCTTCTGGAGATGTTGATATAACGCTTATTCATGGGCCTTCGTGGAAGCAATGGCTGGGGTATGGGATGACACTTGTCACATTATTTTTCATCGCAGGTTTTGGGCCATACAGAATTATAAAACAGAGTAAAATTCCTTTACCTTCCTGACTACATAAGCAATTTCAGCGTTAGTTAATTCCGCAAACATTGGAAGAGACAGAATCCGTTTTGCCAACCGGCCGCTGTGAGGGAGATCTTCCGATTTATAGCCAAGATGCCGGTAACATTTTTGCATGTGGATGGGGACGGGGTAATGGATTAATGTGCTAATGCCATTTTTCCACAGGAACTTCTGCAGTTTATCCCGTTTATCTACCTCAATAACAAATAAATGGTAATTTGAGACGCTATTATCGATAATCATCTGGGTATTTACTATTTCTCCAAGCAATTTTTTATACTGGGTCGCATGATTGTTTCTTTGTTTATTCCAATGGTCCAGATATTTCAGTTTTACCCGCAAGATCGCTGCCTGCATCTCATCAAGCCTGCTATTATATCCGATTAGATGATGATAATATCTTTTGGGTTGCCCGTAATCTCGTAGCATAATGAGTTTTTTATAAAGTTTTTTTTTGTTTGTGACAATTGCTCCGCCATCTCCATACGCGCCAAGGTTTTTTGATGGATAAAAGCTGAACACGCCAATTTCACCAATAGTCCCGAGCTTTTTGTTTTTGTATGTCGCACCATGCGCCTGACATGCGTCTTCAATGATAGGTACATTATATTTTTTTGCAAGTTTTATTAGATTGAGCATATCAGCCGGTGCTCCATATAGATGTACAAGAAGAATAGCTTTTGTTTTTTTTGTTATTTTTTTTTCCACTTGCTCAATATCGATTTGATATGTTTTTGGATAGCAGTCGACAAGTACTGGTTTTGCACCAACCTTGCTTATAGCCATAGCAGTTGAGATATAACCATTTGTTTGTGTTATTACCTCATCGCCTTTGCCAAGATTTAACGCTGAAACTGCAAGAAGCAATCCATCAGTACCAGAGGCTACGCCAACACAATATTTCGCGCCCAAGTATTTTGCATATTCTTGTTCGAATTGTACAAGCTCTTCGCCTAGAATAAAGAGCTGCTTATTAAGCACTCTTTTTATTGCACGATTAATTTCTGGCTGAATTTCTCTATATTGTTTTTGCAGGTTAGCAAAAGGAATATGACTGATATTCATAAGAGGCGGAAACAGTAAGCATTATACTATATCGGATACAGTTGTGTATAATGTAGTCTGTTTAAAAAAACTTTCATGAGCAGAAAAATCTTTAAAAATGTAATTTTGGGCAAAAACTGCATAATTGAGGATTGTAGTGAAATTGGACATCCGCCAAAGGGTGAAAAAGATGGACAGTTAAAAACAGTGATTGGTGATAACGCAGTGATTAGAAGTGGCACTGTGATTTATGCAGGGGTAACAATTGGCGATAACTTTCAAACCGGGCATAATGTATTGATCCGCGAGGACAACAAGGTTGGAAATAATGTAAGTATTGGTACAAATAGCACGATTGAAGTTGAGAATAGGATTGGTAATAATGTACGGATTCATTCGCTCTGTTTCTTAGAGAAAGCTGTAATTGCAGACTATGTTTTTATCGGTCCGGGAGTTATTTGCACAGACAATCCGCATCCGAATATAAACTCATCCGTAAAAGACCAATGTGTTAAGGGGCCAATTATAAAAAAATCTGTCAAAATCGGAGCCGGCGTTACAATTCTCCCTAATATTGTGATCGGAGAAAATGCGCTTATAGGTGCAGGGAGTGTCGTAACCAAAAATGTAAATCCAAATACAGTGATGGTTGGTAATCCTGCGCGAGCAACAAAGAAAGTAAGGGATGTTATATGTCTAAAAAAGACGAAACCACATCGTCCCTATGGTGAATAAAACGTATCCTTTCGTAACGATTGTAATTCCAATTATTGGTTATAAAAATATTCCCCATTATCTTCTAAAGAGCATTATTGCGATTAAATATCCAAAGGAAAAATTTGAGGTAATTTTTGTTAAGCTGCGCTCGCAACCGATAAAATTTTCCTTGCCAGGCATAAAAACAATAGTCGTTAACAGTGGCAAAATAATAGGCTATAGTGAGGCGGTAAATGTTGGTGCTAAAAAAGCAAAAAGAGAACTTATTTTTCTTATTAATCCCGATATCCGGCTGGATAGAAACTCGCTTATTGAACTGGTTGATTATTATTCGATAAACCCAGCTGTTGGCGTTACGGGTCCAGTTGTATTTACTCTTGGCAGTCCCAACAATCTTTCTCCGTACGACCTGCCTGTCAGGTTTAATAAGCAGTTTGGTAGAATGACTCCTTTATCTACAAAGAAAATAAAAAGTTTAAAAAGTCCTTATGAGGTTGACTGGCTTTCAGGATGCGCTCTTTTATTTTCTAAAGACGTTTGGTCAAAGCTTGACGGTTTTGAAGAGAAACTTTTTATCTACTGGGAAGATGCTGATTTTTGTATGCGTGCAAAAGAAAAAGGATTGCATATTGTACTTATTCCTAGTGCACGCGTATGGCATCAAGGATCAGCATATATGAAATCGCAAAATAGCAAGTTGTATTACCTTGTAAGAAACGTTAATTTTTTTTCTCATAGGCACACTGGACTTTTGGGGAAAATCTTTCTACATGGAAATAATCTTCTTTTGATTATTATTAAGATTTTAAGATTTGTCCTGCAGCCTGCAAAAAGGCAAGAGTCGTATGTGTATTTATGTGGCGTGTTTGATTTTTATAGAGGGAGGATGGGAAAGAAAGCATGAGGAAAGTGCAAAAGGTTGCCATTGTAAGGGCTGCTAGTCTTAATAATGGAGAAATGCAAAATTATTTACCGCTTGTTAATAAGTATGAAGTTTTAGCAATTGGATCGCAAAAGGGTGCTTATGAATTTAATTTACCTATTAAGACAAGGAAGCTGATTTGTTTTGGCGAAGCATTATCGATGGTCCCAAAAGGCATTGCAATGCTGTACTACGTTTTTGGAGATCCCCAGGGAATAATTGGTTTGGAAAAGGTAATATCAGGATATGATATTGTCAGTACTGTTGAAAGAACAAATTACTATACACTTCAAGCGGTAAGAGCGAAAAAAAAGGGTTTGGTAAAACGTGTAGTTGTTACCTGTTGGGAAAATATTTCTGGCTTACATCAACAGCATAGCGCTCAGCGTCGAATGAAAGAGGAAATTGCTATCGGAGCAGATTGGTTTATTGCCGGAACGCATATGGCAAAAAAAGTGCTTCTTGAAGAAGGTGTGTCAGAAAAGAAGATTACTGTTATTCCATTTGGTATCAACCTAGATCAATTTTGTCCTCAAACAGGTGATAAAAGATTTATGTCGCATTTTGGCATCCCGATAAATAGAAAAAAAGTACTTTTTGCAGCGCGTTTGGTGCGTGAGAAAGGAATCCGTGAATTTTTCTTTGCAGCAAGGAAGATAGTAAAAAAAAGAGAGAGAGGTATCATGTTTTTAGTGACAGGAGCAGGAAATGAAGAGAGTTGGTTGAAAGAGATAGCGCATAAGGAGAGATTATCTGATAATTTTATTTTCATACCGCATTTACCATATGATACTCTTAATAAGGTATACTTGGCTTCAGATGTATTTGTCCTGCCGAGTATTCCTACAGAAAATTGGCAGGAGCAGTTTGGATTGGTATTGGTTGAAGCAATGGCATGTGGTACTCCAGTTATTGCTTCTGAAACTGGTTCTATTTCCGAGGTGGTTGGAAATGCAGCGCTCTTGGTGCCGCCGAAAGATATAAATGCACTTGCAGATGCAATTGAAAAAGTTCTTGAAACTTCGCATCTTAGATCTAGCATGCGTCAACAGGGTTTGCAAAGGGTGCGGAGGTGCTACGATCGCAATATGATTGCAGATAGGATAGATAAATTATACCAGTCTTTATTATGATTCGTGATTATTTACAGCAACTTGAAAAAGATTTTTGGGCGAACCGAAAAAGTGATTTAAGGCCCAGCATTTTTCAAAACGATTATTTGTTTTACTCATCATTGTCGCAGAAGATTCTATTAGGCTTTTTAAAAGTTCGCAGGAAAATCAAGAGCAAAAAATTAGACATTATTGATATAGGAAGTGGAGCTAAGCCATACTTTTCACTTTTTTCACCATATGCTAGGAAATATGTCGGAGTTGATATTGATCCCCGCGTAGCTGATGTAGTTGCTTCAGGCGAGAGCCTTCCGCTTACAGATAATTCATTTGATCTGGCAGTAAGTTTTCAGACACTGGAGCACTGTCAATATCCATCCCAAGTGGTAGCAGAAATGAAACGAGTCTTAAGACCAAAAGGATTTGTGATCCTTACAACACATGGCATTTGGATGCATCATCCATGTCCGCATGATTATTATCGCTGGACAAATGAAGGTCTTCATGAGTTGTTCACCGGGTTTGCTAAAGTAGATGTGGAGCCAACTCTGACAAGCTGGAGTACATTACTTCAATTGTTAAACGTTGAGCTATACGGACTTGCATGCCGACATGTTTTTTTAAAGTTACCCCTTTACATGGTTATTGTTGTAAATAATCTGATTGGAAAATTTGTAATGCCATTTGGCAAAAAACATCTAACTATCGATTATGTTGTATTAGCACGGAAGTGAGGATTATGTTTTCAATATTTATTGCATTGTTGATTTTTTTCTTCACGTTTGTTTTACAGCTTGTTATCGTCAGAATACTACGCTTGATGAATATTCACGTATTTTTTTCCTTTTTTATATATCTGGTTGGACTTGTTATGACCATACTGTTTTTGTCACAAGAAGAATTTTTATATACGTCAACTCTTATATATATTCTTTTGACATTGCTTCTTATGACAGCATCTCCAATTCCTTTGTTGGGAGGCAGCAGCACAGCTTATCTTATTGTATGGATGCTTGAGAAGGAGAAAAAAATGTCAAAAATACAAATGTATAGATCATTCGATGAAAAAAAGTTGATTCTTACTCGTCTTGATGATCTTGTCGATGTTGGTCTTGTCCGCCGGCGCGGAAATACATACGCTATTCTCCGAAAGGGTCTTCTGATAAGTCAGTTAATTGCAGTTTGTGGGTTGATTATGGGTTTGAGGAGGTATGATAATGACAGCTGATGGTCTTATACTTAGAGTAGCGTTTTTTGGATGCATAATTTTTGTTTTTGCTTTTTCGTTTCTGATTCGAAAATATCCAACCTATCCATTTCGTGCTATGCGTGCAGGGTTTATACTTGGAATGTTTAGCGTTGTTATTTTTGCGTGGACTTATAATATCTCTTTACCGACAATAATTATTCTATTTTTTCTCAATACGCTCCTTGCTGCTTTTTATATCCTTGGCATTTATCTTAACATTGATTCTTCAATTCATGTACGGATTTTGCAAGAACTTGCAAGAGCAGGGCAAAAAGGATTGACGTATAAGAAGCTTCTTAAAAGATATAATAAAGAAACGATCTTACAAAAACGGATTGCCTGGCTTATCAATTCAGGTGAGATTGAAAAGATAGATGGTACGTTTTACCGCCGGCGCCATTTTTCGGGTCTCATGATGAGGGAAAAAATGCTAATACTTCTTTCAATATTTTATGGCAGTAGGTCGATGTCAAATAATAAGAATTGACGGAGTTTTATAGATTTGTTATTGTTTAACCTAAT
The DNA here is from genome assembly GCA_964508395.1 of uncultured Gammaproteobacteria bacterium. GTDB lineage: Bacteria > Patescibacteriota > Microgenomatia > Levybacterales > UBA12049 > CAZDTO01. The sequence goes on along the minus strand of CAZDTO010000013.1, from coordinate 8,449 downwards.
ATGAAGCCAGTTTATAAAATCAGACCGTTTTATACAGATGATAGAGGAGAGATGTCACATCTCCTGGAGGGAAACACAGTATTTACCAGTGCGCTTCTAATTACTTGTAAAAAAGGATCGATCCGGGCAAACCACTATCATAAACACGATACGCATTACTCTTTTTTGCTTGAAGGCAAAATGGAATATTACTATAGAAATCACAACGCAAAAAATAAAAAGCTACATGAGGTTATTGTTGAAAAAGGAGAAATTGTCCATACGCCCCCAATGGTTGAGCACGCGATGAAGTTTCTGCAAGATTCTGTGTTTCTTGCACTCACCACAGAACCGCGAAAACGAGAGGATTACGAGCGAGACACTATCCGGATAAAACTGATTTAATGTAATGAAAAATGTTTGTAGGAAGATTACAAGCTGCCGGGTTTGTAAACAGAGACGATTGGCTAAAGTTTTAACACTTGGCCCGACACCGCTTGCGAATGCATTTATCACAAAAAAACAATTAGATCAGCCAGAGCGATACTTTCCTCTTGATGTGTATTTTTGTCAAAAATGCAGTATGTTGCAACTTGGGCATGTTATTTCTCCTGAGTTGCTTTTTGGAAACTATGTATATGTTTCATCAACGTCTCCTGTATTTATTAAGCACTTTGAAGATTTTGTAACGGATACCCATGAAAGATTTTTTCTTAATAGTGATTCTCTTGTTATAGACATTGGTAGTAATGATGGCATACTGCTAGCGCCATTTAAAAAGGCCGGTACAAGAGTTCTTGGTATTGAACCGGCAAAAAAAATTGCCCGTCTTGCAAAAAAACATGGAATTCCAACGCTACCCAATTTTTTTACTGTTAATCTGGCAAGAAAAATTGTAAAAAAGCATGGCAATGCAGATGTCATTACCGCAACAAATGTTTTTGCTCATATCGATAATCTGGATGAAGTAATTTCCGGACTGAAAGTGTTATTAAAAGAAGATGGGGTATTTATTATTGAAGCACCATATTTAATCGATTTTCTTAAGAAACGCTATTTTGATCTTGTTTATCATGAACATCTTTCATACTGGTCTGTTAGGACACTGATAACCATCTTTCAGAGATTTGGAATGGTTGTATTTGATGTGCAGAAGGTTGCAGTACATGGAGGATCAATTCGCGTTTTCGTTAAAAATAAAGACGGAATTCATAAGACAACACAAAATGTAGAAAAGTTTCTCGCACAGGAGCGGATAATGAAATTGGAAAAAGAGGCGACATATCATGCTTTTGCAGGAGAAATTCAGGAGAATAAGATTGCCTTGTTAAGGCTTCTGGGAAGATTAAAAGCTGAGGGTAAGCGAATTGCCGCATATGGTGCGCCAGCCAAGGGAAATACTTTACTTAATTTTTTTAGCATTGGTACAGAAACTCTCGATTATGTTGTTGATGATAGCAATTGGAAGCAAGGGCTTTTTACACCGGGAAAAAAAATACCCGTTGTATCCTCCAAACAAATGTATGTTGACCGGACTGACTACATGCTTGTTCTGGCATGGAATTTTGCAGAGAGTATAATGCAAAATCATCAAAGGTTCAAAGATGCGGACGGCAAGTTCATCATCCCTGTCCCCACACCGAAAGTTGTTTGAGAGATGAGAGTTTCTGTTGTTAAACAAGACCTTGGTAATATCGTTGACGGAATAAAAAAAGACGCTCATCTTTTAAGTGGAAAAACAATGCTTATTTCCGGAGGAGAAGGTTTCTTGGGGAGTTATATTCTCGGAGCGATTGCTCTTCTTAATAAGAAAATACTTAAGCGGCCCTGCAGGGTTATCTCAATAGATAATTATATTACCGGACGGAAGAAGAGATTCGCGCAAGAAATATCCGACAGTAATTTTACATTTCTTGAAAGAAACGTCATTGAGGCATTTAATATTGAGGAGAAAATTGACTATATTATCCATGCAGCCGGTCTTGCCTCGCCGGTATATTATCAGAAATATCCCATTGAAACTATTGAGAGCGCTATTTTTGGCGCCAAAAATCTATTGGAAATAGCACGGAGGAAAAAAGTAAAGAGTTTTCTTTACTTCTCATCAAGTGAAATATACGGAGATCCTGAACCGAATTTTATCCCAACGCCTGAGATATACCGGGGAAATGTTTCTTCGATCGGTCCGCGCGCTTGTTATGATGAATCCAAAAGGTTAGGGGAGACACTCTGCATGGTTTACCATTCCCGTTACCGTGTACCTGTAAAAATAGTCCGTCCTTTTAACATATATGGCCCGGGCATGTCTCCTGATGATTATCGGGTCATTCCGACTTTTCTTACCAGCGCAATTGGGAAAAAACCGATCTCTGTCTATGATTCAGGCAATCAAACCAGAACATTTTGCTATATAACCGATGCAGTGATCGGCTTCTTTAAGGTTCTTATGAGCAAGCAAGATGGCGAGATTTATAATATTGGGAATGATAAAAATGAAATAAATATGCTTGAGCTTGCCAGGATTATTTCTTCGTTGTTTCAATATAAAATTAACATAAGAACAGTTGCGTATCCAAATACGTATCCTAAAGATGAACCTCACAGACGCTGTCCAGATCTGACAAAAATTAAAAAATCTCTTTTATATTCACCGGAGATTTCACTTGAGCAGGGATTGAAACGAGTTATAAAATGGTATAAATATGAAAATAAGATATGAGGAATCACAAAGTCTCAGTTATTATTTCAGCCCACAACGAAGAGCAGTATATAGAAAAATGTATAGTATCGCTTTTTAGTCAAGCTCTATTACCATCCGAGATAATCGTTATCGACGATGGATCTTCAGATAAAACTTGGAATATATTATATAAACTGCGAAACGCCGTAGCGAAGAAAAATATTATTTACAAAATATATAAAAAAAATCATATCGGGCAATCAAAAGCTAGAAATTATGGCACAAAACGATCTAGTGGAGATATTCTTGTTTTTCCTGATGCGGATATGTATTTTGATAAAAATTATATTGATTTATTGATAAAACCCATCATTGATAAAAAATCAATAGCGTCATTTACTAAAGATGAACATGTCAGCAACACTGAGAATATATGGTCGCAGTGCTGGAGTATCAATAGCTATCTCCCATTTCATAAACGAATGCCTGATAATACGTCAGACAAGACAAACAATATACGTGCAATAAAACGAAAATTTTTTTTTAAAGCTGGTGGCTTCTCAGACGTTGGATTCAATAACGATATAACAATTCTTGATAAGCTTAATTTGCCTAAAGGAAGTTTTGCAGCTCATGGGGCTGTATGTTTCCACAACAACCCTGCAAGTCTATCTAAAGTATTTTTTTCTGCGCGTTATAGGGGACGAGGTGGAGCAGAACCGGGTCTAGAAAACTTTTTACGATATTCTATACTTAATTCATTACGAAGAGGGATAATAGATGGTTTACGATATAAAAAGCCGCAGTTTCTCATTTTTAAATTAGTGTTTGATTTTGGTTTCTTTTCTGGTCTGCTAGAAAAGAAATACATGAAAAAGCCACCAATCTGGGAGTGATCTGTTATGAATATAACTGGGAAAGATGGTCTATTTAAACGCAAAGTAGCACACGGGGTATTTATATTAAGTGTTAGACGGGTCCTTTATCAACTTATTCTAACCTCATCAAATATTCTTCTCGCGCGTATCCTGGTCCCAGAAATATTTGGCGCGTTTATGATTGTTTCATTTCTGATTCTTAATCTCGGAATTTTGACGAATGGTGGACTGGCTCAGGCATTGATTCAAAAAAAAGAACCAGTATCAAAGGAGGATGTTCAAACTGTTTTGACAACAGTTATTCTAACCTCAATGATTTTTATCATTTGCATATATATCGCTGCTCCTTTTTTTCATTTTGTTTATCAAGGCAAGCTTGGTACGAACGAAATTTATTGGTTGCGAATCTATAGTATCTATATTCTTTTCGCGAATATATATGCGTTGTTAATGGCACTTGTTGAGAGAAAACTTGAGTATAGTAAAATTACATTTATTGAGTTGATAACACTTTCTGTTACGCAGGGAATTACTATAGTATTTGCTCTTTTCGGATGGGGGATTGGGAGTTTTGCGATAGGATCTCTGAGCGGTATTGGCATAGGAATTTGTTTGCTATATATTTTTAATCCATTACCAGTTGGTATATTTTTTTCGAGAAAAATATTACGACAATTATCACGCTTCGGTTTTCATTATCAGCAGGGGGCGTTCCTATCAGCGATTAATTCTGCAGTAATCCCAGGATATGTAGGGATAGTTTCAGGACCCAGGGCAGTCGGTTATGTAACGGTAATGGGTGGTATACGACAAGTCGGGCTTGCACCGACTGATATCATCAGTAGGCTTTTATTTGCCTCCTCCTCGTATTTACAAAAAAACAAAAAATTATTGCGAAGCTTAGTTGAAAAAACAATCAGGCTTTCTAGCATGACCAGTTTGCCGCTTTTGGGCATATTGTTTGCACTGGCTCCTGCATTAATATCACTTGCTTTATCCCCGCAGTGGTTGCCAGCGCTTTTGACATTGTACCTGTCTATTATTCAGGGAATTTTTTTGATTTTATCATCTATTTTTATGCAAGTGCTTCTGGGACTTGGACATGCAAAGTTTGTTCGCAATACGACACTTATCTGGACAGCAGTGCAATGGATTTTAACCCCGGTTTTTATACTGATCTGGGACTATAATGGTGTCGTGATTGCAGGTATCGTAGTCTCGTTGCTTTATTTCATACCACTTCGGAAACTGAAAGAAGATATTGATGTACAAGTTTTTCCGTATTTTATGCCGTATCTGATTTATTCATTGTTAACAGCAGGAATGACCTATGTCATTGCGCAGGTAATTATTGTTGATTCAATCTTCCGATTGGTGGAGGTAGGATTTTTAGGGATGCTGTTTTATCTTGCGATACTTATTATCATAGAGAGGAGAAGCTTAATGCTAGATATCCGATTACTTATAAAGCTTCTTATACAAAAAAAATAAACCTACCATATGTACCCATTCCAACAATTGCTATCTGAAAATAAACTGACTGCACACTTGATGCGGTTTTTGGCGTATATCAAGAATGACATTTTAGGAACGAAGATTGAGGGTTTCCTTATCAAACAGATGATCCCGCAGTGGAAGGAAATGCAGATACTTGATTTAGGAAGTGGACCGTGTCAAAAACTTAAGGATCGTCGTTTTCGCGGTGTCGATATTACGTGTTTTGACATTTTCCAACCTTATTTATCGGTATGTCAACGGCTTGGATTTAAAACAGTCCATGGAGATGCTAGAAAATTGAATTACTATTTTAAATCTAAATCATTTGATATCGTGCTTTTAATTGATGTGTTGGAGCATTTTACAAAGATGGAAGGGGACAAGGTGCTTTCCCGGGTTGAAAAAATAGCGAGAAAGCAAATCATTATTTGGACACCAGTTGGTTGGTATCCACATGATTATGATTGTGTAGATGACGCATGGAAGGCATTTGGTAATCTGCGAACGCAACAGAAAAACAAATATCAGCAACATCAATCTTCCTGGCATCCTGATGATTTAGAAAAAAAAGGATATACATGCACTGTTTTGAAAGACTATCATTTTGATATTCGTAGTGTTTCTCATGATCTACAACATCATCCGACACCAGTCCATGCCAGTCAAATGTGGGCAATTAAATTATTTGATGAGAAAGTATAGCCTTTTGTTTTTGTGGTGTCTTATTATTGCCATAATTATTGTTTTTCTTTACCACAGAATTTTGCCTACCTATCTTGTTGCGGATGATTATGAGTGGTGGAGAGTCGTTATCGGGTTGGATTTTATCGATTCGTTTCGTTTATTTTTTCCATTTGAACTCGGTGGTATAGAATTGAACACGTATTATCGACCTGTCGTCGGTTGGATATTGTGGCTTATTACAGTTGTACTTCCTACGTCGCCCATAACGTTTCATTTGACCTCGTTAATATTTCATTATATTAATGCACTCCTTGTTGGTGTGATTGCTCTCCGTTCATTTGGTCATGTAAAAGCTGCATTATTAGCAAGTCTATTGTTTGCTGTATTTCCGTTTCATTCAGAAGCAGTGAATTACATCATGTATAACACTGTCATGACAACATTTTACCTTTTGTCGTTTATATCAGTCATACGATACAGCAGAACAAGAAGTATCATGTGGGCCGGTATCGCATGCGTGACATTTTTACTGGCCCTTATGAGCTTTGATTCTGCAATGACGTTGCCACTTACTGCTATTCTATTTTTACTAATTTATCAACGGATAAATCTAAAGATGTTTCATCGTCAATACAAGTATTTTTTACTCTCTCTATTTTTTGTGTTTTGTGTTTATTTTATTATTCGAAGTATCGTAATGCATACAGCAAATCCCTATGCATCCACTGGCTATATGAATGCATCTTTTGCTATCAACAATGTTTTTAAGTTGTATTGCGGGATCCTTGTTATTTTATTTACCCTAAGGATATTCGCAAAAAAATTATTTCGAACATTTGTTATAAAAGAACATATTTTTTGGTTTTATTGCATATTGCTTGGTTTATTGTTTTTACCTACGTTTTATATACCTACACAGGAGAGACATCTCTATTTGCCCTCTATTGCATTTATTTTGGTGTTAAGTAGCTTTATGATATCCCTGGACGAACGGTTAAAAAATGCAAATCAACCGATAAGAATAATTCTTTGGGCAACTATCGCATGCATAATATTATTCAGTGGATTATTGTTAATGCAAAAAAATGAACGATGGCTGCATGCAGGAAGAATCGCAGAAAAAATTTCCAAAGAAATAGCAGAAGTTATTCGCGATAATGAAAAAGAAAAAAAATTCTATTTTATTAACTTTCCAGATAGTATAGATGGTGTTTATATATATCGTGTTCGAATGAAAGAAGCAATAGAATACTCACTAGGTCATAAGATAACGCAAGAGTTTATAATTACACCTCAAGTCATTGGTATACAAGCAGACACAATCGTTCGTAATGAAAAGAGTTTGATGTTAAAAAGCGAGCATGGATTTATATTATTTTTACCTCAGAAAAATAAAGAAGGAAAGTCGATTATTAAAAGCAAAGAGTTTATAGCCACGCAACTTGACCCTAAAACACTGCATGTAGATTTTCTGGAGGAAGATTTTGATATTAGAAAAAGCAATGTATTTGTTTTTAAAGATGGGAGCGCTAAATACAAGCCATTCGCTAATTAGTATCAATTATTGTTCGAGCGAACGTAGTGAGTCGAGAACTATTACTTCTAGACTTCGGTCGCCTGAGGCGACCTTCGCTCGGAGAATATTTTAACCAGTTATGAAAAAAATGAGAATTGGTTTTTTAATTCCGCGGCTTGGTCTAATCAATAGAGGAGCTGAAATATTCGTCTATGAACTTGCCAAGCGGTTGCACGCAGATTTTGATGTGATTGTTTGGGTGAGAAAGTCTAACAACGAGTCTGCGTTACTAGATGATTTGATAAGAAGAGGTATTGTTATAAAAAGAGTATCATGTATACCACAACAGCAGTGGTTAGCTCAGATACCTTATGTTTTTCCATTTTTGCGCAAAACTCTTGATAAATTCCACCTGAATCCAAGTGAGATCGAAATGTTTTCATTTAGTATCGCCTGTCTGCCGCAACTTTTTTTAGAAAAGGTAGATTTGCTCTTTCCGGCAAATGGCATATGGGGAAGTTTGATTTGTAGGTTTATAAGGGCGATAAAAGGTACACCATTTGTTTATGCGACACTTGGTGGTATGCAGCCTCTTATTGCACGACAAAAGCCAAACGTATATGTTTCGCTGTTTCCAAGTATCACTCAATGGTTGAAAAAAAACTTTCCAAAACTTAATGTTACCTTTATCCCATCAGGCGCTGACCTAAAAAGGTTTACCCCAAAGGGTGACCATACAGCGATCAATCTTCCCCGGCCTCTTTTTCTTACGGTATCGGCGCTTGTGCCGGAAAAGCAAGTGGATCTTACAATTAAAGCAGTTGCGAAATTAAAAAAAGGAAGCCTTCTTGTTGTGGGAGATGGTCAGCTAAAACATTACCTGGTTCAATTAGCAGATAAGCTATTAGGCAAAGAAAGATTTCAGTTTGTAGGTGTTGAACATAGTGAACTTCCGAAATATTATCGGGTAGCTGATGTGTTTGCTTTCTCAGCTCCTTGGGAGGTGGGATGGAGCATAGTCCATCTTGAAGCGTTAGCATCCGGATTGCCGGTAGTTGCCAATCGGGAAGAGAATCTTGAGTACTTACTGGGAAAAGATTGGCCGCTTTTATGTAATGTAAGAGATCCTGATGACTACAGCAATGCGTTAATAAAAGCGACTAAAATTAAAGTTGATGGCAGAAAACTTGTGAAAGATTATTCGTGGGATAAGAT